>NZ_JBSWYB010000006.1:0-194443 GCF_056160905.1 Leisingera sp. ABD4_442 | reverse complement strand
GTGGTGGCTATTGACACATCCACCCTTGGGGGGTTTTGGGCAGGGCTAAACGCGAGGGGTGCTGATCTTGGCCCAACGGGAGGAGGCCTGTTCGCAGAACAGGCCGGCGACGGGCGGGAGCACATCTGAAGCCTGTGGCATCTGAGGCCTGCGGCCGGGGCCGGCCGAGCTGGCACTTTTTCCTTTTCATAATTAACAAATGCGTTAATAATCATGCCATGACCCCGCTTCTGAAATCCTTTGCCGCCCTGTCGGATGAAACCCGCATGTCGATCGTGGATCAGCTGATCAGCCAGGGCGAGCTGCCGGCGGGCGAACTCGCCCCCGGGGCGGGCATCTCGGCGCCGGCGATCTCGCGCCATCTGAAGGTGCTGCGCGAGGCCGGGCTGGTCAGCCAGCGGGCCGATGGCACCAGGCGGCTCTACTCCGCCCGGCCGGAGGGGCTGCGGATGATTGCGGATTGGACCCAATCCCGCAAAACCTTCTGGGAGGGCAGCCTGGACCGCCTGAAAGCAGCCCTGATGGAGGACGAGGGATGAGCGGCCTGCAACTGCAACGGATCTTTCCCGTCAGTCCGGAGACGCTGTTTGACTGGGTGACCACACCGGACAAGCTGCTGAAATGGTGGGGGCCTGAGGGAGTCCGGATCCCGGAGCATGATCTGGATTTCAGCCGCACCGGGCCCTGGTATTCAGTCATGCAGAACAGCGACGGGCAGCGGTTCCATGTGTCCGGCCATGTGACCCATGTGGATGCGCCGAAATCGGTCGGCTTCACCTGGGCCTGGCACGGCGAGGACGGCCGCCGCGGCGCCGAGAGCCATGTGACCTTTACCATTGCCGCCGCCGGGGACGGGGCGGTGCTGCTGATCGACCACCGGGATCTGGGCGATGACGAGATCGCCGCCAACCATGAGCGGGGCTGGACCTCCACCCTGCGCAAGCTGGAGGCGTTGCTCCGCCAGGCCACTTGAACCACCAACCCGCAGCAACCAAGGGAGAAGACCAATGCCACAGTTCATTTTTGCGTACCACGGCGGCAAAACCCCGGAGAGCGAGGAGGAAGGCGCCAAGGTCATGGAAGCCTGGAAGAACTGGATGGGGTCGATGGGAGAGGCCCTGAAAATCCCCGGCGCGCCGGTGGGGATGTCCAAGACCGTCAGCAGCGGCGGCGTGGCGGATAACGGCGGTGCCAACCCGATCTCGGGCTACACGGTGGTGGAAGCCGCCGACCAGGATGCCGCCTGTGAAATGGCCAAGGGCTGCCCGATGGTGGTGGACGGCAGCGGCTCGGTCGAGGTGGCCGAAATCATCGAGATGGATATGTAACGCTGATGCCCCGGTCCAGGACCGGGGCATCTTGCTTCAGGCTTCAGAACAGCAGTTCAGCTGCGGGGCGGATCGAACCGCATTCCAGCCCGCGGCGGCTGTAAAGCACCTTGTTCATGTATTTTTTCGTCTCCGGGTGGTCTGCCTCCAGCACGCCCAGGCTGACCAGCAGTGCCGCAATGGCGCATTCGCTGGCACGGGTGGTGCCATCGGCGATCTTAAGCGCGACACCCAGCTTCTGCTCCGGCAGGATGGCGATGAACACGGCCTCAGCACCGGTCTTGATTGCCACTTTTCCGCCCATTGCGCGCATCAGGTTGGTGCAGCAGCGGGTTTCGCCGGCCACCAGTTCGGGATGCGCCGTCATGGCCGCGACCAGCTGCTGCGCCGCCTCTGACGGGCGGTCGGAGCGGTCTGCGGAACTGGCGAACCAGGCCATCGACCGGGCCAGCCCGGTGACGGTGGTGGCAAAGTTCGGGGCCGAGCAGCCGTCGATGCCATAGCCGGGGCTGTCCTGGCCGGTGGTTTCCTCAAACGCTGCAAGGCAGGCCTGCTGCACCGGGTGGCTGACGTCGACATATTCGGCGCCACCGCCCAGGTACTGGTTAAGTGTCAAAAAGCCCGCGTGTTTGCCGGAACAGTTGTTGTGCACCTGGCAGGGGCTGTTGTCGGTCTTGATCAGCTCATTTCGGGCCGGGATGTCATCCGGCAGCTGCGGGCCGCAGCGGAAGTCGTCATCACCAAGCCCCAGCTGATCGAGCCACGCATTGACCCGGTCCGTGTGGATATGGGCGCCGTTGTGGGAAGCGCAGGCCAGCGCCAGCTGTTCGGAGGTGAGGCCATAGCGCGCGGCAGCGCCGGAGGTGATCAGCGGCAGCGCCTGGATCATCTTGGCGGAGCTGCGCGGATAGATCACCGCGTCCGGGTCGCCCCAGCTGCGCACCACCTGGCCGCTGTCGTCGCAGATAACGGCATGGCCCAGGTGCAGGCTCTCCAGGATCGGGCCGCGCCAGACTTCGGCCATGGGCACAGGTTTCGCCATGATGTCTCCCCTCATGTTTCCGTGCGGTTTTTCTGGGCGAAAACCTGCCAAAACGCACTTTCGCCCGTGGTGCTAGTTACGTTAGTGTGCTTGTGTAGCGCAAGCGAGGGGATCGGGACCAGACGGCGGTTGAACGCTGCGGGCCCTTTGCTTGGATTTGAGGTAAAAAAGAACAGTCTTGGAGTCGGGACAAATGGCATTGAAACTCGCCCGCGTGGCTGCGGGCCTGTGTCTGGCAGCATTGGCAACCACCGCAATTGCGCAGGAAACGTCGAACAACCGGGTTGCGGCCAAGGTGGACTGGAGCGTCTTTGAAGGCGACAACCCGGCGGAATGCTGGGGTGTGTCTGCCCCCAAGGAGACCGTGAACACCCGCGACGGCCGGGTGGTGGCAGTGCGCCGCAGCGAGATCCAGCTGTTTGTCACCTTCCGCAGCAGCGATGCGCCCAAGGGCGAGGTGAGCTTTACCGGCGGTTATCCCTTTGCACCCGGATCCACGGTGAACATGGCGATCGGCGAGTCCGAGTTTGAACTGTTCACCGAAGGCGAATGGGCCTGGCCGGCAACTCCGGCGGATGATGCCAAGATCGTGACCGCGATGAAACGGGGCGCAAATGCCGTGCTGACGGCCCGTTCCGCCCGCGGCACCCAGACCAAGGACACCTTTTCGCTGCTCGGCTTCACCGCGGCTGTGGAAGACGCTGAAAAGCGCTGCAGCAAGTAGCGCCTGCTGTAATGGAAATTTGGCAAAGCCCCGGTCTTTGACCGGGGTTTTCTTGTTTGAATCCCGCAAGGCGCGTAGCATGGGAGGCGGAGGTGCCTGCCATGCTGAACTCTGACAGTCTCCCGCTCACTTACCTTACGATTGTTTTGTTCGCTCAACCTGTCATTGCCAACCCGGCCTTGGAGTGCGGCGAGGGCAGCCAGGAGGAAATCGGCTCCTGCGTGGCTGAGGACGAAGAAGGCGTGGAGGCGGCGCTGTTCAATGCATTGGAAGCTGCCATGGTGACGGCGGCGGAACGCGACAACAAGAGTGGCGGCACAGCTGCGGAGGCCGCGCTGATGGAGAGCCAGACCGCGTGGGAGGTCTTCCGGACGGCCCATTGCAGCTATATCGGGATCGCGCATCCGTCGCCTGAAAACGCCGGCATAGCCACCCGCGCCTGCTGGACGGAATTGGGGCGGAAACGGGTGGACGAGCTGGTACGCCTCAGCAAATAGACGGTATCCGCCCGCCAGCTTGCTATCTGTTTCCGCGGATTCCTTTTGATCTCCGTTCGAAATCCTATATAGAGCCGCATCCGCCCACCATCACCCGAGGCTTCAGCCATGACCGCCAGCGCGCCGATCACCCAGGACGTAATGACCCTGCCCCGCAAGGAGCCCGAGGGCGGCAAGATCAATCTTGTCGGCCTGACCCGCGAGCGGATGCGCGAGGTGCTGATTGAGCACGGCACGCCGGAGAAGCAGGCCAAGATGCGGGTCGGCCAGATCTGGCAGTGGATCTATCAGTGGGGCAAACGCGACTTTGGTGACATGACCAACCTGGCCAAGGCCTATCGCGCGCAGCTGGCGGAGACGTTTGAAATCCGCATCCCCGAGGTGGTGAGCAAGCAGGTGTCGACCGACGGCACCCGCAAGTATCTGGTGCGGATCAATGGCGGCCATGAGGTCGAGGTCGTCTATATCCCCGAGGACGACCGCGGCACCCTGTGCATCTCCAGCCAGGTGGGCTGCACCCTGACCTGCTCCTTCTGCCACACCGGCACCCAGAAGCTGGTGCGTAACCTGACCCCGGCCGAGATCGTCGGCCAGGTGATGATGGCGCGTGACGACCTGGAGGAATGGCCCACGCCGGGTGCGCCCAAGGAAGAGACGCGCTTGCTGTCGAACATCGTGCTGATGGGCATGGGTGAGCCGCTTTATAATTTCGACAATGTGCGCGACGCGATGAAGATTGCGATGGACCCGGAGGGCATCTCGCTGTCCCGCCGCCGGATCACGCTGTCGACCTCCGGCGTGGTGCCGGAGATTGCCCGCACGGCTGAGGAAATCGGCTGCCTCCTGGCGATTTCCTTCCATGCCACCACCAACGAGACCCGCGACGTGCTGGTGCCGATCAACAAGCGCTGGAATATCGACGAGCTGCTGCAGGCGCTGGCGGATTACCCCAAGGCGTCGAACTCCGAGCGGATCACCTTTGAATATGTGATGCTGGACGGGGTGAACGACACCGATGAGGATGCGCACCGGCTGATAGAGCATATCAAGCGCTACAACATTCCGGCCAAGATCAACCTGATCCCGTTCAACGAATGGCCGGGCAGCCCTTACAAGCGGTCCTCCAACAACCGGATCCGGGCGTTTGCCAATATTGTCTATCAGGCCGGCTATGCCTCGCCGATCCGCAAGACCCGCGGCGATGACATCATGGCGGCCTGCGGCCAGCTGAAATCCGCGACCGAGCGTGCGCGCAAGAGCCGTAAACAGATCGAGGCCGAAGCCGGGATGAAGTAACCCGGCTCCGGCCCCTGTGCGGCAGGGTCCCCGGCTGCCGTATCAGGTGAACAGGAAGTGGTCCTCGGTGAGCGATCCGGTGTATCCGGCCAGCTCAATCTCATGGCTGTTAAAGTAGCTGATGAAGGTGCTGCCGTCCGAGCGGGTGATGGACAGGTCGCTGAAGTCGCCGATAGAGGTGCCGGAAAACTCAATCCGGTCATTGCCCCTGCCGAAATCTGTTATGACCTCTTCTTCCCAGTAATCGGCTGACACGAACACGAAAACATCGGCACGCTTGCCGCCAGTCAAATCATCGGAACCCTCGCCGCCGATCAGACGGTCCTTGCCACCGCCGCCGTTCAGACTGTCGTCGCCCTGCCCGCCGTACAGCGTATCCCGTCCGCCGTTGCCGTTCAAAACATCCGCCTCGCGGAATTCGCCGGAGTAGTCGGTTTCATCGCGGCCGCCAATCAGCACATCTGACCCTCTGCCGCCGGACAGAGTGTCCTCGCCGTAATTGCCTATCAGCCTGTCGGCACCGCCGCCGCCAAACAGACGGTCATCTGCCTCGCGTCCGATGACGGTATCCTGCCCGCCTTTGGCATAGATCCTGGTTTCCTCCCCAGTGGCCAGCACCGTTTCTGAACGGCTGCTGGCCTTGATCACAACGGTGCCGCCAGAATTGACATAGGCATCCCATCCCGCGGTCCCGTCAGCCCCGCCATAGAGATGCGACAAGGCTTGCACGTCAAAAGTGCCCAGCTCCGTGGTGTTGGTCCAAGAGAAATTGTAGGTCATCACGGTATGCGCCTGGTTATCCAGATGCTCGGCCAGCGTCGGGTCGCCGTCATGCGGATGCTTCAGGCCGACGGCGTGGCCAATTTCATGCAGAACCGTTTCGTAGCCATAGGTTCCCGGGGCCATGCTGCTGCCTTCGATCGCCAGCTCGCCCTGGCTGGTGGAATAACCGGTGGCCCACGCCAGGTCCGCCCATCCTGCAGCGCTGCCGCCGTCATATCCAAAGACATTGATCATCGCCGGGCCGCTGGTTTCAACAAATACCAGCCCCGAGGCCTCCTCAAACTCCGCCAGGGCCTGGCGGAAATATCCGCGCTGAGCGGCGTCGAAAGACCAATACGTATGGGCGCCATATGGATCGTCGCCGGGATCCCCAAGATCACCGCTGCCGACAAAGCTATATGTCACCACAGTTTGGGTGCCGAGATCCGCAAGGCTGTTCCAGCGAAGGCTGCTGTTCGAGGTATATGCCAAAAGAGCCGTATAATCTGAAACTTCCGACATCTGCCGTCTCCATAATGCGCGTTCTGATAAGACTATGTTTGCAATTGTGGCCAAGTTTGGCCCGCTTCTGGCCTATTGCCGAGCAAAGAAAAAGAAATCGCCTTTAACGGCAAGTTACTGCCCGGAAACCGCCGAATGAAGTCCGGTTTCCCGCCGGTTCCCCTGCCTCAGGGCATCTGACTGGGGAACGGATTCGCGATGTGGCCCGGCTGCAACATCAAGGCGGGCATGCCGGGCTGCCGCAATCTTTCCACAGTGCGGCTCGAATTCCGCCGCGGACGGCAAACAGTTTCCAGATTACGGACAATCAACATTCAGAAGGAATCACACATGGCTCCGATGGAACGAAAGACTGCCCCGCTAGACCCCAGCGTTCTGGAACTGATCCGCAACGAACGGGACAAGGCCCTGAGTCCCCGGGAATGGAAATTCCGCCTGCGCGGCTACGGCTATTCGGTGAAGACAGTGGAAGGAGCCCAGATCCTGACCCGTCTGACCACTGGCAACGAAGTCGGCATGCTGCCGCCGGAATTTGCCTAACCCCGGCCGCAGCACATTCATGGCTGCGGCCTAGCGCTCGCGTCCGGGCAGGCTGTCCCGCGGCGGTGCGGGTTCCCAATTGTCGATGATCTCCACAGCCTCCTGCGCGGTATCGACAACGCGGAACAGGTCAAGATCCTGATCCGAAATAGTGCCAGCATCAGCCAGCGCCTCCCAGTTGACGATCCTGTCCCAGAAATCCTTGCCGAACAGCAGGAACGGCACGCGCTCCATGCGTCCGGTCTGAATGAGCGTCAGGCTTTCAAACAGCTCATCCAGGGTGCCAAAGCCGCCCGGGAACACTGTGATCGCCCGCGCCCGCATCAGAAAGTGCATCTTGCGGATCGCGAAGTAGTGGAAGTTGAAACTCAGATCCGGTGTTACATATCCATTGGGCGCCTGCTCATGCGGCAGCACAATGGAGAGACCGATGGAATGGCCGCCCGCGTCCTGCGCCCCGCGGTTGCCTGCCTCCATCACACCCGGGCCGCCGCCGGTCACCACCACATTGTGGCGCCCGCCGCTCTCCTTGGACTTTTCCGTCATCAGCCGGGCAAATTCACGCGCTTCATCGTAGAAATGCGACAGATCCGCCAGCGTCTGGGTACGCGCCTTATCCTTATGCGCAGGATCCGGGATCCGCGCACCGCCGAACATCACAATTGTGCTTTCGATGCCATGCTCATTCAGCATCAGCTCCGGCTTCAGCAGCTCCAGCTGCAGCCGCACCGGGCGCAATTCCTCGCGGCACAAAAACTCCTCATCTGCGAAAGCCAGCCGGTAGGCGGGCGCCTGGGTCTGCGGTGTGGCGGGCACATGTTCAGCCCTGTTCCGATCTGAGTGAGCGTCGCGGAAACGGCTGTGGCGGTCTTCGGTCATGTAAAATTCCAGCAATAAACAACAGGACTCTCTTTGTAGCCTTCCCGGAGCGTTAGCGCCAATCAAGAATGCAGGACCGCGCCGCAACTCTTGCACCCGTATGGCTTGCACATGCCTGCCCTGCGGCTTAGGTCCAGCGCAGCAGGCAGGGAGGAATGCGCATGGATTGGCAAGACGGCATCAGGGCAGCGGCAGACCGCATCCGCCCCTATGTGCAGCAGACTCCGGTGATGCAGGTGCAGGGCTTCGGGCTGGATTTCCCGGTGGAGCTGAAGCTGGAGCACATGCAGCACACCGGCAGCTTCAAGGCCCGCGGCGCCTTCAACACGCTTTTGAGCCAGACGGTTCCAGCGGCAGGCCTGGTGGCCGCCTCGGGCGGCAATCACGGTGCCGCCGCGGCCTATGCCGCGCATCAGCTGGGGCACAAGGCGCGGATCTATGTGCCCGAAATGGCGGGCCCCGCCAAGATCGCCCTCATTGAGCGCACCGGCGCCGATCTGCAGGTGGTGCCCGGCGCCTATGCCAACGCGCTGGAGCAGGCCAAGGCCTATGAAGCGGAAACCGGCGCCATGCAGGTCCACGCCTATGACGCCCCGGCCACCGTGGCAGGACAGGGCACCTGCTTTGCCGAGTGGCAGGATCAGGGGCTGGAGGCCGATACCCTGCTGATCGCCGTCGGCGGCGGCGGGCTGATCGGCGGCGCGATGGCCTGGTTCCAGGGTGCGAAGAAAATCGTTGCGGTGGAGCCGGAAACCTCCTGTGCGCTGCATACCGCGCTTGAGGCCGGCCAGCCGGTGGATGTGGAGGTCTCCGGCGTTGCGGCCAATGCGCTTGGTGCCAAACGGATCGGCAGCATCTGCTTTGAACTCGCCTCGGAGCAAGGGCTGTCGTCTGTGACCGTCCCGGACAGCGCCATCACCCAGGCCCAGACCGCGCTGTGGCGCGAGCGGCGGATCCTGGCTGAGCCGGCAGGGGCCACAGCCCTGGCCGCTCTGATGTGCGGGGCCTACCGGCCAGAGCCGGACGAACGTGTGGCGGTTCTGATCTGCGGCGGCAATATTGCCCCGGACCCCCTCGGGTAATCCTCGATAATTCTTGCGGGGCGGGCCCCGCGCCGGTATCGCCAAGGGCATGTCCGCAACAATCGCAGATACAATTTACCAGGCTTTGAGCGAACGCATCATCACCGGCAGCCTGCCTGCCGGGGAAAAACTGCGCCAGGACCATATCGCGCGCGCGTTTGAGGCCAGCCATGTGCCGGTGCGCGAGGCGCTGCTGCGGCTCGAGGCGCATGGACTCGCCAGATCCGAACCCCGCCGCGGCACCCGCGTCAGCGCCCTGGACCCCTCCGAGATCCGCGAGGTGATCGAGATGCGGGTGGCGCTGGAAGTGCTGGCCCTGACCCACGCCTTTGCCCGGCTGACGGATGCGGATATCGCAACCGCTGAAGAGGCCCGCCTCGCCTGCGATGCCGCCGAGGATATGGCCAGCTGGGAGCGATTGAACCGCGCCTTTCACCGGGTGATCCTGTCGCCCTGCGCGATGCCGCGCCTGCTGGCCTCGATCGACGATCTGCATATCGCCGCTGCCCGGCATCTGTTTGCCAACTGGCAGCATCAATGGACCCGCCGGGTTGATACGGATCACGCCGCCATCGTTCAGGCGATGGCCCGCCGCGACCCTGCTGCGGCCTGCGAAATCCTGCGCCGTCACCTGCGCCGGGTGCGCTGAAGCCGCGCAACCCGGCAAAACGCCGTCAGGGGCGGCAATTTGGACGCAATCCGGACATGACCTGCAGGCAGATTGCCGCTATGTAACCCCGAATCTAACCGATGCCGGAGGAACACCCATGTCCAACGCCCAGCTGGAAGCAGCAATCGAAGCCGCCTGGGAGGCGCGCGACACCATCACCCCCGCCACCACCGGCGAGCAGCGTGAAGCCATCGAAGACACCCTGAACGCGCTTGATTCAGGCAAGCTGCGGGTGGCCGAAAAGCTGGACAGCGGCGACTGGCACGTGAACCAGTGGGCCAAGAAAGCGGTGCTCCTGGGCTTCCGCATCAAGGACATGGAAATCCACGAAGGCGGCCCGCAGGCCGGCGGCTGGTGGGACAAGGTCGACAGCAAGTTCAACGGCTGGGGCGAAGCAGACTGGAAATCCGCCGGCTTCCGCGCGGTGCCGAACTGCGTCGTCCGCAAATCCGCATACATCGCGCCCGGCGCAGTGCTGATGCCCTCCTTCGTGAACCTAGGCGCCTATGTCGATGAGGGCACCATGGTCGACACCTGGGCCACGGTCGGCTCCTGCGCGCAGATCGGCAAGAACGTGCACCTGTCCGGCGGTGTCGGCATCGGCGGCGTGCTGGAGCCGATGCAGGCCGGCCCCACCATCATCGAGGACAACTGCTTCATCGGCGCCCGCTCCGAGGTGGTCGAAGGCTGCATCGTGCGCGAAGGCTCGGTTCTGGGCATGGGCGTGTTCATCGGCAAGTCGACCAAGATCGTCGACCGCGAGACCGGCGAAGTGATGTACGGCGAAGTGCCGCCCTACTCTGTGGTTGTGGCAGGCTCCATGCCGTCCAAGAACAACATCAGCCTCTACTGTGCGGTGATCGTGAAGCGCGTGGATGAGAAGACCCGCTCCAAGACCGGCATCAACGAGCTGCTGCGCGACTGATCTGCGCTGCAATGCTGGACAACAAGGACGCGCCCCACCCGGGCGCGTTTTTTTGTTGGGGCTTTGCCCCAAACCCCAGGATATTTTGAGCAAGAGGAAGAAACAGGGGTTCGCTGTTCCTCTTGCCCCAAATATCCCGGGGTGAGGCCGCCAGGCCGAGGGGCAGCGCCCCTTCTCTTCAAAACTCTTGCTGCGTATTAAACCTGCCGCTATTGGTATTATACCTAGACATAAGAGGGTCAGATGCAGACAATATTTGCCCAGCGCGCGCGCCTGCCCGAAGGATGGGCCGGGAATCTCCGCCTGACTGTGAAAGAGGGCCGGATCATGTCGCTGGAAAGCGGCGCCCAGCCGCAAGCCGGGGATGTGCGGGCGGACGTGCTGCTGCCGTCGCTTGGCAACCTGCATTCCCACAGCTTCCAGCGCGCCATGGCCGGGATGACCGAGTACCGCGCCGCGGGCAAGGACAGCTTCTGGACCTGGCGCGAGCTGATGTACCGCTTCATGGACCGCATCACTCCGGAGCAGTATGAGGCTATCGCCGCACTTGTGTTCATGGAGATGCTGGAGGCCGGCTATGCCTCGGTGGGGGAATTCCATTATGTGCACCACCAGCCGGGCGGAGCGCATTTCGACTCCTTGACCGAACTCAGCGAACGGGTGTTTGCGGCAGCCGCCCAGACCGGTATCGGTCTCACCCATCTGCCAGTGCTTTACACATACGGCGGAGCTGGAAAACAGGCTCTGAATGGGGGGCAGCAGCGGTTTGGCAACTCGGTTTCCGAGTTTTCCGAACTGGTCGCGCGCGCCCGGGAGATTGCAGCGCGGGATCTGCCGCAGGACGCCCGTGTCGGCATTGCGCCGCATTCGCTGCGCGCCACCTGCCCCGGGGATCTGGCAGAGGTGCTGCAGATCCAGAACCGGCTGCCGGTGCATATCCATATTTCTGAACAGCCCAAGGAAGTGGCCGATATCAGCGATTGGCTGGGTGCGCGGCCGGTGGAGTGGCTGCTGAACAACGCCGCTGTCGACGGCAAATGGTGCCTGATCCACGCCACCCATATGACCAGCGCCGAGACTATTGGCATGGCCCGCTCAGGCGCGGTGGCGGGCCTCTGCCCTATCACCGAAGCGAACCTGGGCGACGGGCCGTTCAACGGGGTGGAATACCTGGCGCATGAGGGTGTTTTCGGCGTTGGATCAGACTCTAACGTGCGGATTTCACTGCCCGAGGAGCTGCGCACGCTGGAGTATTCGCAGCGGCTGCGCGATCTGGCGCGCAATGTTCTGGTGCCCGGCGAAGGCTCGGTTGGAGAAACCCTTTACCTCGGCGCAGCGAAAGGCGGTGCGCAAGCTTTGGGACGCGAGGCGGGGCGGATCGAGGAAGGTGCGCTGGCGGATCTGGTGGCGATTGACAGCAGCGTGCCGGCCCTTTGTGCGCTGAAGCCGGAACAGATGCTGGACGGGCTGTGCTTTGCGGCAGGCGACGACACCGTGACCGATGTCTGGAGCGCCGGGCGCCACGTGGTGCAGCATGGCCGCCACATCGCCCGCGACAGCGTGGTTGCAGGTTACCGGAGCGCGATCAAAGAGCTGCTGAACAGTCTCTAAACAGGATGAAACCGCACGTGAATGACAGCGCCGCCTTTGGCAACCTCGCCGCTGGCGGCGGTTTCCGTTGCGAGCCCCTCTCCGGGGCCGAACCGGTCTTTTTCACTGAATTCCAACGTGCCTGATACAACAAAGAAGGCTTGGCTGCCTGCAGTGCCGGTCACCTGCCCCTCGCTCAGAACCTTGATCTCTGCTGACACAAGCTCTGGATCATAGATCACGTTGAAGGCCTTGCAGGCTCCGGCGCGCAGGCGGCAGTCCAGCACCATGCCGCCGTCAAACGCCAGCGGCTCCAGCGGGCGCGCCTCCAGGCGGGATCCCGCGCTGGAAAGAACGTGACCTGCTCCCTCAACGATGCAATGGATGCGGGACAGGCCGGGAAAGGCGGAGAACGGGCCGTTCCGGGTGATTTTCGCCAGACTGAGACGCCAGGCCATCCGGCCGTCTTCCTCGTGCACCGCCAGCTCCCGGGTCACGCCGCCGCCGTTTTTCCAGGGCACCGGAGGGACAGTGTGAGCAGAGAAGCGCATGGGGTCAGGTCCTTGCAAGCTGGGAAATAAGTCTAGACATAATATTGAAACCTTTGCCGCCGCAAGGGCCGGCCGCAGCAAATGGATTGACCATCCCCCTGCCCCGGCGCTATGGCGGCGGCATGGAAAAGAAGAAACCCTCCCGCCAGCAAGTCTATACCCTGCTTGTCCAGATCGGCCGCAAGGATGGGGACGGGCTGCCCGATGGCGCCACCGGTGCGGCGCTGATGATCTATGCCTCCGGCGTGGATGAGGCCGAAGCGGTGCGTGAAACCGTAGCGATCCTCAAGCAAGCCGATACCGCGCCGCTGGATGTGACCGGTTACGGCACCCTCGAAGAGCGCGAGGCGGAAGGCCATGAGATCGGCGATGACGAACGCGCGCTGATGCAGCGGGCGCTGGACGAAAACGCCGTTATCGTTGCCCAGATGACCCCGTTCTTCGACGGCGAAGAACCGGTTTTCCACTAGCCGCAGAAATCAGTTCTGGCTGCCGAACCATTTGCGGTAGAGGCCGTCATAGCTGCCGTCCTCCTGCATGGCCAGGAGCGCCTGATTGACGTCCTCCACCAGCGGGGACCCGGCCGGGAACACCAAGCCGTAGTTTTCGCGCAGGAAGGGCTGGCCGATGGTGTGGCCAAACTGATGGCCGCCCTGCTGCACGTAGTAGTTCAGCACCGGTGCGTCGAAAACCACCGCCGTCACTTCGCCGCGTTCAAACCCCGCAAGCATGCCATCCAGACCGCCATAGGCAGAATAGTC
This sequence comes from Leisingera sp. ABD4_442, assembly GCF_056160905.1. NCBI lineage: Bacteria > Pseudomonadati > Pseudomonadota > Alphaproteobacteria > Rhodobacterales > Roseobacteraceae > Leisingera > Leisingera sp. ABD4_442. The sequence goes on along the minus strand of NZ_JBSWYB010000006.1, from coordinate 181,274 downwards.
AATCTCGCGCCGGTCCAGGAACCCTGCGGCGGTGGAGCGGCCGATTGTGCCCACGGACTTGCCGTAAAGGTCATTGACCGAGTTCACCGAGCCGCTGATCGCCTCAACCGTCATCACCGCGGTGATCTTGGCGACAAAGACCGAGACGATGAACAGCGACGACACTACCAGCACGACACCGAACATGCGGCCGACCGGTGTGCGCGGCACCCGTTCCTCGAAGCCGCCGTTGACCACCAGGTTCAGCGCCCACCAGAAGGAAGGGAACCAGGCCTCGTTCAGGGGGCGGTCGAAATAGGGCTGGGCGCGGCGCTCGAATACCCACATCAGCATACCGCCGCCAAACAGCAGCAGGAAAGCGATGCCGATGGCCGCCGCCAGATCCCACGACAGCAGCGCATGAAGCAGCGACGGCTGGCGTACCTCATCCGCCTGCACCATGATCTGCAGCCCGCTTTCGAAGATCGGATGGCTGAAATCCATCACCACTTCGCGCGCCGCCGTAATCGAAATATTGGCCGCAGCCATGTCCGCCTCACCGCTGCGCACCCCATCCAGCATTGCGGCAAAACTATCCACGCGGTTGACCTGGTACTGCCAGCCCAGCCGCTCTGCCAGGAGGGCCAGAAGTTCTAGCGAAAACCCTGTATCCTGCCCGTCTTCCACCATCGAAAACGGCGGGCGGGTGACGGTGTTGACCGTCAGAATCTGCGCAGAGAGCAATTGGCCCCACATCAGGAAAAGGGCGGCAGCAATCAGGCGGAGGTACAGCACGGAAACGCTCAAATGGGTCTCGGGAAGGGTTTCAATGTCCTTAGGCTGTTCACCATTTTCACGCAAGCGCCTTGGTCCCGGCTGCCGGAAATGAAACGCAGACTGTGTCAGGCTGTCCGCCGTTCCGCCAGGACTGCAGCATCAAAGGCTCTCAGCACAGGAAATTTGGGCTGGCGGTGTTCCGGCAGATTGGCCGCGCCCATGGGTGCCAGCAGGCTGGCTGCCAGCCGTTCGGGATCACGGCGCAGGCGGCCCAGGAACAGGCTTTCTGTCATGGCTCCGGCTGCCAGAATCGGCTCGTGGTCCGGCAGAACCGCTTGCCGGTAGGTGCGCAGCCGCCCGCAGGCCTCTTCCTTGACCGCGGTGCCTGTACCTACCAGGTTTCCGGCTGGCACCAGAACCGAAGGCTGGCCGAACAGGTATTCCACCTCCGAACCGGAAAGCACCAGCCGCTGGAAGGGGGCCACCAGAATATCCTGCAGCAGGCCGAAATAGGGCGCCCTGAGCCGAACCGGCGCAAAGGAGCCAAGGCTTGGAACCTGGCGCTCTGCCATGTGCAGAACCGGCACTGCGTCCCCTCCGCTGGAGAGGACCAGATCGCCGCGCTGGAGACTGCCAAGCGGCTGATAGCCACCCGGTGTGGCAATTGGGGTGCAGGGAAGAAGCGCGGGAGCCGGCCCGGCGGGTTCTAAGGAGCTGGACAGCGCCATGAACTCCACCGACGGCGCCGCATAGCTCAGCGGTCCGGTTAGTGCCAGCAGATCCCGCAGCCGCCAGGGTTTCGGATTGCGCAGTGCAGCGAGCTGCATATGGCCGCCGTCCGGCCGCTCCAATGTCAGACGCCCTTTCCGTGCCGGGGCATCCCACGCATAGGCAAGCCGCAACTTGCCCGTGCGGCCCAGGCTCGTCGGGTTGAGCGCCTGATGCAACACAGAGCCGCCCTGCTCCAAAACAAAGCTCAATCCCCCGCCAGGCACAGCCTGCAACGCCAGCCGAAGCGGCCATAGACCGTCCTGAGAGTACAACAGCAGCGGTTCCGGACGGGATATTTCCGGCAGATGAAACTCCAGCATCAAGGTACCGCGCACCAGCAGACAGTCTCCGTCTGCTATCCCGTCTCCGGCAAGCACCCGGGTGTCATTCCAGCTGTGCTTGCTGCTGGAGACGGCAAACCAGGGCATGAAGTCAGGCCGCCTGGGTCGCGGCCAGCAACCGGCCTTCATAAGCTTTGAGAGCGGGGCGGGCGGCCGCACTATAGCCTGTGCCGGTCTCGGGATCGAGTTCAGGGAACAGGGTGCAGATCTCCTCCGCCACGGGCCGTTCAAACAGGGTGAGGATCTGCGGGCCGGGCAGAAAGCTTTCGGTTGCCAGCCCTTCGGAATAAATCACCTGGTGGCGATCGAACATCAGATGCACATAGGTCACTTCGCCGCCCGGGCAGCGGGACACGCTGCGGCCGTTGACCAGATCCTTGGCTGCCACCAGCACCTCTTCCTCGCCAAAGAACAGCTCGGCATGGGCACCGCGCACCAGCACCCGGTGCTGCGGCGAAACCAGAAGCTCGCCATGATCGCCAAAGGCGCCCGCGGCAATGCGGACCGGAGCAAAATCTCCTTCAGCCGCAACCGACCGCCCGCCGCTCCAGCAGAGCGGCTGGGCGCCATCGTCACGGGTTTCCACCAGATCGCCCGGCATCAGCTGCTCGACCGGAACCTCGCCATAGGGCGTGCGGATCCTTGTGCCGGCCACAAAACAAGGAATGGAGCTGGCGTTAACAAAACCAACATCGGAGTTGGCGCCATTGGTCACCTCGTAGGTGAAGTTGAAATCCTCGACATCGCCATCGCCGACCAGGGTCAGAGTGCCGTCAGCGTTCAGCTGCACCTCCTGGCCGGTGTTCAGCGTCACCACGGACCCGGCCGTCACCACGGTACCATTAATATGGGTGATGGTCAGGCTGCCGCCCGAGTTATTCACATCATTGGCCAGCACGTCGATGGTCTTGCTGCTGTCCGGCGCCACAAAGACATTGTCTGTCATTGCCACCAGATCGGTCTGAACAGAGTCGGCAGCAATCAGCAGGTTACTGTCGTAGCGGCTGTCGCTCACATCCGCGATACCAATGCGGATATCGTTCACCTCGCCCGGGTTGACGTTCATCGTCAGGGTCATGGTGATGGTGAACCCGTCCATCTCGGTGTTGAAATCATCACCCGCGTTGTCGACGTAGAGGTTCTCGTTAATCGAAGAACTGATGTTGCTGGGGTTGGCCTGGCCGTTGCCGACCTCCAGAAGCACCTGCTCGCCGTTGACCCAAACCGCCACCACGTCCTGGTAGACCGAGTTCTGGAATTCCGGAAACTCCTCGGAGGAGAAGACGAATTGCATCGTCATCACATCCGAATCGGGGATGAAGCTCACATCCAGATAGGAGGCGTCGTAGGTGCTGGCGCCCGCCGCGGCGTTGAAATCCGCATTGTTGCTTTCGCCCGGCGTATTGGTCGAGGTCTGGGTGGAGCGGTTGGGATCGCCGTTGGAGCGGGTGAAATGGCTGGCGCGCCCGGTGGACAGGATCACGCCGCTGTCGCTGGGGGTGACGCCGGGTGCCAGCGCATCGCCGCCTGAATAAATCGCCGACGACTGGCTCCAGCCCGAGTAGGAAGCAGCGGTAACGGTGGCCCCGTCGCCGAAAATGGTCTGCGCCATCTGCACCGCAGAGGCGTTTGTCTGATAATTAAGCTCGGCGCCTGTTGCCATGATTTGCCCACCCCTTGCCTGTCAGAGGCCGGACAAACGAGACGCGCAGGCTTGGTGCCTGCTGCTGGATCACAGAGGGGCAGCGGCGTTGCGCTGCCTGGTTCCGGGTGGCCTTTTTGCAGCCTGTTATGCTCGTTTGGATGCCCTGCCTCGGGTCATTTATTAACGATGTCTTAACACGGTCTACGCCTGCGAGTCAGCCACACCCGGTTTCCGCTGCGAAACCGCTGCTTTTACGCCACATTTGCGGCGCCTGCCTGCCGCAGCGTTGAATTGCGCCCTGGCCCAAACCGCGTTAGCCATGGCGGACCGGAATTTCAGGAGCCTATCCATGCCGCAGACCGATCCCGCCCGCCTGACTGCAGACCTGATCCGCTGCCCCTCGGTGACGCCTGAAGAAGGCGGCGCGCTGGTGCTGCTGGAAAAATTCTTGAGCGAAGCCGGTTTTGAATGCGCCCGCACTGACCGCGGCGAGGTCTCCAACTTGTTCGCCCGCTGGGGCGCCAAGGGCCACGCCAAAACATTTGGCTTCAACGGCCATACCGACGTGGTGCCGCTGGGGGATGCGGCTGCCTGGACCATGCCGCCCTTTGGTGCTGAGGAGAAGGACGGTTTCATGTACGGGCGCGGTGCCACCGACATGAAATCGGGGGTGGCTGCGTTCGCCGCCGCCGCTGTGGACTTCGTCAAGGCCACGCCCCCGGACGGCGCCATCATTCTCACCATCACCGGCGACGAGGAAGGCCCTGCGGTGGACGGCACCACCGCATTGCTGGACTACATGGACCGGGAAGGCGAGCAGATGTCGGTCTGCCTGGTGGGCGAGCCCACCTGCCCCAACGAGATGGGCGAGATGATCAAGATCGGCCGCCGCGGCTCAATGACTGCCTGGTTCACGGTGACCGGTGTGCAGGGGCACTCCGCCTATCCGCACCGTGCCAACAACCCGCTGAACGCCATGGCGCGGCTGATGGACCGGCTGGCCACTCGTGAGCTGGACCAAGGGACCGAGCATTTCGATGCTTCAACCCTGGCCGTCGTCACCATCGACACCGGCAATACCGCCACCAACGTGATCCCGGCGCAGGCGACATCCACCGTCAACATCCGCTTCAACGACGCCCATACAGGTGCCGGCCTGACCGGTTGGCTGCAGGGCGAAGCGGACAAGGTGGCAGCGGAATTCGGCCTTGAAATCGGGATGAAGGTGAAAATCTCTGGCGAAAGCTTTATCACCCCGCCCGGCGCGCTGTCGGATCTGATTTCAAAGGCGGTCGAAGCCGAAACCGGCCGCAAGCCGGAACTGTCCACCACAGGCGGCACCTCGGATGCGCGGTTCGTCAAAAACCACTGCCCGGTGGTGGAATTCGGTCTTGTCGGCAAAACCATGCATCAGGTGGACGAGCGGGTCGAGGTCGCGCAGATCCATCAGCTGAAGGCTATCTACACCCGCATTTTGCAGGACTATTTCGCCGATGCGTGATTTCACGTGAAACGTACCCTGATCATCATGGTCAAAGAGCCGCGCCCCGGCCGGGTCAAAACCCGTCTGGGCCGGGACATCGGCGTAATCCCGGCGACCTGGTGGTTCCGTCATCAGTCCGCCCGGATGATCCGGTCCCTGCGGGATCCGCGCTGGCAAATTGTGCTGGCGGTGGCACCGGACCGGGCTGCCGCTTCAAAGGTCTGGCCCGCTGATTTACTCCGCCTGCCGCAAGGCGGCGGTGATTTGGGAGAACGGATGAAGCGGATGCTGCGGGCCGCTCCTGGGCCTGCCTGCCTGATCGGCGCCGACATCCCCGGCATTACCCGGGCCCATATCGCCCGCGCGTTTGCAGCTCTTGGCCACCGTGATGCAGTTTTCGGCCCGGCAGCAGATGGCGGCTATTGGCTGGTGGGGGCCAAACACCCCGCCCGCCTGCCCTGCAACATGTTTGAAAATGTCCGCTGGTCCAGCGAACATGCGCTGGCCGATACGCTGAACACCCTGCCCGGCTGGCGCATTGCGCTCACCGATACCCTGCGGGATGTCGACACCGCCGCAGATCTGCCGCAGCACTGACCCCGCTCTTTTCACCATGACGCCGCCCCCGCGCCATGCTACGCGGGAAGTATGAGCCGCATTCCCTCCAAGGCCGAAATCCTCGACTGGATTTCCGCCAACCCGACCCACACCTCCAAGCGCGACATTGCCAAGGCTTTTGGCATCAAGGGCGCCGACCGCATCGACCTCAAGCGCATCCTGAAGGAGCTGGAGGCCGAAGGGCATTTGCAGAAGCGCAAGAAAACCTACCGTGACCCGGACCAACTGCCGCCGGTGACGGTCCTGCAGGTGAAGGCACCCAACGAGGACGGTGATCTGTACGGGCGTCCCCTGGAATGGCACGGCGAGGGTGTGGAGCCGATTATCCTGATCCTGACCAAACCTTCGGACCCGGCACTGGGAGAGGGCGACAAGATCCTGGTGAAGCTGCAGATGGTTCCGGATCAGGACCACAATTACGAGGCCCGCCTGATCCGCCGGATCGGAACCAACCCAAAGCGGGTTCTGGGTATCTTCCGCAAAGGGTCAGAGGGCGGGCGGATCGTACCGATCGACAAGGCCGCGTCGAATGAGTGGATGGTGGCGCCAGACGCGGTCAATGGCGCCCGCGACGGCGAACTGGTCGAGGCTGAACAGGCCGGTCCCAAGGGCCGCATGGGCCTGCCGCGCGCACGCATCGCGGAGCGGCTAGGCGACCCGACGGCGCCCAAGGCGGTGTCGCTGATTGCCATTCACCAGCATGGCATTCCCGACCATTTCCCCGATCCGGTGATGGCAGAGGCCGATGCCGCCAAGCCCGTGGGCCTGAAGGGCCGCGAGGATCTGCGGGAACTGCCGCTGGTCACGATCGACCCGGCGGATGCGCGCGATCATGACGACGCGTGTTATGCCCACGCCGACGACGACCCGAAGAACCCGGGCGGTCATGTGGTATGGGTAGCAATTGCCGACGTCGCCGCCTATGTGCGCCCTGGTTCAGCACTGGACCGGGAGGCGCGTAAGCGCGGCAACTCCAGCTATTTCCCCGACCGGGTGGTGCCGATGCTGCCGGACCGGCTGTCAGGCGACCTGTGCTCCTTGCACGAAGGCGTGCCGCGGGCCTGTGTCGCGGTGCGGATGCAGGTGGATGCCGAGGGCAATAAGATTGCCCACAAATTCGTGCGCGGGCTGATGCAGTCTGCTGCTTCACTCAATTACGCCGAGGTGCAGGAGGCGCAGGACGGCAATGCGAACGACAAGACCGCGCCGCTGCTGGATGATGTCATCAAGCCGTTGTTTGCTGCATATGAGGCTCTGACAAAGGCAAGAGCTGCGCGCGAGCCCCTGGATTTGGACCTGCCGGAACGCAAGATCGTGCTGGATGAGGATGGCAACGTGACCTCTGTTGCCTTCCGTGACCGGCTGGACGCGCACAAGCTGATCGAGGAGTTCATGATCCTCGCCAATGTGGCCGCAGCTGAAACGCTGATCAAGAAACGCTCTCCGCTGTTGTTCCGGGTGCATGAGGAACCGGCGCAGGAGAAGCTGGAAAGCTTGCGCGAGACCGCACAGGCTGCGGGCCTCAGCCTGGCCAAGGGGCAGGTGCTGCAGACCCGGCATCTGAATGCGCTGCTGAACCAGGCTGCGGGCACGGATGATGCAGAGCTGATCAACATCTCCACCCTGCGCTCAATGCAGCAGGCCTACTACAATCCGGAGAACTTCGGGCATTTCGGCCTGGCGCTTCGGAATTATGCGCATTTCACCTCACCGATCCGCCGCTATGCCGACCTGATCGTGCACCGCTCGCTGATCTCCTCGCACGGCTGGGGGGATGACGGGCTGGATGAGACTCAGATCGAGCGGCTGGAAGACACTGCCACCCATATCTCCGACACCGAGCGGCGCTCGATGATTGCGGAGCGCGACACCACGGACCGCTATCTGGCCTCCTACCTCAGCGAGCGGGTGGGCAATGAATTCGAAGGCAGGATCAGCGGCATCGCCCGCTTTGGCGCCTTTGTAAAGCTGGACGAAACGGGCGCCGACGGGCTGGTGCCGGTGCGCTCCATCGGGCGGGAGTTCTTCCATTTTGACGCCCAGTCGGGGACGCTGACCGGGGCGGATACCGGACTGACCCTCGCCATCGGCCAGCGGGTGACAGTGCGGCTGACCCAGGCGGCACCTGTCACCGGCGGGCTGGAGCTGGAGCTGCTGGCGCTGGAAGAGGTTCCGATGCCCGCTGGCGGAAGCTCCCGGGGCCGTCGCAGCCCGGCAGGCAGGACCGTAAAACGCAAGGCTGCAAAGTCCAAGCACAAGGCAGCAAAGGTAAAGCGTAAAGTAGAACGCAAACGGCGGAAATGAGCGGCGCCCCATGGGGCAGGCCACGAATTTGTCAGGTTAGAACCTGTAAAGGGGGGCGCTTGCGATATGTCAGCGCCCTGTTGATCAGCCAGCCATGGCGGAGCGGCTCAACTTCCTTGGGGTGATCGAACAGAACAGCCCGGGTTCCATCAAACCGGTCCCAGGCTGGGAACGCTGCTGAGAACTCCGGGATCAGGCGGCTTTGGCAATGCACGTAAAGCGCGAAGCGAGCCTTCTTTGCCAACCCAAGGCGGATGGTGGATCCCATCTTTGTTTCTGCCGTGACATAAGACGGCTGACCCCATCGCAGCACTTCCTCAACCCGTCCGGGCAACGGGTTCTGCGCGGCTGTGTCAAAGATGAGCTGGCGCAGTACCAGCAAACCTTCGCGCGCCAGAGCGTCGTGAACGTCGAACGCAGCCTTGATCTGTTCACTGGAAAAGGGAGGGTGCATGCGGGGTCCTGACCTTGGGTTTGTCAGCAGGTTAACGCATACTGATGACAGAAAACGTCACCATGAGGCGCAATACTGCAGTATGACCAGAACCCATCGCCTGTTCCAGCTGATGCAAGCACTGCGCCTGGGGCCCGGCCCCCATACTGCGGCACGGCTGGGCGGGGAATTGGGGGTATCAGCCCGCAGCATCCACCGCGACATTGCCACCCTGCGGGAGATGGGCGCCGTGATAGATGGCGAGGCCGGCTATGGGTTCACCCTGATCGAGGACAATGCACTGCCGCCTATGGGCTTTCGCGACACCGAGCTGGAAGCCCTGGTGCTGGGGCTGCGTGAGGTGGAGCAAATCGGCGATCCCGAACTGGCGGACGCCGCTTCTGAAGCGCTGCGCAAATTGCAAGCCCGGCTGCCCCCGCGCCAGGCACATCGTCTGCGCCATGCCGTGCTTGCGCCATACCGTTTTGCAAAACCTGTTCCTCCGGCCATTTCGGCGCAGCAGCTTCGGCAAGCCGCCTGGGACGAAGTCGAAGTACGGTTCGGCTATACCGATGGTCAAGGGGCGGTCACAGAAAGGCAGGTTAAACCGCTGAGCGTTGTCTATTTCGACCGCTCCACTGTGCTGATAGCGTGGTGCTGCCTGCGGGAAGCGGTGCGGGTGTTCCGGCTGGACAGGATGCGGAATCTGCATGTAACAGGCCAAAGCTTCCGCCCGCACCGGGTGCCCATGTTGCGGGCGGCTCTGGAGCATCTGCGCGCAGAAAGGCAAGCGGAGGACCGCGCGCCCGGAGACTGTGCCCTTTACCGGGGCCAGGCTGCGGATAGACTAAGCGGGAGCAGTGAATAACGAGGTGTATCATGCGCAGATGGGTTGCGGCGTCTTTGCTGGCAGGAGCGGCCATGGCGGCGGAGGCTGCCCCCGACAGTTCGTTGAGGCCTGCGCAGCGGCCTGGGCTGCCAGAGCAAGAAACAAAAAGGCTCCCCTATGAACTGGCAGCAGCAACAGCCCTTAGACCCGCGGCAAGACCGGCAGCAATTCAGAGCGAACACATGCAGCCGGCCGCAGCGGAACTGAACTTCCAAGGCTGGATTTCCAGCTTCAAGACACGTGCTTTGGAACAGGGCATCAGCGCAGCCGTTTTGGACAGTGCCTTTACTGGTGTGAATTATGACCCTGAGGTCATCCGCCGGGACCGCAACCAGTCTGAGTTCACCAAGACTATTTGGGAGTACCTGGACAGCGCAGCCTCCAGCCTGCGGGTCAAGAACGGCAAAGCGGCGATGCGCAGTCAGCAGGCACGCCTGGCCAGGATTGAGGCTGAATTCGGTGTCGAGAAAGAGATCGTTGTCGCAATCTGGGGCCTGGAAAGCAGCTTCGGCGCATTTCGGGGCAAGATGGATGTGATCCGCTCCTTGGCAACGCTGGCCTTTGACGGACGGCGCGGCGCGTTCTTTGAGGCGCAGCTGGTTGCCGCATTGAAGATCCTGCAGGCAGGTGATGTTGCCGCACGCAATATGACGGGCAGCTGGGCCGGCGCTATGGGGCATACCCAGTTCATTCCGACCTCCTATCTGGATTACGCAGTGGATTTCACCGGCGACGGGAAGCGCGACATCTGGTCCGACAACCCGGCGGATGCGCTGGCCTCGACCGCGGCGTACCTGAAGCAGTTCGGCTGGGTGAAGGGCCAGCCCTGGGGCGTAGAGGTGACCCTGCCCGAGGGATTCGACTATACCCTGGCGGACCGTGACATCGAAAGGCGGCCCTCGGAATGGGCGGCACTTGGCATCAAGGGGCTGGACGGGCGTGCAGTCGGCGATCATGGGAAGGCGTCGATCCTGCTTCCCGCAGGCAGTGAAGGCGCGGCTTTTATGATCTTTGGCAACTTCGCGGTGCTGGAGCGGTACAACACCGCCGATGCTTATGTGATTGGGGTTGGGCATCTGGCGGACCGGATTAGTGGCGGTTCGGAAATCAAAGCGGCATGGCCGCGAGGCGACCGGGCGCTGACCCTGGCTGAGCGGGAGGAGTTGCAGGAGCGGCTGACCCGGGCCGGCTTTGACACCGAAGGGATTGACGGCAAGATCGGGCCAAAGACCATTGGAGCGGTGCGCGCCTACCAAGTGGCGAAAGGGCTGACGCCGGATGGCTATGCCTCGCCGCGGCTGCTGGAAGGGCTGAGATAGGCGGGAGGGGACCCGCCCCCCCTTGGCCTGCCGGCCAATTCACCCCCGGGATATTTTTGGCCAGATGAACAAAGGAAAGGCCCCGCAGTGCGGGGCCTTTGGTGTTTCAAGGTCTGGCAAGACGATCAGCTCGGCGACATGCCGCGCAGGCGCTCGGAGCGGCGGCGCAGCATTTCCACCGTGGCCAGCAGCATGATGGAGATCGCCACCAGGATCGTCGCAACCGCCAGGATGGTGGGCGAGATCTGCTCGCGCAGGCCGGTGAACATCTGCCACGGCAGCGTCCGCTGGCCGGCTGAGCCGACAAACAGCACCACCACAACCTCGTCGAAGGAGGTGATGAAGGCAAACAGGCCGCCGGAGATCACGCCCGGCATGATCAGCGGCATCTGGATCCGGAAGAAGGTTGTCACCGGATCGGCGCCCATATTGGCCGCGGCGCGGGTCAGCGAGCGGTCGAAACCGACCAGCGTTGCTGTCACCGTGATGATCACAAAGGGAATGCCCAGCGCGGCATGGGCCAGCACCACGCCCATGTATGTCCCCTGCAGGCCGATACGGCTGTAGAAGAAATACATACCGGCCGCGGAGATGATCAGCGGCACGATCATCGGCGAGATCAGGATCGCCATGATCGCCCGGCGGAACGGCACATGCGGCTGGCTGAGGCCGATGGCGGCCAGGGTGCCGAAGGTGACCGAGACGATGGTGGCCATCGGCGCGATCTTCAGCGAGTTCCACATTGAGGTCTGCCAGGAATCATCGCCGAAGAAGTTCCGGTAATGCTTGAGCGAGAAGCCCTCGGGATCCAGCCGCAGCATCTCCGGCGTGAAGGTGAAGAAGTCCTGCGCATTAAAGCTGAGTGGAATGATCACCACGATCGGTGCGATCAGGAAGAAGAAGATCAACCCGCAGATCACCCGGAAGGAGTAGTACCAGGCCCGCTGGCCGGTGGTTGCATAAGGAGGAAGTGCGCTCATGTCCGTTACCCCAGCTTCACGTTGTCGATGCCGACGATCTTGTCATAGACCCAGTAGAGCAGCAGGACGACCGCCAGCAGGATTGCACCCAGTGCCGCGCCCAGGCCCCAGTTGCCCGAGGTCGAGATATGGTAGGCAATCAGATTGGAGATGAAAGTGCCCTTGGTACCGCCGACCAACGCCGGGGTGATATAGTAGCCCACCGCCAGGATGAAGACCAGAATCGAACCCGCGCCAATGCCCGGCACCGATTGCGGGAAATAGACCCGCCAGAAGGCTGTCCAATTGGTGGCGCCCAGCGACTTGGCGGCGCGCAGGTAGGACGGGTTGATGGTCTGCATCACCGAATACATCGGCAGGATCATGAAGGGCAGCAGGATGTGAGTCATCGCGATGATGGTGCCCAGTTCATTGTTGATCAGCACCAATCGGTTGGCGTCATCCACCAGCCCGATCCAGACCAGTGTGTCGTTGATCACCCCCTGCTGCTGCAGCAGGATTTTCCAGGCCGAAGTTCGCACCAGGAGCGAGGTCCAGAACGGCAGCAATACCAGGATCAGCAACAGATTTGCCTTGCTAGCAGGCAGATTGGCCAGCAGCCAGGCCACTGGGTAGCCCAAAAGGATACAGCTGAAAGTGATGATCAGCGACATCCGCATGGTGCGGATCAGCAGCGTGTTGTAGATCCGTTCGTTTTCCGGGCGGACTTCGGCACCGTCCGCACCCAGTTTCATGTCCACCGCGTTGAGGAAATAGCCTGTGGTGCGGATGCCGGAATAAGTCTTGATGGTTTTCCAAAGCTCAACATCCGCCCAGCCGTCGTTCAGCTCGATCAGCTTGTCGCGGTAAGGGCCGTCGTTTTCGACATCCCATTTCCTGACCTTGCGGCCGGACTTGCGGAACACCGAAGCGATACCGGGATTTTCATAGTTCAGACGTTTGGCCACCTTGGTATGGGTCTTGGCATTGGCGGCGTCCTTCAGGTCCGCTGCCAGAGCGGCAAAGGCCGCTTCATCGGGCAGCTGGTTCGACCCGGGATCCCAGTCTTCAAGCGCCGCAACCGTGCGCGGCAGCACGTCCTGGACGATGCGGTTGTCCACCGACCGGTACAGCATGTCGGCAACCGGCAGGATGAAGGTCAGCAGGATGAACAGCAACAGCGGTGCAATCAGCAGCAGCGCCCTCAGCTTCTGCATCCGCAGCGCCCGCGCCAGGCTGCGCTTGAGCGGCGTGCCGTCCGCTGCCAGCATCGGGCCGGATTGGCTAATATCAGTCATGGGATTCCCCGTCGGGTCTTTTATTTTGTGGGGCGGGGGCCTGCGGCTTGGCGGCCCCCGCCGGGCCTTTCGCGTTACGGAAAGGTCAGATTACTTAGCCAGCCACGCCTGGAACTTGGCGTCCAGATCATCGCGGTTGTCTGCCCACCATTCGTAGTCATAGACGTGGACGTTGGCGGCGTTGGCCGGGTCGGTCGGCATGTGCGGTGCCATGTCGATGCCCAGTTCGGCGTGCTTGCCGACCAGCGGCGCCGAGGAGGCACGGGCCGGGCCATAGGAGATATAAGCAGCCTGGTCAGCCAGACGCTGGGTGTCGGTCGCGAACTTCAGGAAGTCCAGCACGCGCGCCTTCCGGTCTGCAGGCAGGCCTGCCGGAATCACCCAGCCGTCCAGATCGAAGGACTGCATGTCCCAGAGCATGCCGATCGGCTGGTTCTGTTCAGCAATCGCCGAGAACAGGCGGCCGTTGAAGGTCGAGCCCATCACAACTTCGCCGTCCGCCAGCAACTGCGGAGTTTCCGCGCCGGCGGTCCACCAGACCACATCGTCCTTGATGGTGTCGAGCTTGGCCAGGGCGCGCGCAACGCCTTCGTCGGTGCCCAGGACGTCGTAAAGCTCATCCTTGGCCACGCCGTCGCAATAGAGCGCCCATTCCATGTTGTCGATCGGACGGCGCTGCAACGAACGCTTGCCCGGGTATTTCTCGGTGTCGAAGATCGCGCAGACCGAGTCCGGCTGGTCGATCAGATCGGTGCGGTAGCCGAAGGTGGTCGAGTAAACGATCTGCGGCACAAAGCAGTCGCTGACGATCAGGTCGCCGAAATCTTCGCTGGCGGAGGTGCCGTCAGGCGCTGCGGCCAGCACTTCGTCATGGTCCAGCTCTTCCGCCAGGCCTTCGTCGCACAGGCGCATGGAGTCGGAAGCCACGGCATCAACCAGGTCCCAAGTCACATTGCCGGCTTCGTTCATGGCGCGGATCTTGGCCACGGCTTCGGCCGAGCTTTCGTCCCAGATGACTTTGACGCCGGGGTTGGCGGCCAGATAGGGCTCAACATAGGCCTTGTGCTGGCTGGCCTGATACGCACCGCCCCAGGATACCAGGGTCAGCTCATTGGCCATTTCCTCGGCAAAAGCCGACGGGGCGCAAAGGGCGGTGGTCACCGCCAATGCAGACAGTTTGCTGAGTTTCATAAAGAGTCTCTCCTTGTTGAATTCACAAAAGTGAGGCCCCCGGTCGTTCTTCTGCCGGGGGTTCGTCGCGCGGGGATCAAGCGTCCAGCGCGCGGCAGTCTTCCGGCAGCCAGCCGATTTCGATCTGCTGACCGGGCTGAAGACGGACCTGGTCCGGGGCGTTCCGGGTCTTGATGATGAATTCATCGTTTCCGGCCACCCGCAGACGAGTGCGGAAGATGTCACCCATATAGATGAACTCCAGCACTTCCGCCTTGAGCGTGTGGACACCTTCCTGCAGGCGTTCCTTATTATATTCCACCCGTTCCGGGCGGATTGACACACGGGTGCGCTCGCCAGGGCGGGAGACGTTGACAGGCTTGCAGTCGATCAGCTCACCATCGTCCAGCTGCACCAGGGCGACGCCGTTGTTAATTTCCTTGACGGTGCCTTCCAGCGTGTTGTTTTCGCCGATGAACTGGGCAACGAAGCTGTTTTCCGGGCTTTCGTAGAGCTGATCCGGCGGCGCAATCTGCTGGATGCGGCCGTCGTCGAACACGGCAACACGGTCCGACATGGTCAGCGCTTCGGTCTGATCGTGGGTCACATAGACCACGGTAATGCCCAGACGGTGCGCCAGGTGGGTGATCTCGAACTGCATCTTTTCGCGCAGCTGCTTGTCAAGCGCGCCCAGAGGCTCGTCCATCAGAACCAGTTCCGGTTCGAACACCAGCGCCCGGGCCAGCGCGATCCGCTGCTGCTGACCGCCCGAGAGCTGCGACGGACGGCGGCCGCCGAAGGCGCCCATTTCCACCATGTCCAGCGCCCGCTTCACCTTCTCCTCGCGCTCGGATTTGCCCATCTTGCGCACTTCCAGCGGGAAGGAGAGGTTTTCCGCAATCGTCATATGCGGAAACAGCGCGTAGTTCTGGAACACCATGCCGATGCCGCGCTTGTGCGGCGGGATATTGTTGATGGACGTGCCGTCCAAGCGGATATCGCCGTGTGTCGCGGTCTCAAAACCTGCCAGCATCATCAGGCAGGTTGTTTTGCCCGAACCGGACGGGCCTAGCATTGTCAGAAATTCACCTTTGGGCATGGTGAGGTTGAGGTCTTTGACAACGAGATTTTCGCCATCATAGCTCTTTTGGACGCGTTCGAATTCAACGAACGCATCAACGTTTGACGCATCAGCCAAAGCAGGCTCCCCGTAGTTTTGTCTATTCGGCAGATTTGCTCTGCACTTTTTCGAAGTTAATCACACCAACGCTACCAAGCGCTAGAGAGGAAAAAAATATTCTTTCCGTGGAGAATTTACGAAATTCATACTCCCGCCCTCTCCCCAAGCTGAAAAGAATATCCTTAACAAACACTAGTCCTGATTCTGCGTGGTATACCAGACTTTTTGCGACGCACCTCGGACGTTTTGCGCCGCCGCCTGTGCTGACCCGGTACAAAAACGACTCTTTCCGGACCCCCACCGAAGAAAATGGCCCGGCAGACTCGCCGCCGGGCCGAGTTGAGTCGGCAGGGATTAGCCCCGCATCCAGCGGCTCCGGAGAGAAACCTCAGGCGCTGTGCAGCAGGTCCTGCGCTTTCAGCTCAGCGTAGCATTCATCCAGCGACTTAGTTGCGCGCTCGATCAGCACGTCAATCTGCTCCGGCGTGATCACCAGCGGCGGCGAGATGATCATCCGGTCGCCCACATGGCGCATCACCAGGTTGTTGGCAAAGCAGCGCTCGCGGCAGATGTAGCCAACGGTGCCTGCGTCCGAGGCAAAGGCGGCGCGGGCCGCCTTGTCCGGGGTTAGAGCGATGGAGCCCATCATGCCCGCAATCTTGGCCTCCCCCACCAGCGGGTGGTCGGTCAGCGCCTCCCATTTCTCTTTCAGATACGGCGCTGCCACGTCACGCACATGGGCCAGGATGTTCTCCTCTTCCATTATGCGCAGGTTCTCCAGTGCCACGGCAGCTGCCACCGGGTGGCCGGAATAGGTGTAGCCGTGGTTAAATTCGTCGCTTGCGATCACCGAAGCAATCTCGTCGCTGACGATGGAGCCGCCGATCGGCGCGTAGCCAGAGCTGAGACCCTTGGCGATGGTCATGATGTCAGGGCGGATGTTCAGGGTTTCGCTGCCGAACCAGTTGCCGGTGCGCCCGAAGCCGCAAATAACTTCGTCGGCGATCAGCAGGATTTCGTATTTGTCGCAGATGCGCTGGATTTCCGGCCAGTAGCTGTCCGGCGGCACAATCACACCACCTGCGCCCTGTACCGGCTCGGCGATGAAGGCAGCAACACGGTCTTCGCCCAGTTCCAGGATCGCCTCTTCCAGTTCGCGGGCGCGCTGCAGACCGAATTCCTCTGCCGGCATGTCGCCGCCCTCAGCCCACCAGTTGGGCTGGTTGATGTGATGAATATCCGGGATCGGCATGCCGCCCTGGGCATGCATGCCGCTCATGCCGCCCAAGCTGCCGCTGCCGACGGAGGAGCCGTGATAAGCATTCTTGCGGCTGATGATGACGGATTTCGACGGCTTGCCCTTCAGCGCCCAGTAATGGCGCACCATGCGGATGTTGGTGTCGTTCGCCTCAGAGCCGGAGCCGGCAAAGAACACATTGTTCAGGTCACCCGGTGCCAGCTCCGCAATCTTGGCAGCCAGCGCGATGGCCGGCACGTGGGTGGTCTGGAAGAAGGTGTTGTAATAGGGCAGCTCGCGCATCTGGCGGGCGGCAACCTCAGCCAGTTCATCCCGGCCATAGCCGATGTTGACACACCACAGGCCCGCCATCGCATCCAGGATCTGGTGCCCCTCGCTGTCGGTCAGATGCACGCCGTCCGCGCGGGTGATGATGCGTGCGCCCTTCTGCGCCAGCTCGCCGTTGGCAGTGAAGGGGTGCATGTGGTGGGCGGCGTCCAGCGCCTGCAGCTCGGCTGTCGGCATGTGGTTGGTGATAACGGTCATGGGACTCGCTCCTGAGAATGACTGATTGGCATCAGAATATGATCAAATTTCCAGGAGTCAATCGAATCAGTTAGCGCCTTTCAGCCCCTCAACCACATGCTCCATGCCCTGACAGACGTCCCGTTCCATCGCCAAAGCAGCCATTTCCGGGTCATGCCGACGCAGCGCATCCAAGATGTCCTTGTGGCGGTCCGGGAAGCTTTGGGTTCCTAGCCGCCCGCTGACCACCCGCAGCGAGGGACCGAAACGCAGCCACAGGCGGTCGGCAATGTCGCTGAGAATGGGCGCGTTTGCGTATGAATAGAGCGCCGTGTGAAAGCTATAGTTTTGCACCAGGTATCCCGCCACATCACCAGTGGCAATCGCCTTATCCAACGCATTATCTATGCGCACAAGCTCTTCGATGTCCGCTGCGCCAATATGCGGCGTCGCGCGGCGTGCAAGCTCACACTCAATTGTTTTTCTTGCAAAAATCAATTCCTCCAAGTCCTGCGGCCCCAACAGGGGCACAGACACGCGGCGGTTGCCCTGAAACATCAGCGCCCCGTCCGAGATCAGCCGCCGGATCGCCTCGCGCACCGGCGTCATGCCGGCCTCCAGGGTCTCAACCAGGCCCTGGATTGTCACCGCCTGGCCAGGCACCAGTTCACCAAAAAGTATCTGCGCCCTGAGCTTTTGATAAACGATCTCATGCGCGGGCAGTTTGGCCGTGTTTTCCTGCGCCGGAGCGGCGGGCGAAGTGGTCTCTGACACCTGGGGATTTCCTCCACGATTTCGGCCAGCTTGCACCATCCTGAGCCAAGTGAAAACATAAAGAGTATTGCCGAATGCGACAAAACTTGATCAAATCCAGTCACAGCCGGACCCGGAAGCCGGCACGCACAGGGAGAATTTCATGACACTTAAAACGATGACCATGACCGCCGTCGTTGCTCTTGGCACGGCTGCCGCCGCCGCGGCGGAAGAGGTTCGCGTCTACAATTGGTCGGACTATATCGACGAAGGCCTGCTGGAGAAGTTTGAACAGGAAACTGGCATCGACCTGATCTATGATGTCTTTGACAGCAACGAGGTTCTGGAAACCAAGATGCTGGCCGGCGGCTCGGGCTATGACGTGGTGGTTCCGACAGGCTCCTTCATGGCACGCCAGATCCAGGCCGGCGCATTCCAGAAACTGGACCCGTCAAAGCTGTCGAACGCCAGCAACATGTGGGATGCAATCAAGGAACGCACTGCGCTGTATGATCCCGGCAATGAATATTCCATCAACTACATGTGGGGCACCACTGGCATCGGTGTGAATGTTGCCAAGGTGAAGGAAGCCCTGGGCGAGGATGCTCCGGTCAATTCGCTGGAGCTGGTCTTTAACCCGGCCAACATGGAAAAACTGGCCGGCTGCGGTGTTCACTTCCTGGACGCCCCGGATGAAATGATCCCGGCGGCGCTGAAGTACATCGGCGAAGACCCCAACAGCATGGACGCGGATGTAGTCGCCAAGGCTGAGCCGGTGCTGATGGCCGTGCGCCCCTACATCACCAAGTTCCACAGTTCTGAGTACATCAACGCGCTGGCCAATGGCGACATCTGCGTGGCCTTCGGCTGGTCCGGAGACATTCTGCAGGCACGCGACCGCGCAGCCGAAGCAGGCAATGGTGTCGAAATAGAATACAACGCACCCAAGGAAGGCGCGCTGATGTGGTTCGACCAGATGACCATTCCGGTCGATGCTCCAAATCCGGAAGGCGCCCACAAATTCCTGAACTTCATCATGGATGCGCAGAACATGGCGGCAGCATCCAACTACGTCTACTACGCAAACGGCAACAAAGCGTCCCAGGAATTTCTTGAAGAAGATGTGATCGGTGATCCTGCGATCTATCCGAACGAGGAAACCGTCCAGAACCTGTACATCAAGGAAGGCTACCCGCCGAAGGTTCAGCGCAAGGCCACCCGTATGTGGACTAAGGTCAAATCCGGCACTTGAGCTGCCGCATGCTGACCCGCGAGGCGTTTCACACGCCTCGCAACTCCTGACGCGCTTGGTCTCTCCTCGCGCGGCTGAACGATACATCCGCGCGACAACTCGCAGAAGAGGCCCGGCTTGACTGCTTCCGTATTTGAACCCTGGAATGATCCCGAGGCTAAGCCCTTGATCCACTTCCAGAACGTCACCAAACGATATGGCGAGTTCACCGCCATCGACAATCTGACCATCGACATCTACGAGCGGGAGTTCTACGCGCTGCTGGGCCCGTCGGGCTGCGGCAAGACCACGCTGATGCGGATGCTGGCCGGGTTTGAAACCCCGACCGAAGGCAATATTTTCCTGGCCGGGCAGGATATTGCCCCGGTGCCGCCGAACAAGCGCGCAGTGAACATGATGTTCCAGTCCTACGCGCTGTTCCCGCATCTGTCGATTTGGGAGAACATCGCCTTTGGCCTAAAGCGCGAAGGCATGCCCAAACATGATATCAATGACCGGGTCGAGGAAATGCTGCGGCTGACCCGGCTGGAGAAATTCGCCCGCCGCAAACCGCATCAGATTTCCGGCGGTCAGCGGCAGCGGGTGGCGCTGGCGCGGTCGCTGGCCAAGGCGCCGAAGCTGCTGCTCCTGGACGAACCGCTAGGCGCTCTCGACAAGAAGCTACGCCAGGATACCCAGTTTGAGCTGATGGACATCCAGGAGAAGACCGGCACCACGTTTGTGATTGTGACCCACGACCAGGAAGAGGCGATGACCGTGGCCTCCCGCGTGGCGGTGATGGATCACGGCAAGATCATCCAGGTGGCCACGCCGGACCGGATTTACGAGACCCCTAATTCCGTGTATGTGGCTGATTTCATTGGCGACGTGAACCTGATCGAGGGCACCGCCAAACCCAATGGCAGCGACGTTTATGCAATGTCCTGGCACGAGGGCCACGCACCGCTGGCAGTACAGTCGCCCAACGGATTTTCCGACGGGCAAAGATGCCATCTGGCGATCCGGCCCGAAAAGGTCTCAATCAGTGCTGACAAGCCTGAGGCCGCGGACAACGCCGTGCAAGGCCGCATCCTGGATATTGCCTACCTCGGCAATATCTCCACCTACCACGTGGAACTGCCAACCGGCGCAGTGATCAAGGCGCAGACTGCCAACACCCGCCGTATCGCCCGCCGCGCTTTTACCTGGGAAGACACTGTCTGGCTGTCCTGGACCGCCACGGCAGGCGTTCTGCTGGCTGACTGATGCGCCGTTATTTCCTGATCGCCATTCCCTACGTCTGGCTTCTGGCGCTGTTTCTGGTGCCATTTGCCATTGTCCTGAAAATCGCCCTGTCGGACGCGGCCATTGCCCGCCCGCCTTACTTCCCGCAATTCGACTGGGCAGAAGGCATCGCGGCCTTCCTGGCCGAGCTGGATTTCGAGAACTTCGTCTGGCTGACCGAGGATGACCTCTACTGGAAGGCCTACCTCAGTTCGCTGAAGATCGCGGTCATCTCGACATTCTTCACCCTGCTGGCCGGCTATCCGATTGCCTATGGCATGGCCCGCGCCCCGGAAGAATGGCGACCGACGCTGATGATGCTGGTGATCCTGCCGTTCTGGACCTCTTTCCTGATCCGCGTCTATGCGTGGATGGGGATCCTGTCGAACGAGGGCTTCCTCAACCAGTTCCTGCTGTGGACCGGGGTAATTTCGGAACCGCTGACGATTCTCAACACCAATTCCGCGGTCTATATCGGTATCGTCTATACCTATCTGCCGTTCATGATCCTGCCGGTTTACTCGGCACTGGAACGGCTGGATGGATCGCTGATCGAAGCCGCCGAGGACTTGGGCTGTTCGCGCCTGTCGGCCTTCTGGCTGGTAACGGTTCCGCTGTCGAAAAATGGCATCATTGCCGGCAGCTTCCTGGTCTTCATCCCTGTTTTGGGTGAGTTTGTGATCCCTTCGCTCTTGGGCGGCTCAGACACGCTGATGATCGGCAAGGTGCTGTGGGAAGAATTCTTCTCCAACCGCGACTGGCCGGTGGCATCTGCGGTAGCGGTGGTCTTGCTGCTGCTGCTTGTCGTCCCGATTGTGCTGTTCCAGCGCAACCAGCAGAAACAGCAGGAGGCAGAGAAATGAACCGTATGAGCTGGTTTAACGCCGTATCGCTGACCCTCGGCTTTGCCTTCCTCTACATCCCGATGGTCATTCTCATCATCTTCAGCTTCAACGAAAGCAAGCTGGTGACCGTATGGGCCGGGTTCTCAACCAAATGGTATGGGGAGCTGCTGCAGAACGAGGCTTTCCTGAATGCCGCCTGGGTGACCATCAAGGTGGCGGTGTTCTCCTCCACCCTGGCCACCGTTCTGGGCACCATTGCGGCCTATGTGCTGGTACGCGGCGGGCGGTTCATGGGGCGGACGCTGTTTTCCGGCATGATCTACGCGCCGCTGGTAATGCCCGAAGTGATCACCGGCCTGTCACTGCTCCTGCTGTTCATCGGCATCGGGCTGGACCGCGGTGTGTTCACCATCGTGCTGGCGCATACCACATTCGCGATGTGCTATGTCTCGGTCGTGGTTTCCTCCCGGCTGGTGAGTTTCGACCGCTCGCTGGAGGAAGCCGCGCTGGACCTCGGCTGTTCGCCGTCCGAGGCCTTCCGCCTGGTGACACTGCCGATCATCGCGCCTGCAGTGATCTCCGGCTGGCTGCTGGCCTTTACCCTGTCGCTGGACGACCTGGTGATTGCCTCATTCACCTCCGGCCCTTCGGCCACAACCCTTCCAATCAAGATCTTCTCCGCCGTGCGCCTGGGCGTCAGCCCTGAAATCAACGCGCTGTCGACGATCATGATTTCAATCGTCACTGTCGGTGTCATCACTGCTTCGCTGGTGACCAAACACCAAGTGGCCAAGCAGAAGCGCGAGGAAATGGAAGCGGTGCGCACCTGATGCGCCGGATTTTTTCCAGCTACGCCTATGGTCCTGGCCCGCGCAGCAACTGCTGGTGGGACGAGACCGCCGCTGCGCCGGTCTGGCCGGTTCTCGAGGGAAACGTCACCGCAGATGTTGCAATCGTTGGCGGCGGTTTCACCGGCGTTTCAACGGCTCTTCATCTGGCTGAAAACGGCCTCTCAGTAGCCCTGCTGGAAGCGGAAACTCCCGGCTGGGGTGCCTCCGGACGCAATGGTGGGTTCTGCTGCCTTGGCGGATCGAAACTGTCCAGCAGCACGATGCGCAGTTTTTTCGGCAAGACCCCCGCTGACATCTATGACGCCAGCGAAGTGGCCGCTGTGGAACTTGTAAAGCAACTGCTGGAAACACACGGCATTAGCGCCGACATCCACTCACGCGGGGAAACCCAGCTTGCGCACAATGAGAAAGCCGCGCGCTGTCTGTCAGCCCATGCAGAAGAACTGCGCAAGGCCGGTGAAGAGCCAGAGTTCCTTTCCCGCCAGCAACTGGCGGATCATGGATTGAACGGCAGCTTTTATGCTGCGCTGACAACACCGTTGGGCTTTGCCCTGAACCCGCGTAAGTATCTGTTCGGCCTGGCCGCCGCAGCCAGGAGCGCCGGTGCCCTACTCTACCAAGAGAGCCCGGCGCAGTCCGTTAGCCAGACAAGTGGCGGATATGAAATAGCGACCAATAAAGGTCACCTAAGGGTATCCAAGGTCGTCATCGCCACCAATGGATACTCTTCGGAGGACCTTCCAGAATGGCTGGCCGGACGATACATCCCGACACAATCCACGGTCATGGTCACCCGCCCTCTGGCAGAAGACGAACGGCAAGCCCAAGGCTGGTTTTCACATCAAATGGCCTATGACACCCGCAACTTGCTGCACTACTTCCGCCTGATGCCGGACAACAGATTCCTGTTCGGGATGCGAGGCGGGCTGCTGTCTTCGCCTCGGGCAGAAGCGGGAATCCGGCGCAAACTGAGGCAGGATTTCGAGGCGATGTTTCCGGAATGGCATCAGGTCGAAACCACCCATTGCTGGTCCGGCATGGTTTGCCTTTCACGCAATCTGGTGCCTTTTGTCGGAGCGGTGCCCAATCATCCGGGCATGTATGCCGGCCTCTGCTACCACGGCAATGGTGTCGCCATGGGTACCTATGCCGGGCGCCTGCTTAGTGATCTGGTGCGCGGGGTGCAGCCGGATCTGCCCTATTCGCCGGTTGTACAAAAGATGCCGCGGTTTCCTTTTGGGCGTGCCCGAAGGATTCTGATGCCGCCAGCCTATTCACTCCTGGGCCTGATGGACTGAAGCGCCGTGCGTTCCAGGTCATAAGCCTGCCAGTCCAAATCCCCGCCCTGTTCTGCCCGCCACAGGCAATAGGCAGCCATGCGCCAGTGAAACCACGGCCTGAGAGCCAAGGTCCGGCCGGCAATCCTCCGGTCTGGGTAGGCTGTCAGGAAACCATCCTCTTCTGCACATGACAACGGCGCCCCCCGGTACATTAATTGCATAGCCGGAGACAGGAACAACGCCAGATCTTCAGCCGGGTCACCGATTTGCGGGCATTGCCAATCGATCAGCGTCAAGGTGCCGTCATGGGCCAGCAGATTTCCAGGAACAGGGTCGCCATGAATGAGAACGGTCTGCGGCAAGGCAGGAATCCTGCCCAAGGGCCGCAACGCCTTCAGTTCGTTCGGCTGTTTGCATACAGCAAGGATCCCCAGCGTTTGCTGTTCCAAAGCAGCGCTGCCATTTGCCCCGGTCGGCAAGCCTGCTGGCGCAGCCAGATCGTGCAACCGGCCTAAAAGCTGCGCCACATGCCCGGTATCTTCCCGCCAGGGATTGCCGTTCACATGAGCATAGCTCAGCCAATAGTGGCCCTCAAATTTGCCTGTTTGCACAAGAGACGGCACCATCCCGGTTCCCGACAGAGCAGTCAGAACTGCAATCTCGCGCTCCGGATCATTGGCAAAAAGCGGGTTTGCACCATCTTGGGCGTAAAGTTTGACCACCAATCCGCCCGCCCGCCAGACATGATTTGAACGCCCCCCCGCCAAGCGCCGGGGAGCGGGCACATATAAACCCGTTTTGCTTAAATACGCAAAGAAGCGGGCTTCAAACTGTTCAGGCAGTGGCAGCAGGACGGCCTCCAAATCTCATCCGCCCTGCTTCTAGACAAGTTTTTCCTGCCCGCAAACCTCAGGATCAGCTGCTAGGATCCCGCAGCGCGCTGACAGAGGATGCCAGCACAACAGAGCCGCCTTCAGTAATCAGGCCGACTTCCCCGCCCTGCATCCGGGTTTCGTTTACTTTGAAATAGATCTCAGCATATTCTTCGAGCAGCAGATCGTCGCCTTTCCGGCTTTCCACAACAAAGGCATATTCGCCCGCTTCCAGCGGGTTTCCGTCCTCGTCCAAGCCGTTCCACTGATACGGTTCAGCTGAAACAGGAAGGCTGATCCGCTGAACTTCGGTGCCGTTTGCGTCTTTAACAACCAGGGTTACGGCGTCAGCGGCAGCAGCTGGATTAGGCGCAATAGTGACCTGGTTGCTGCCATCAAAATAGCCTGGCGCGACCGCCCTGGCTTCCATCCCGACCCAGCCGGACAACGCCGCCATGTTGGCCAGGCCCAGCTGCGACTGCAAGCCTTCCAGCAGCGTATTGCTCTTGGTTTGCTGCTCGACCATGGAGAATTGGGCCAATTGCGCAGCATATTCCGTTGAATCAATCGGTTCCAAGGGGTCCTGGTACCGCGCCTGAGCCGTCAGCATTTTCACAAAGGTTTCAAAATCTGAGGTGAGGCCCGCGGTCTGCTGGGACGATGGTGCCAGCGTTGGGGTTTGTCCGGCGCTGGCGCCTGCGGAATTGATTGCTGTTGTCATATGATCAGACCCTCATGTCCACACCGGCGGCTCCCAGCCGGAGATTCTGTGTTACGGATTCAGCAGGCTGCGTATTCTGCCCGCCTGTGTCTGCCGGAGCACGGGACGTTCCGGCCCCGGTGCCCGCACCTTCGTCAGAGCCGCCGCCTCCTGCAGCACCTCCACTGAATTCAAACGAAATATCTTCATAGCCCATGCGCCGGAATTCCTCCGCCAATTCATGAATGTGGCGGCGCATCAAATCTCCAGTCTCCGGCCGTTCAGTCTGGATAATCATAGTGATCCCGGTCTCGCTCGTGATCACGCGCATTTTCACTTGGCCCAGCTCTTGCGGGTTCAGGCTCACTTCGACTTTCTGCTCGCCTTTGGCCGCGAAGGCTTCAGCCAGCTGCGCTGCGATCATCCGTGGCGCTTCAGGGCGGTGAGTCCCATGAGCCCCAATAGACGCTTCCGCCAATAGCTGTGTCAGGCCGGGTGCCTCAGAAAACAAACTCAAGGCAGTTGCCGCCGTTTCATCCGCAGCTAAAGACAGTTCTGCATTCACCTTTGCTGCTGTGATACCTGCCGCTGCAACAGGCTGCGGCAAGGAGACGGCCAGCGGAGGGGCCGTTGGTGCAGCCTGTACCGAGGCCATTCGGAATTCGCTGTCAGCAAGTTGCCGTGAAACGAGCGCGCCCGATCCGGTTTCATGCGTTTCAAGCCTCCCCTCTGAGGGGCCCAAGACAGCAACCTTGTTAGGCGGCGGGGTCTTTCCTTGTACCAGTGTGCTATTCGCTAGAGCCAGGCCTCCAGACGCGGTTGCCTGGGTCAGCCCCTGTGAAGACAGTGAGCTTGAGGGCGGAACATCACCGCGCAACGGATTCAACTGTTGCACACCCGACCCGCGGTCGGAGGAGGCGGCAGGAACAGGATCAGTACCCAGGCCAGCCAACTTCTCCGGTGTGCTTGAACGCTGCACCTCTGCTGGTTGCTTCCTGCTTGTTTCCGGTTGCACAGCCATCCGGCCGGCAGCCTGTGAAGCCGCTTCAGGAGTTGCGCGCGATTCTGATTGAACTGTTTTTTCGCCGCCAGACGCGACGGTTTTGTCAGCATTTGCCGCAAGAGAGTGCTTGGTACTCGCCAATTCTGCCGAAGCAAATTCAGACCTACGCTCGCCCTGCGAGGCTTCCCCGCGCGTCTTTGGGCCGGTTGTTCCGCTGGCGTCCAGCCCGGCAGCAAGCTGTGCATTGCTTTTAGGTTTCTCAAGCTGGCTTGGTTCTGCATTTTCTCTTGTTTCTGGCGAACCCGCGCCGGCTGAAACGTTCCTTTCCGAACCCTCAGAAACTGAATTTCCAGCCGTTTTCCGACCAGGGAGACTTGTTTGCGAATTGTCTTCAACATGCGCTGCAGCGCGCGGGGGCAGCTCTACAGTTTCAGACAGGCCACCCTGCGCTTTTGCCTCGGTTTGCGGCCTGTCATGCCCGGGCGTTTGCACCGCTTCTTGCCAGGCGTTCTCTTCCGTTTCCACGGAAGCATTGCCTGACAGCTCTATGTCTGCGTCCTGATCAAGGACTTCAGCTTCCTCAGCCTCCGGTTCCGAAACCGCAACAGCACTCTCCGGTACAGAAGCGCTGCCTGCCGGGACTGTATCTGTCTCCAGTTCAAAGACCTCGGCCTCCTCAGCCACAGGTTTCGAAACTTCAAAACTACCCTCTGAAACATCGGTTTTTTGAGTGCCCGCTGACACCGCAGACTGCTCGGTGCTGGAATCACCCGCTTTGCCGGCCGCACCTGTTTCAGATTCGGCCACTGCTTCACCAGGCAGGCTGGAAGAAGCGTTATTACCCGCCTCAACCCCGCTTTCCCGGCCCCCCATGAATTCTGAAAAACTACTGTTTTTGCTTGATTTTTCTTGACTTCCGGAAGGGGCAAACGGCGCCTTTCCAGCAGTGGCGGCATCTAAGCCAATGACCGAGTTCATGTTCATTTTCGTCTTCCGGATATTCTATCTCGACACAGACAGGCTTACCCGAAAGCGGTTACGGCAATTTTAACCGGTTCCTGCGCAATCTCGGAAAAATCGAAGAAACTCGACTTTCAACCGGAGAACCGGAGATGCCAGAAATCCAGACGACCCCCGCCCAATTACCGCGCGCGTCAGCGCCCGTACGGCCCGTGGCAGCTGATCCGCTGCGCGAAGCCGCGATTGAGCTGGAAGCCTCCTTTTTAGCCCAAATGCTGAAATCCGCCGGCCTCGGCGAATCACGCGAGGGATTCGGCGGCGGTGCCGGAGAGGAGCAGTTCTCCAGCTTTCTTATCCGCGAACAAGCCACTCAGATCGCCCGCTCTGGCGGCATCGGTTTGGCAGAATCACTTTATCACGCATTGAAGGAGACCCAAGGTGAGTGACCCCAAACCCCAGCAGCTGATCGACGAGCTTGATCAGATTCTCGACCGCGAGCGCAAAGCCCTGATGGCCGGAGATCTCGCAAAACTCGAGGCGCTTTTGGCGAAGAAAGAAAAGATCATCGGCAAGCTGAATTCTGTGACCGAACTGGAGCGCGAGCCGCTTGCCCAAGTGCAAAGTAAAATATCCCGCAATCAAGAGCTGCTGGGCGGCGCCATGGACGGCATCCGCGCAGTGGCTGCCCGCATGGCCGAATTGCGCCGAATCCGCAAGGGACTGGACGTCTATGACCAGGCCGGCCGCAGGACCCGCTATGGCACCCGGCTGAGCAGCAAATTGGAGAAGCGGGCCTGAATGCAATTTTGGGAAAATTCTAAAAAACCAAATCCCGGCATTAGCACTCCTTTAGCAACTGATGCGCCAATGTCGCCTTGCACCTCATGAGGGGTGGCGCGGAAGCCGGACGGCGGAACGCACAGTCAGAAAGACGTCACACAGCGCCCTTCGGGGCAACGAATAATGGGGCCAAAGCGCCCCGCAGCTAAAGGAAAAAGCTATGACCAGCATTCTGACCAACAACGGCGCAATGGTTGCTCTGCAGACCCTGAAGTCTGTGAACAACAGCCTGGAAGAAACCCAGAACCAGATCTCGACCGGTAAAGAGGTCGGCATGGCGAAAGACAACTCCGCTGTCTGGGCCATCTCCAAGTCGATGGAATCGGACATCGGGGCTTACGAGTCCGTCCAAGATTCTCTGGACTTTGGTGAAGCCACCGTCGCTGTTGCTTCCTCGGGCATGGAACAGATCGTGGAAACGCTGAAAGACATGCGTGAACTGGTGGTTGCCGGTGTTTCGCAGAACGTCGACCACGACAAGATCAATGATGACCTGACTGAAAAGACCGCAACTATCGCCTCTATCATCAAGTCGGCATCGTTCAATGGTGCCAACCTGCTGGACACCTCCGGCGCGACCAACTTTGATGTTCTCGGCGGCTTGGACTCCACTGCCGGCACCGGCGATATCATCAGCATCGCCCATGTTGACGCGGACGCGGACATTTCCCAAGTTCTGGCAAACAATGTTCCGCTGGATTCGACCAATGCGGATGCCGTTCTGACTGATATCGAAAATGCTCTGTCCAGTGCAATCGACCATGCGGCAGCCTTTGGTGCAGCAAGCAACCGCCTGAGCGACCAGCAGGAATTCGTGTCGAAACTGACTGACTCCCTGAAGTCCGGCGTCAGCACCATGACCGACACCAACATGGAAGAGGCATCTGCCCGCCTGAAGGCGCTGCAGACCCAGCAGCAGCTGGCGGTGCAGTCGCTGACCATTGCGAACCAATCGCCGTCCACGCTGCAGCAGCTGTTCCGTTAACAGCCCTTACCGGGGCGCTGATGGCGCCCCGGTCTTCCCCTCTCAGAGAACCTGAAGAACAATACGTTAGGAAAACACGTGAATGCCCTTCTGAAGGCGAAGAGTGCCTATTCGGCGGCAAAGGCCCCGACCCGGACAGCAAAGAATTTTGAATACGAAGTTATCGCGCGCGTAACACGCCGCCTGATTACGGCGGCGCAGAAAGGCCGCGATGGGTTTGCTGATCTTGCAGCAGCTTTGAACGACAACCGCAAGCTCTGGTCCATTTTTACCGCTGATCTCGCTTCCAAAGGCAACCCCTTGCCAGATGAGCTGAAGCAGAGCCTTTTTGAGTTGGCAGAATTCACGAGACAGCACACCACCAAAGTGCTTCAGCGCGAGGCCGATATCCGGCCCCTGGTGGAAATCAATACGGCCATCATGCGTGGCCTCCGCAGCGGAGCTACCTGAATATGAGCGGACTTGTCCTGAAACTTGCCCCCAAGGAGCGTGTCCTTGTGAATGGCGCGGTGATTGAAAACGGCGACCGCCGCAGCCGCCTGTCCATTGTCACCCCTGACGCAAACATTTTGCGCCTGCGCGATGCAATCCACCCGGAAGAGGCAAACACACCTGTGCGCAGGGTCTGCTACGCAGCGCAATTGATCCTGTCCGGTGATGCAGACCCTGAAGAGGAGCGTCTGCCGATGCTGCGCCGGATTGAGGAATTGAGCCAGGTCTTTACCGATCCGGACAGCCGGGCATCCATCGCCGAAGCAACAGATGCCTTAATCAGCAACAATCACTACCGCTGCTTGAAGGCGCTACGCACCTTGTTGCCGCGGGAAGACCGCTTGTTTGCTGTCAGACCCTCGTAACACACCATCCTGCAATCCCCGGCGGCTGATGGGATTGCGGGTTGATGCCACCAGACTGCAGACAGATCAAAACTCGCGGTTTGGCAATGAAGACGATAAACAGCTGTCCTTCAAAGACAGCTGTTTGCAAAGGCGGACAATCCCGCTTCTCCAAATCTTTATTTATGAAGCTCCCGAGTTCGGCTGAACGATTTTATCTGTCTGGCAGCCGAAGTAGCGACCAGCGGGATCAAAGCAGTTCTGAGGGGCGTTGCACGCAGCAAGCGTGTATTTTCCTTTGCTGAGGAAATCGGAAATGCCGCCAAGGCCTGCCGGTACTTCGGCATCAGCAGCGGGATCTTCTATGACTGGAAGAAACGCGGCGCGGCGCGAGACGACACGGTCCTGAAAAATTCGAAACAGCACCGGTCTCCTCCCCCTTCAGCACCTAAAGCGCAGCCTTCGCCTTGAACCCGGGTGCGTGCTGCTTGGTTTCGGCTTTATTGATCTCCTTTTCGTCGAAGATCTGAAGATCTGCAATCGTAGCTTATGCCGGTGGCCGGGATTCGGGGACAGCTTAGTAGTTTCAGAGCCGGTTGAACTGCATGCAGCGCGAAAACCTCAGGAATAGGCTGCAGTACCGGACCTCTCAGCCAAATGAAATAACGACGCCCGCTGGCAGCAGGCGTCAGTGATTTTCAATGCGCCAATTCCAGTTTTTTGCGCATCGCGGCAACGATAGCTTGCTCCTTATGCAACCCACCGAAGGGATTGCCAGCCGCGTTGTGAATTCAGGTCCTTGGCATTGTGGCGGCGCTGGCCGCATCTGGCACAGCCATGCTATTTTACTATCCATCAAAACGCCGGCCACGGTATTAGCGGCCGGCCTTGGCGCGGCGCAGTAGCAGCAGCAAGCGGTTGAAGCTGCTGGTAATCCCTTCAGGATCCTCTCGGCCGAAAAAGGCATCCAGTTCCGGCCAGAGTTTCACGGCCTGGTCCAGCACGGCATCATTTCCTTCTGCATAAAGACCCGCTCGAATCATTACTTCAGATTGCTCGTAGGCCCCCAGATACTTGCGCACCTCTTGGATTGCTGCATTTTCATCCGCGGTCGCTGCGGCCGGCAGGCTGCGCGACACGGATCTGGAGACATCGATTGCCGGGAAACGCCCGCGTTCCGCAATCTCGCGGTTCAGAACAATATGCCCGTCCAGAACCCCACGCAGGATATCGGCTATCGGCTCATCCATATCGGAACCCGCTACCAGGACACTGAAGACAGCAGTAATGTCACCCTGCCCTTCGCCGCCCGGACCGGCCCTTTCGCAAAGGCCAGTGATCAAAGGCGTGACCGAAGGCGGGTATCCGCGCAGTGCCGGAGCTTCTCCGGACGCCGCAGAAATCTCACGGTGCGCCTCTGCAAAACGGGTAACCGAGTCGGCAAGAAACAGCACGTTTTTGCCTTGATCCCGGAAATGTTCCGCCACTGTCATGGCAGACCAGGCACAGCGGCGGCGCACCAATGCGGACTGATCGGATGTTGCAGCAACAACAACTGCGCGCCGCATGCCCTCAGGCCCCAGCACCTGCTCGACAAAATGGCTGACCTCCCGGCCGCGTTCGCCGATCAGTGCCATCACAACAACATCAGCCTCCATGCTCTGAGCCAATTTCGCCAGCAACGAAGACTTCCCGACCCCGGAACCTGCAAAAAGGCCCACCCTTTGCCCCTGAACAATCGGAAGAATCGTGTTTAGCACGGCCTGCCCGGTGGCCAGCCGTTCCCCCATCGCCCGACGGGCCGCGGCTTTGGGCGGTGCAGCCATCAAATCACGCGGCTCCGGGCCAGGCAGCATCGGGCGTCCGTCCAGAGGTTCGCCAAAAGGATCAATAACCCGCCCAATCCAATGGTCTCCTGGAGCGAACTCAGGTGACGGGTGCAGGAGAACCGGATCGCCGATTGCCGCTCCATCAGGCGCCCTATCTGGTAACATGCTGATATTGCTACCACTAATCTTCAAAACTTCACCATGAAGCTCATCTCGTGGGCCACGGCGCAGAACCAGCCGGTCCCCGATCCGGGCAGCAGAGGCCAGCCCGCCGACTTCGATCTCTCCACCCGCGATTCCGGTAACCCTGCCCATCTGGGTCGTCAGCCTGGTTCCGGCGATTTGACGGGTCAGTGCGTGCAGCTCTGCTTTCATCGAAGCGGCCTCCATTGATGTCCTGAAAACAATTTCTAAAGGAATCGGGGTTAAGCCTTGATTGAAATCGATCAAGGGAGAAGCCCTGGTGTTCACAGAACTGAACGTATTCAAAATTGCCTATTCCATGGCCGCCCACGCCGGCAAGCGCCAGGCGTTGGTATCGCAGAATATCGCCAACGCCGATACGCCAGGTTACCACGCCAAGGATATCAAGCCTTTCAAAGAGGTCTTTGCCGCCGGCGCACGCCCGAGCAGCATGATCGCCACCCGTGGCAGCCATTTGAATGGCACCTCCAGCGATAGCATGGATTGGGCCGTCCTTTCCAATGACGCGGGCGGCGACCCCAACGACAACACGGTGACGGTGGAAACCGAATTGCTGAAGGGCGTTGAGACCGCCCGCCAGCACAAGCGGGCCATGAGCATCTACAAGTCTTCCATGAACGTGCTGCGCGCCAGCCTCGGCAAGAACTGAGGAGCTGAGCGATGAGTGAATTTTCGCGCGCACTTTCCGTCACCGCCAGCGGCCTCAAAGCCCAGGCAGCGCGTCTGCGCCATGTGTCCGAGAACATTTCCAACGCCGACACCCCTGGCTACCGGCGCAAAACCATTCCGTTTGAAGCCGTGCGTGAGCTGCAAACAGACGTGGAGCATGTCCGTACAGGCCGGGTCACTTTGGACCGGCGCGACTTGGAAGAGATCTACGACCCGTCTCATCCGCTGGCAGACGACAGCGGACATTATGAAGGGTCCAACGTCGATCTGATGATCGAGATCGCCGATGCCCGCGAAGCTCAGCGCAGCTACGAGGCAAACCTGAAAATGTTCGAGCAAACCCGCTCCATGTCAGCCTCGCTGATGGACCTTTTGAGACGTTAACAAAAATATTTGGAGATCCAGAATGGATATTCGCAGCCTTTCCGCCGCCAGCGGCTATGCCGCCGCCCGCCCCGCGACCAAAGCAGATCCGGAACATGCCGCAACAGGGGCCGGCCCCCGCCTGAAGGAAAGCTTTGAAAATTTTGCAGCGACCCTGCAAAAGAGCGAGCAAATTTCGGTACAGGCCATGACGTCTGACGCAGACCCTCATGCCCTTGTGCAAGCGCTGGCGCAAACCGAATTGGCCGTCGAAACCGCGGTGACTGTGCGAAACAAGGTCGTAGAGGCATACCAGGAAATCCTGAGGATGCCGGTGTAAGCCATGATGAGCGAAAGCCTCTTCTATGACACGTTGCGCCAGGCCCTATGGGCGGCTGTTACCATGTCGACGCCGATTCTGGTTGTTGCCCTGGTCGTCGGCCTGGCCATCGGCCTGTTTCAAGCACTGACATCGGTACAGGAAATGACCCTGACCTTCGTGCCAAAGTTGGCCGCGATCATGGTCGTGTTCTGGATGACTATGGGCTTCATGACACAAACGCTGGTGGCCTTTTTCAATGGCCATGTCGTTCCGATGATTGCCGGAGGTTCGTAATGGAAAACGCAGGATACGCCACGCTGTCGCGGCAATCCGGCCTGATGCGGGAAATGCGCGTCATTGCCAACAATATCGCAAACTCAGCCACGACAGGCTACCGTCAGGAAGGTCTGATTTTCTCGGAATTCGTGCAATCCTCACCCGGCCAGCAATCGCTGTCGATGTCGCGTGCGAATATCTTCAATACCTCTATGGAACAGGGCCAGCTTACCAAGACCGGCGGCACCTTCGACTTCGCTATAGAAGGCGACGCATTCTTTATGGTGGAAACGCCGCAGGGTGAGCGGCTGACCCGCTCCGGGGCCTTCTCTCCGAATGCCGACGGGGATCTTGTCACCATGGACGGGTACCGGGTTCTGGATGCTGGCCGCGCACCTGTCTTTGTGCCGCCTGATGCAGGCAAGATCGAAGTCGGCTCTGACGGCTCTCTCAGTGCGAACGGGCGCCTACTGGGTCAGCTGGGTTTGTTTAAACCCGTGGAACAGCACACTCTCGTGCGAGAGGACGGCGTCATGTTCCGGGTCGAAGGCGACATTGAGGACAGCTTTGAATCGAAGGTGCTGCAAGGGTTCCTCGAAGGCTCCAACGTGAATGCGGTTTCCGAGGTCACCCGGATGATCGAAGTCCAGCGCGCCTATGAAATGGGCCAGAGCTTTCTGCAGTCGGAAGACGAGCGGATCCGCAATGCCATCAAAAACCTGATCAAGACCTAGGAGAATCCAGATGCGTGCCTTGAAGATCGCGGCGACCGGCATGAGCGCCCAGCAATTGCGTGTGGAGACCATCTCCAACAACCTCGCCAATATGAACACCACCGCCTACAACGCGCGGCGGGCCGAATTTGCAGACCTGCATTACCAGCAGATCTCCCGTGCGGGCACGGTGAACGCGTCCGATGGCACCGTTTTGCCCACCGGCGTGCAAGTGGGTCTTGGCGTCCGGCCGGCAGCGGTCTCGGTGCATCTGTCGCAGGGGGCCCTGCAACAGACCAATAACGACCTGGATCTTGCAATTGACGGCAAAGGCTATCTAGAGGTGACACTGCCATCCGGCCAATCTGCCTATACCCGTGACGGTGCGCTGAAACGGTCCGCTGAGGGCTTGATTGTGACCTCGGACGGGTTCCCAGTCTCACCGGAAATCACCGTTCCTGACGACGCCGTCAGCATTTCGATCAATGCCGAAGGCGAGGTTTACGGGTATTTCGACGAGACATCGGCAGGTCAGCTGCTTGGGCAGTTTACTCTGGCCGGCTTTACCAACCCGAAAGGGCTGGAAGCGATCGGCAGCAACCTGTTCACGGAAACTGAGGCTTCGGGTGCAGCAACTGTATCAACAGCCGGTGAGGACGGGCTTGGTACCCTGCGCCAAGGCTATCTGGAGGCTAGCTCGGTCGATGCGGTCCGCGAAGTGACTGAACTGATCGAAGCGCAGCGCGGCTATGAAATGAACGCCAAGGTCATATCGGCCGTCGACCAGATGATGGGTGCGACGACACAGGTGCGCTGATGAAACTTGTCCTCGCCTGCCTTGCTGCCCTTGCACTTTCCGCCCCGCCTTCCTGGGCGGAATATCTGACCCCGTTGCGTACCATACGCGCAAAGCAGATCGTCAACGCAGAAGACCTTGCCTTCAAGAAAGGCGAAATCCTCGGCGCGCTGACGGATCCGTCAGAAGTGATCGGCCAGGAGGCGCGCGTCGCCCTTTATGCCGGACGGCCGCTGAGGGCAGGCGATATCGGCCCGCCAGCCATCATAGAACGCAATGACCTAGTCACGATTATTTTCCGCCAGGGCGGGCTGACCATCGCTGCCGAAGGCCGCTCGCTTGGCCGCGGGGCAGCCGGCGAAGCAATCCGCGTAATGAATCTCTCTTCCCGCACCACGGTCACCGGCCGGATCGCGGAAGACGGCTCCGTTGAGGTAAACTGATGAAAACGAAATACTCTCCCGTCAAACCGCTGCTGTTCGGCCTGGCCATGCTCGGCGCTTGCGGCCGTATGGATCATT
This sequence comes from Leisingera sp. ABD4_442, assembly GCF_056160905.1. Classification (NCBI taxonomy): domain Bacteria; kingdom Pseudomonadati; phylum Pseudomonadota; class Alphaproteobacteria; order Rhodobacterales; family Roseobacteraceae; genus Leisingera; species Leisingera sp. ABD4_442. The sequence goes on along the minus strand of NZ_JBSWYB010000006.1, from coordinate 146,213 downwards.
TAGGCAAACCGCCTTCCTTCACCCCTGCCAATGAAACGCCTGAGCATGTCGCGATGCTGTACCAAGGGCTGCCATCCCAAACCCAGACACGGCGCACGGTCGACGGCTCTTCGCTATGGAGCGGGTCGCAGCAATCTCTGCTGGGCGACCGTCGTGCCATGAAGCGCGGCGACATCATGACCGTGGTGATCGAAATTGACGAGGAAGCGGAAATTTCCAACGATACCCAGCGGTCGCGCTCCGGATCGGAAAGCTTGAACATGCCGCATCTGCTGGGCCTGCCGCAACGCCTGGACCGGAAGCTGCCCGAAGGGGCCACGTCGGCAGATGCTGTCGAGCTCGGCAGCTCCAGCGCATCCGGCGGCAAGGGCTCGGTCAAGCGGAGCGAAAAGCTGGAGCTGCGCATTGCGGCAACGGTTGTCGATGTCCTGCCCAACGGGGTGCTGGCGATCAGCGGCACCCAGGAACTACGGGTGAATTTCGAACTGCGTGAGCTTCTGGTGACCGGATACGTCCGGCCCGAGGACATCAGCCGGCAGAATGAAATCACCTATGACAAGATCGCTCAGGCCCGGGTTTCCTATGGCGGCCGAGGCCAGATCACGGACGTTCAGCAGCCGCGCTACGGCCAGCAGCTGCTGGATGTCGTCCTGCCGTTCTGAGGATTGCCATGCTGTCTAAACTCCTTCCTGTAATCCTGCTGATCATCGGCACAGGCGGCGGTATTGGCGCCGGCATCATGCTGGCGCCCCCGCCCGAAGAAGAACCTGCTGCGCAAGAAGACGCGGCCAAACCCGCTGAAGAACCGGCCGAAGAAGCCGCGGAAGAAAGTGAAGAAAACCAGCGGGAATACATCAAGATCGCAAACCAGTTTGTGGTTCCGGTCGTTGAGCGCGACGAGCTGACCTCTTTGGTTGTGGTTTCCCTCAGCCTTGAAGCCAAGAAAGGCACAACAGAAAAAGTGCATATGCTGGAGCCCAAGCTGCGCGATGTCTTTCTGCAGGTATTGTTTGACCATGCCAATATGGGCGGATTCCGGGGCGCGTTTACCCGCTCGGACGTTCTGGATCCGCTACGCACTGCTCTGCGCGAGGCCGCGCAAAAATATGTTGGCAAAGGTGTTTATGACGTCCTGATCATGGAGATTTCACGGCAAGACGTCTGAACTGCCCGCTGCCATTCCGGCAATACAGCAAAGGCCGGTCCAAAAGGGCCGGCCTTTGCTTGTTCAAAGTTGCTTGCGGGCTTCAGCCTTCCAGAAGCCTGTTCATCATCGCCTTTGCCTGTTCAGCCTTGTGCCGCTTGCGTTCAGCTTCGGCCATGGTTTCAACCGCGTGCTTGCGCCCGAAGGCCTTGCGCAGCTGATCCATCATACGCAGTTTCTGGGCCGTCGCCTTGGCAAGCTCCTGGTTGAGCTCACGGCGAGTGCGCGTGTGCCAGCCCTGCCAAAGGAGATCCGCACCCAACGCTTTCATCGTATGGTCGCCATTGGCCTGCTCCCGCGCGGCTTGAACCTGAACGTTCAGCTTGGCCAATTGTCCGCGCAGCTGCGCTTCCCGCGCCAGCGCTGGCTGTATCTTGGCATGTTCCTGCATGTATTGGGCAGCTGTTACCGCCGCCATTTGGTCCAGCATTTTCTGCTTCATGTGATTCTTCCTTTGGCACGCTGGCGCATTTCCTCGGCAAACCGGATGGCCGCCGCTACCGGAGCGTAATGCTCTTCCAGAATTTCATCTCCAATTTCCACCGCTGCATGCAGGGCGCGCGCTGTTGGCGGATCGCTGTGAATCGGAACCCCGTTTTCATTGGCCACACGCCGGATAGCAGCCGCGATCTCATCAACCCCTTTGGCCACACAAACCGGAGCCGTACCGGGTTCACGGCTCCATTCCAGCGCAACTGCGTAGTGTGTCGGGTTGACGATTATAACGTCGGCCTTGGGCACATCGGCAAGCATCTGCCCCATGGCAATCTGCTGGCCGCGCTGACGGCGCTGGCCCTTCATATGGGGGTCGCCTTCGGCCTCTTTCATCTCATCCTGGATTTCCTTGCGCGACATCATGTTTTTGCGGTGGTGTTCGGCATGCTGAAAAGCTGCATCCACAACACCGATGGCCAGGGCAATGATCAGCGCCAGAAACAGGAATTCCATTGCCAGCTGGGCCAGCATCATGACGACAGTCTGCGGGCCAGTCCCGGAGGACGCAATCATTTCCGGCAGCCGGTAGTTCAGGTAAACGCTCAGACACACCGAGTAGAGCAAAAGCTTCACAAAGCTCTTGAGGAACTCAAACAGCCCTGCCCGTCCGAACTTGTTCTTGGCCCCTTGGACCGGAGAAATGCGCGACAGCTTAGGCTCCAGTTTGCTGGGAGCAAAGACCAAGGCCCGCTGACCGACGATGGACAGCAGCACAAGTGCAAAGGGTACCAGAAACCAAGGCAGCACAGGGCGGAATGCACTGCCGATAAACCCGCCGACAGGCGCCGCTGACGGCCCCTCGAAAAACAGGGGAGCCAGCCGGTCCGGCTGATCCAGGAATGACATCAGCGCGGTCCCGATCCCCTCAACACTGCTGCTGCCAGCGGCATAAAAGGCGACCAGCAGACCAAGGTAGGCTGCTGCTACCGACAGATCCGTTGACTTGGCAACTTCACCTTTTTCACGGGCTTTACGAAGCTTCTGTTCTGTTGGCTCAAATGACTTGTCTGCGTCGTCGTCCTGGCCGCTCATGGCATTCCGCCCCCCGGATCGGCAATGAAGCTCATTAGGGCGCGCACCCAGACATTCAGGATCATTGGGCTGCCGACCATCAGTATAAACAGCCCAAAGAAGGTGATAACCGGAGCACCGACCATAGCCACCATCAGCTGAGGCATTGCACGGTTGATCACCCCAAGCGCCAGATTATAAATCACCGCGGTCACGACAAAGGGCGCTGCTAGAGTGAATGCCAGGGAAAAACTTTGCGATACCCGGTACACGCCCCATTCGGTCAAAGCCGGCGCCGCAGGAAACTGGCCCGCAGGAAACATCTGATAAGAACTGATCAGCAGTTCCGCCACACGGATGTGCAGACCCATCATGACCGCCAGCGTCACACCTGAAATCATTAGGACAGCGCCAAGCGCCGGCATCGGCTCTGCACCGATCCCGCCTAAAATCTGCGATAGAGAAGTGCTCTGTGCCGCGATTGTGCCTGCAGTTTGCAAGGCCAGCACAAAGATCCTGATCCCGATACCCAAGGCAAGGCCAATGATTGCCTCAGTTACGGCAAAGCGGGCGTACTGCAGAACGCTGTCCGGCTCAGGAAAGGCAGGCAGAGCTGGCGCTACCACCAGAGTGAAAGCCGCCGCGACCGCAAGCTTCACCCTAGCCGGGACATATAGTTCTCCGACAGCTGGCAAAACAGACACCATGGCGGCCACTCTTAGGAACACGATCGCCGCGTGCCAAAACCCTGCCCCCAACAGCAAAACCAGCTCAGGCGGCAGAAAATTCAGGTTCATGCCTGCACCATTCCAACCAGCGCCGGCCGTGCCTCCAGGCCAATTTCCTCAAACGACAGGACCGGATTGGTGACGCCGCGGGACTTCAGAATAGTCTTCAGGTAGCGCCGCCGGCGGGTAGAGGTCACAACAGCCGCAAAAACACCCTGGTCCGTAATAGCGGACAGCTTCTCTGTCAGCCCGTCAGCAAGCCGGTTGAACAAATCCGGCGGCAGGGCGATATCCAGCCCCGCACCCTGAGCATCAACCTGGTAGGTCGAAAACTTGTCTTCCCATTCCGGCGCCAGCTGGATCAGCGGAATCGTACCGTCATCGCGTTTCATCTCTGCCACCAGCTGGAACCCTAAGCGCTGGCGCACATGTTCGCAGATCAGCTCCGGCTGATTGGTGTGAAGCCGTGCCTCAGCGATGGATTCAAGTATCAGCGGCATGTTGCGGATTGACACCCGTTCCTCCAGCAAGAGGCGAAGAACCGCGTGCAAGGTATCCATTGGAACCTTTTCAGGCACCAGCGCATCCAGCAGCTTGCGGTTTGCCTCAGCCCGGAAACCATCGGACAATTGCGTCATCTCATCCAGCAGGCGGCGCAGCGATTTCAAAGTCAGCAGGCGGGCAAAGTTCTGTTTGATGATCTCCAGCAGATGGGTTGCCAGGATTTCCGGCGGTGAAACCACGGTGGCCCCTGACAAGGCAGCCTGTTCTTGCGACTTGGCGGATATCCAGCGGGCAGGCGCACCATAAACCGGTTCCGTTACATCTGTGCCCGGTGGCAGCGCGTCATGATTTTCCGGCATAAGCGCCAGTACCATATCAGGGTGCAGAGTGCCGCGTACCTGTTCAACACCCTGGACCTTGATCACATAGGTGCCGCGCTCCAGTTCATGCTGGTCGGTCAGACGGATTTCCGGCAGGATCAAACCAAAGGTCGTGGCGATATGCGACCGCATATTCGCAATCCGCGCGTCCAGGCCGGTTCCGGCATCCAGCACCATGCTGACCAGATCCGGTGCGAACTCCAAGTGCAGATCGTCCAAGTCGAGAATATCGCCAAGCGGCCGTGAGGCCGAAGGGTCCTTCGCCTCTTCGATCTTCTCCTCGATCTCAGCCTCTTCATCATCCATCTTTTTCTTGGACATCCGGAATGCCGCGTAACCCAGCACCCCGCCTCCAATCACAAAGGGCAGGAAAGGCAGGCCCGGCACCAACGCAAAAAGCACCATCAGCACAGCCACTGTGGTCAGGGCAGCGGGATGGCGCCCAAATTGGTCAAACAGAGCCGTATCTGTTGCACCCGTGGCACCACCGCGGGCCAAAAGCAGAGCAGCGGCTATGGAGATAATGACGGACGGAATTTGGGAAACAAGACCATCACCGACTGTCAGGATGGCATAAGTTTCAAACGCGCTGCCAACCGGCATGCCATGAACCAGAACCCCCATGATCAGGCCCATCACCAGGTTCAGCAGCGTGATCAAAAGACCTGCAATCGCATCGCCTTTGACGAATTTAGACGCACCGTCCAGCGAACCGAAGAATGTGGTTTCCTGCTGTTCGCGTTCACGGCGTTCCTTTGCCGTCTGGTGATCAATGGCCCCTGCTGACATATCCGCGTCGATCGCCAGCTGTTTGCCAGGCATACCGTCAAGCGCAAAACGTGCGCCGACTTCAGCCATCCGGGCAGCGCCTTTGGTTATGACCATAAAATTGACGATCAGCAGGACGCCAAACACCACAAGACCCAGGAAAACACTCCCGCCCATAACAAACTGGGCAAACCCTTCGATCACATTTCCTGCCGCATCCGTCCCGGAATGGCCTTGGCCGATAATCAGTTTGGTTGAGGACACGTTCAGCGAAAGACGCAGCATGAGGGAGGCCAGGAGAACCGTCGGAAAGGACGAAAAATCCAGCGGCCGCTCAATAAACAGCGTTATGGTAAAAATCAGGATCGCCAATGCGAATGAGGCCGCCAGACCGACATCCAAAACCCAGGCCGGCATCGGCAGAATCATCATGACAATGATCGCCATCAAGGCAAGCGCAAGGAGAACGGTCGGACTGAAGAGTTGTTCCGTTGTCAGCTTAGGCACAGTTCCGGCCCCGCATTTCTGTTTTGAGGAAAGAGTTGCAGGCAAAGGTCATTGCCGGAATCGGCTCTGGGAGCCTCCCACGGCCCAAACCCGGCACAGCCAGGAGCTGGATCACTGCACTAATCTGCTGAAGTGCTGATCCCGTCTCAGCACTGAGTTCTGCGTTTCTCACGCAGTGGCCATGCCTGTACAGGCAACGCATTGAAAAATTTTCCGGCATTCTGCCCGTTCCAAATCAGGATTCACCCGTTAGTCACGTTACCGGCGGCCGGTTGACAAAGTGTTATCAGCGTCACGCAAATGCCGCCCTGCTCAGCAGGGCGGCATTTATTCACATAGGCTGTGGTGTTTATTAATTCTCTGCGGAAGCTTCCAAATTAGTTCCCACTCTACCCAGCAAATCCGAAATACCGCCGCGTGTGCCCTGGCTGCTTTCGACCAGCGCGCGTGCGTGAGCCAAGGGTGTCAAACCCTCCGGATCTTGCGCTGTTTCACCGATTTGCGTTGTAACAGAGGCAACCGCACCGAATTGTGCATCCCCATTCGTGCCAATCGCTTCAATCGCGTCCAGGTCCTCGGAGTGCCAGAACCCGCGCGCCGCGGCGTTTGTTTCGTCTTCTGCAAGAAGGTATTCGCCTGCGCGGGCATACTCGCCATTACGCCACAAAGCTTCGGCCCGCATCCGGTTTGCTTCAGAGCCCTCGAGCCCCATCAGCTCAACCAGCGCCCTGTGAGGCTTGTCCAGAACCAGCGCGGCTTCTGCCATCATCAAGCGGCGGATCTCATTCTCCGGCTCCAGCGCAAGCTTGGCCAGCAGGCTTTGAGCTTGTTCAGCAAATCCGAGGTCCAGCAGCCGGCGGGCAACCTCCTTGGCCACCGGCGCCGCCTCCGCAGCGCTGGCTTGCGCTGAAAAAACCAGTGCATACTGCAGAAAGGTCACATCATCTGCACGCTCCGAAAGAAGCAGCATCAGCGGCTCCAACGCGGTACTGCGCGCGTTGGGCCCGTCGCGTTTTGTCAATCTGTCGAGTTCCTGGAATGCCTCGTGGAATTGCCCCATGAGCGCGAGCGCGGCAACTTGGGCCCGGCGCAAGTCCGGCCCAAGCTCTGTATCCCTGTTTTCCAGCTCATACGACGCGATCAGATCAGGAACGTCCGGTGAAAGCGCTTTGCGTTCTTTCACACTCAGCGCAAGCAGATCAATCAGCGCGGCAGGGGCATTTCCAGTCCGCTCAGCAACTTCGCTGGTGAGCTCCTCGGCAACTTTTTCTGTGTCACCTTCCAGTTCGGCAATTGCCGCCTCGGCCAGATTGATCTCCGGGACGTCTTCAACCCCCGTGCGGTCGACGGCTCTCAGAATCGCTTCGGCGATATGGTTGTCACCTGCCTCAGCAAACATCTTACTAACGCGCGGCCCCAGATGCACCCGCAAGTGGGTCGGCAGCTTGGAAAATGCCTGCTGAATTGCATCCGTGTTAGCGCTTTTTTTGACCACTCCGTCTGCCAAAGCGCCCCACAAAGTACTGTAACCTTCGCAGCTTTGCTGCCCCGAGAAGGCATGATTTACCGGCAGAACCGTCCCGTCCAAAAGCAGCGCCATTGCCTCCAGCTGGGCAAAGGCGGGGTCGTTATGCTCATCGGGAGGAAGCATGGTCAGGATCGACCGGGCTTCAGCTCCAAACCCGAAAAAGAGATAGGTCCGCGCAAGAGACAAAACACTTGTTGGATTTACATCGTCAAATTCCCGGACCAAGGCGCTTCGCACTGGTGCCAGCTGGTCGGCAAAGGGGCTGTCATCCCCCCAGGCATGGATCGCTACTTGCTTGTCCTGAATGCAATGCGCGGCTTCTTTGTTCCCGTCTGCCAGCGTCGCCATCAACCCGGTTTCACGGTCGATAGCCGAGGTAACAGAAATGTGGTCCAGAGGATTCAAAGGCCTGTCAGACCGGCCGAGAGGATCCAGAGCACTGTTTTCAGCACCTGCAAGCCCATCTGCAGCGGCGCTAAGAAGACCTTGGTTTGCAGCCCGGCCGATTTGCTGAAGCAGCCGCTGCTCTGAATCCTTAACAACAGCCGCCCGTTCAGTTTCTTCCATGTTGAGCAACAGGCCGGCTTCCGGCAGCCGCGTGCCTGCTTCTTGCCCAAGTGATTCTGGCTCATCCCCAGGCGCACTGCCATCAAGCGGCAGCTCAACGTGAACAACTTCCTCCGGCTGATCTGCCGCGTCGCCGGGCACAGCGGGATCCGGCATTTCGAGCGCGTCCTGAGGCCTTATGGCTTGAGCCGGATCAGCTTGCCCGGCTGCAGCGGCAGCCAACTCAAGCGCCATCCGCGCATCTGCAGCCGCCGATTCGGAAAAACTGAACCTGTAGCCATTCTGAGAAGGCAGGGTCAGCGGAAGAATGCCGGTTGCCGCCGTGTTCCGCTCCGGCCGCGGGGGCAACCCGCCATCCCGGACATCAACCACCAGATAGCCGTTCTCCTGAACATAGGATGTCACCGTGCAATCACATCCCAGTTCAAGCCTCAGCGGCTGGCCCGGGCCGTTTTGCGCCACTGCTTTAAGACGGGTGCGCGGAATCAGATTGAAAACCCGCGACGTGTCAAAAACCGCTTCAGGGGCATCAATATTCACAGTCGCCGTCAAGCCGCTTTGTGTCAGAGACCAGTCCGCTCCATCTGGCAGGCGCATCACCAGCCGGGTAAAGCTGCCATGTTCCCCAGAGCGGGTCACAATCGTCTGCGCTTGGACTGCGCCTGCCGCCAAAACAACGGCCGCGGTGGCAAATGCTCGCCAGATCATGCTGCGTCCTGTTTCACCGATTTAAGGGCTTCTTCAAGCTCCGAGAAACCGGGACGGAAGTGAGAGGGCGTATTCTGGCGGCCGACCTCGATGCAGATCGCGGCCGCGTGGTTGTGCAGATTCGCAACCAGCACCTCACGGATCAGCTGGTAGAAATGCGCGTCTTCTTCGACCACAGTCTTCACCTTGCCGGCAAAGGGCGCCGCCAGACAGTAAGCTAGGAAGATACCTAGGAAGGTCCCCACAAGAGCGCCGCCGATCATCTTGCCAAGAACCTCTGGCGGCTGGTCGATTGATCCCATGGTCTTGATCACACCGAGAACCGCGGCAACGATCCCAAGCGCGGGAAGACCATCAGCCAGGGTCTGCAATGCATGGCTGCCGTGCATGGCATGGTGATGATTCGCCTCAATCCGCTTTTCAAGCACCTCTTCCACCTGATGCGGATCGTCATAGTTCATCGACGCCGAACGCATGGTGTCGCAGATCAGGTTCACTGCTTCTTTGTCTCCCAGGATCTTGGGATATTTGTTGAAAACAGAGGAATTTTCCGGATCCTCGATGTGCTGTTCAACTTCAACCGGGTTCGCGCGCGCAATCCGGATCAGTGCAAAAAGCAGACACAGCAAGTCACGGTAGTCATCCGGCTTCCACTTGGGGCCCTTGAACACCTTGCCGACATCCTTGAGCGTGTGCTTGATGCCGCCCATGTCGTTACTGATCAGGAAGGTGCCAACAGCAGCCCCGCCAATCATCATCATTTCAAATGGCAGTGCCTTGATAATGATCGCCAGTTTGCCGCCGGCCAGAAGGTAGCCGCCGAACACCATGGCAAAGATCACCACAATGCCTACAATCCCGATCATAGGTCCACTCCAGTTTCTATTGGTTTTAATAAGATTAGGCGAGTCGTCCTAAGGAAAGACTAAGCCGCCGCGCCCCAACTATTCCTTGGGCACGGAGCCGTTGCGCCCGGCCAAAACAACGCTGATGGTATACGCCGCCTCAGGACTTAGGCCTGCCATGATGCCCGCTGCCGCCTCGGGCTGCATCCGGGCCAGGAAACCGGCTGCAAACGCAGGATCCATCTCTTCAAACAAAGCTGAGGCCTCCTTGGGCTTCATCTGCTCGTAAACCGTCGTAAGGCGCGTCACATCTGCTTCGGTGGCGCCATCGGCCAACGCAAGAGTTGCCTTCAGGTTTTCCTCGGCCTGCTCCAGCGCTGCCAGTTTCTTGTCGATTGCCTGGTCAGCGATTTCCAGTGCCTTCATCCGGTCCTGAATCTCCGCTTCGCGGGCAGCCAGCGCCTGTTCTCTTTCCTGGAAGGCAGCCAGCATTGTCTGAAGCTCCGCCGACGTCGGCATCGATTCGCGCTGCGGCTCCCCCTTGTGATCCGCCTGTTCGCTGCCAGGTTTCTGCAAACTCGCCACCTCGCGCGCGATCGCCGGGCCTGCCTCCAGGCCAAGGCGCACCGCCGCAGAACCCATCAGCAGCACCGCAAGCATCATCAAGGTGCCGCCGCGCCTGAACCTCCGGTTTTTCTTTGCCGCTTTTGCCATCACGCCACCCGATTCTGGCTGCGGTTGTGGCGGACGAACATCAGGCCGGACGGTTTGGTTTCGTCCTGCTCCGCTGAGCCGGGCTGCGCGTCGGCCTCGTAAGCTGCGGCCATTGATTCATCTTCCGGATCTGCAGGCGCTGCGGCCCCGGCCTCCGGCATGTCATGCATGGACGCCATCATCAGCTCCAGCCGCTGTGCCACCGATTCGGCACGGCCGGTAAGCTGCTGCAACGCCTTGCTGGAGCCATCTGACACCTGCTGCGCCGCCTGCAGCGACTTGTTGAGATCATCTACTTGAGCAGACAGAACGGCAACCGCACCGCCCACGCCCTTTTCAAGGTCATTGAAGCGTTTCAGCCGGCGCGACAGCACCAGGCAATAGAATCCGGCGCCCAGCGCTCCGGCCGCAAGCAGGATATCAGCAATAATGTCCATCCTGTCCTCCTAGTTCAGTACGAAATCCATGATCAGCAGATCCCGCACCCGGCCCTGGCCGGTTGCAATATTGATCCGCCGCAGCATCTGCGCTCTCAGTTTCGGCAGAGCCATCGGATCGGTCAGATCCTCAAGCTCCAGTGCTCTCAGGTAGCTGTTCAGGACATCGATAACCCGCGGGAGGATTTTTTCGACCTCTGCCTGATGGGCAAGATCGACCTCAAGTTGCGCGCGGAACCGCAAATGCTTGATACCGCTGGCTTTGCGCAGGGTAATCACAATCGGGTCCATTTCGATAAAGGCAAGATTGGCGATATCCTCCGCCGTCTCACCATTGTCCACGCCTTCTGGCGCCGCTTCGGCCGCTGGCGCCGGTTCTGGCGCAGCTTTCTGACCAAAGGGAAGAAGGCCTGACTGAACGGCAAAGAATCCGCCGCCGCCGCCGGCCAGTGCCAGCACCACCCCAATGATCAGGGGCAGTTTGCTTTTCTTGGCCGGGGCTTCTGCTTCTGTATCTACTGCAGCGTCTGTCATGGCTATCCCTAAAACGTCGTGCTCCTCTTCATAACCTGTCAGGGACTAACCGAATGTTAAGGCCGATCCGTCAAAACGGTTGCATGCCGGAGAGAACGCCGGTGCGACGGAGGTTAATGTGCAGCAGATCAAGAATGTCTGGGCAGAAATGGACATGCGGAAGCGTCTGATTGCCGTGGGAGCCACGGTGATTATGATTCTCAGCGTCATTGCGATGTCCCATGTAGCAAGCAAGCCAACAATGACACTGCTCTATGCCGGGCTGGAAAGCGGCTCGGCCGGAGATGTGGTGCGCGCGCTGGAACAGCGCGGCACTCAATATGAGGTGCGCGGCGGCTCAATATACGTGCCGTCCACCCAGCGCGACGAACTGCGGATGACGCTGGCCAGCGAAGGCCTGCCCGCAAATGGCGGCAAAGGGTACGAACTACTCGATTCGCTCAGCGGCTTCGGCACCACTTCGCAAATGTTTGATGCCGCCTACTGGCGTGCAAAAGAGGGCGAACTGGCGCGCACCATTGTTGCCAGCCCGCATGTGAGCCAAGCACGGGTGCATATCGCCAATACTGGCTCGAATCCCTTTCAGCGCACCGTGGAACCAACTGCATCGGTCTCGATCGTGCCAATGGGATCGCCGATTACGCCGGCCCAAGCCAATGCTATCCGTTTCCTGGTTTCCTCCGCGGTTACTGGCCTGGCAGTCGAGAATGTAGCCGTGATTGACGCCAATGGCGCATTGATCGGGTCCTCGGATGCCACAGCAGCCGCCGGCGCCGGCACAGATGACCGCTCGCAAACGCTCCGGGAACGGGTGATGCGGCTTGTCGAGGCCCGCGTCGGCCAGGGCAATGCTGTTGTTGAGGTAAGTGTCGAGACCGTCACCGACACCGAATCCATCCGTGAGAAGCGTGTCGATCCCAAAAGCCGCGTCGCGGTCAGCACTGATGTCGAAGAACGTGCCGATTCTTCCACGAACCAATCGGGTGAGGTCACTGTGGCCTCCAATATTCCCGACGGCGACGCGGCCTCTGGTCAGGGTTCAAAGGCTAACACCAGCGCCACCCGGGAGCGAATCAACTATGAGATCTCGGAAACCGAGAAGGAAATCCTTCGCGGCCCCGGCGCAATCAAGCGCCTGACCGTAGCTGTGCTGGTGAACGGCACCGCGGTCACCAATGAGGCAGGAGAGACCGTTTTCCAGCCCCGTCCCGAAGACGAACTGGCCGCTATGCGGGAACTGATTTCCGCCGCCGTCGGCTTTGACGCGGACCGCGGCGACGTCATCACACTCAAGTCGATGGAGCTGCCCGCAGTGGAACCGCAAGGCACCGTGGCAAAAGCATCCTTCATGGACAACCTCTACTTTGACGCCATGTCGCTGATCCAGATTGCTGCATTGGCAATTGTCAGCTTGATCCTGGGCCTGTTCGTGGTGCGCCCAATCCTCTCGAATCAAGCGGCACCAGTGGCGGCCCTGCCCGGCCCGGAAGAAAACGGTCTTCCAGGCCTGCCCGGAGTGGGCGGTGACGGTTTCATGACTGCCCCTGATCTTGGTGCAGGCCTCGCTTTGGATGGTGAAATCGAAAACAGCGACACCGGCCAGTTCGAACCGATGGGCGGCCTGCCGGCCATGGGCACCGGCGACATGATGGGTGCAGCAGGCCTGCCCGCATTGGGCGGCGGCATGGACGATCCCGTTGACCGCCTGCGCAGCCTGATCGGAGATCGGCAGGAGGAAACCGTCCAAATTCTGCGCGGCTGGCTGGAAGAGAATAAGGAGCAAGCTTAATGACGATTGCACATTTGCTTGAAGACTTTGGCATCGATACTGTTGTCGAACCAGCAGTCCCTTCAGTTTCCGAAGAAGCTATGGAAGAGCAGCGGCTGGTGTCCTTTGAAAAGGGGTACAGCGCCGGCTGGGACGACGCTGTGACAGCAAAGGACCAGGAAACCACCCGGATCTCCGCTGAGCTTGCAAATTCTCTGGAAGACTTGAGCTTTACCTACCACGAAGCGCAAACTCAGCTGCTCGATTCGCTGGACCCGATGTTCAAAGTTCTGACCAGTGCTGTGCTGCCGGATGCGATGGCAGCCTCCTTTGGTCATCACATTGTCGATCAGCTTGCTGAGATGGCCAAAGGCCAAACCGACCAGCCGATGCAGATTGTGGTCTCGCCAGGCGAGGCTGCGCCCGTGCGTAGCCTGCTGCCGGAAAAATTCTCGGTTCCGGTCACGGTCCGGGAGGACGGTACACTGTCGTCCGGCCAGGCTTATCTGGGGATCGGCAGCACTGAATGCGAAATCAACTGCGACGCCCTGCTTGAGTCGATCCATGACTCGATTGAGGCCTTCACATATCACGCGAAAGAGGACAGCCAGTATGGATGACGCTGCAGATCTGAACATGAAATCCGCTGATGCGAGCAATCCGTTTGTCTCAGTTCCCGTTGAAGTGGTTGTCTCGGTCGGCAAAGCCCGCCCGCTGATCCGGGATCTGGTCGGCCTCGGTGAAAACGCAATTCTGACCTTGGATAAGCGGGTCGAGGATCCTGTCGACCTTTATGTCGGCGACCGCCTGGTTGCCCGCGGCCAGCTCGAAGAGCTGGAAGGGGACCAAGCCGGCCAGCTGGCCGTGCGTCTGACGGAAATTGCCGATCTGCAAAGCGGTTTGGGATGACACACAAGACCTTTGTGCGGGCGGCTCTGGCTGCAGCAGTCCTGCTGGCCCTGCCGCACACCGCCCTGGCTCAAGAATTGAGCCTTTCCCTGGCGGACGGAGAGTCGATTTCGGCCCGTTCAATCCAGCTGATTCTTCTGATTACCGTGCTCAGCCTGGCGCCCGGCCTGCTGATAATGATCACCTGTTTTCCATTCCTGGTAACTGTTCTGTCGATCCTGCGGCAAGGCATCGGTTTGCAGCAGGCGCCGCCCAATATGCTGATTATCAGCCTGGCACTGTTTCTGACCTACTTCGTAATGGAGCCGGTATTTACCGAAGCTTGGAGCACCGGAATCAATCCCCTGCTTGAAGAGCGGCTGGAACCTGGTGAAGCGATTACGCGCGGCCTGGAACCGTTCCGGGCCTTCATGGCAAACCGTCTTGATCCCGACACGTTTTACGCCATTGCCGATCTGCGCCCTGAAACCCAAGGCATGGACCCGGTTCCTGAAGCGCCGCTCTCTGCACTGGTCCCCAGTTTCCTGCTGTCGGAGATTGCCCGGGCGTTCCAGATCGGCTTCCTGATCTTTCTGCCCTTCCTGGTCATCGATCTTGTCGTGGCAGCCATCCTGATGTCGATGGGTATGATGATGGTGCCCCCAGCCATTGTATCGCTTCCCTTCAAGCTGGCGTTTTTTGTCGTTGCCGACGGCTGGAGCCTGATCGCGACTGCCTTGGTACGCAGCTACTACCCCTGAAAACCCGCCACCACTTTCATAGGCCCGGGCAAGTTTGCCCGGGCCTTTTTTGCTATGGTGGGTCCAGCTGTCCATCGTAAACGGCCTTGCTCCGCCAACATCCGCTGACCTGAACGCTTGCGGGACCAAGGCGGAACCAATACGGCGCTCAATACCCGGCACAGTTCAAGGTAAAATTGCTCGCCCTCCTGCAGCCGGGACGGCGGCCCAGCCTGGCTGCCATGATGCCCAGACTGAGGGTTTCAGAAAAGGGCACCGGCCTGCTAATCACGTTGCAACGGTTCAAAGGCCTGCACGTGTTACAGATGCCTTATCGCTGAGGCCAGGGCACGCACTCACGAGTCCTTTAACTGGATCCCGTCTCGGAATGCAAAAGCCCCGGCCTCTGCAAGCAGGGCCAGGGCGCAGCCAATCATTTTCAGCATTCGTTATCGGACAACAAACTCTGCGTGCAAAGCACCGGCCGCTTTGAGGCTTTTGAGAATATCAATCATGTCACGCGGGGATACACCCAATGCGTTCAAGCCAGCCACGACTTCGGACAAAGAGGTTGTTTCCGGCACTTCCGCCAGCTGCACGCCCTCTTCTTCCTCGATAGCCGCACCGGTGCGCGGCACAACAACAGATTCACCATTGGCAAAGGGATTTGGCTGCACCACCAGCGGAGTTTCCTCAATTCGCAACGTCAAATTGCCCTGAGCGACAGCAACACGTGAAATCCGCACATCGCTGCCCATCACTATGGTGCCGGAGCGCTGATCCACAACAACCCGTGCCTTCCGTTGCGGCTCAACCAGTATGTTCTCGATCCGGCCCACGGCATGCGCAGTTGAACGCGCATTTGTGCGCTGGATATCGACCTCGACCGTGCCTGAATCCCGCATCAAGGCAACATTCCGGCCAAACTCATCGTTGATAGCCCGTTCAATCCGTCCAGCTGTGGTAAAGTCAGGCTCCCGCAGGGCCAGACGCATGGAATTGAGTGACGCTAAGTCAAAGTCGATTTCACGCTCCACCCGGGCACCGGACGGAATGACCCCTGCGGTCGGAACCCCTTGGGTGACTGTGGCAGCCTGCCCCTCGGCGACGGCCCCGCCGGCCAGGATTGTCCCCTGGGCGACAGCATAGATTTGCCCGTCAGCTGCATTGAGCGGCGTCATGATCAGCGTGCCGCCCAGCAGGCTCTTTGAATCGCCAATAGCTGAAACGGTGACATCAATGGTGCTGCCGACCCTGGCAAAAGGCGGCAGCGTGGCGGTCACAAAGACCGCTGCCACATTCTTGGGGCGGAATTGTTCACCCGTGACATTCACGCCGAGACGTTCCAGAATATTGGACATGATCTCTTCGGTGAAAGGGGAGTTTCGAAGGCCGTCCCCTGTCCCGTCAAGGCCAACAACCAGCCCGTAGCCAACCAGATCGTTGCCGCGGACACCGTCAAATTCAACCAGGTCTTTCAGCCGGATGGTATTTGCCTGCAAGACTGAAGGCAGCAAGAACAGGCATGTGATGAGAAGGCGGAGAAATACTGGCATCAGAGATAATTCAACAGTGAGAGTTGCGAGCTGCGGGCGGTTATCGTGTAAAGGCCTTCAAGCTGCGTCTGCGCTTCTTCCAGCCGCGTATAGGTTTCATAGGGATCAGCTGAAACCAGGTTGTTCTTGACAATGCTCAGGCTGGTTTTTGAGGCTTCATTGCGCGTATTGATGGCTTCAAGCTGCCCCTCGATAAATCCGACATCAGCTTGCAGCTGGATCAGCCGGTCATTACTTTCAATCAGCTCAGAGCTGGCTTCCTGCACAAGCTCGATTTTGACGCTATCCGCCAGCCCCAGGCCAGGTTCGTCAGCCAAAGCAGCGATGGCATAGCTTTGAAGCGCGTGTTTGATGTTTTCATCATCTGCGCGGATACCCAGCGTTACCTGTTCTCCCTCTCCAACACTCACAGGCTGCAGGGACGTCGTGGAGCCCCTGTACATTACCGCATCGAATCCTGCCGGATCAGCAAACCAGTCCTTCACCGCCTGAATGATATCGTTGCTTGTGGTCAGGCCAGACACCTCGGTCAGGACAGAAGCGATTAAAATCCCGGAGTCTTCCAGCGGTTTCGTATCTGTCGCCGTGCCCGCAAAAATTGTCCGCCCGCCAACGGATGCGTTCAGAAGGTTAATAGCACCGGACATCCGCGTTTTTGCCTGGCTGCCGAATTGCTCTGCGTTTTCCACGTCCAAGGCAGAGTACAAAGTCATAATGTCGTTCCGCATCTCCTGAACCTGGCTTTGAACCTTGTCCAGGCTGCCCTGGGTCGTGGTTGCAAAGAGCTGCACTTCTCCATTGGCAACCATGTAGCTGTCGAGCCGGTTCAGGTTGTTTTCAAGATCGGCAAGATAGGTGAAATCGCCGCCCAAACGCTCGGTCAGGTTGGACGTCTTTCCAGTTGCAAATTCTTCGGACAGCGTCGTGATGTTCTGCTGCAGTTCGGTATTCCGGCTGCGGAGAAAGAGGTGCTGCGCCAAATCGCCGTAAGAGTTCAAAATCATGCGTCAGATCCTCAGCAATGTGTCCATAAGCTCATCAACCACGGTGATCATCCGGGCATTTGCAGCGTAGAATTTTTCCACCAGCATCAAGTTTTGCAGCTCAGCATCAGTATCAACGCCCAAGGCCAGTTCCGCCTGGCTCAATTCGTTGAAACTGGTTGCGGCAAAAGTCGCTGCGCGGGAGGCTGTCTCATTGTCCTGGGCAAAGCGCGACAACAGGTTCGCGCTTAGCGTCGCCGCGGTCATGTTTGCGGTGCCCAGGCCGACGGAAGAGACCGGCCGGGACGTGCTCAACGCGTCGGTATACCCCTGCAGCAGGCTGGAATCCCCGGGATCCCCCGGCGCTGCGGCATAAAGACCATCACGGAAACGCCATGTTTCGCCGGCACCGTCCAAAGCAACCACATTATTCAGCTCGATACGGTTGGAAATACCGACAATGTTTGCCGGGTCATAAAACCCGCCATCGTCAGTGAATATTCCGGCATCAGCGACGCCGATTGTGCCATCCAGGGCCGGATCCTGAAACCGCTCGATCAAATCCGCGGCCATTGCATCCAAATCTTCCTGGGCTTCTACCGCCGTGATGTCGCGCACTTGGAACTGCGCAGTCAGAGTTCCGCCCCTCAGCGGTCCGTTCGGGCCGGTGTCGATCACCTTGCCATCAATCTCCAACCCCGAAATCATGCCGTTTCCAAGGGTCATGTGGGGCATGATATCGCGCGAAGGGGTAAAGCTCAGCTCAGACGCCCTGCCATCCAGCAGCATCACGCCGCCGGTGGAGTAGAGGGTCACTTGCCCATTGTCCCGCCGCACAACATTGACCGGAATGATTTCATTGATCTGATCAATCAATTGCTCCCGCTGGTCATGCATGGAGACGGCATCCATTCCGCCAGCCTCCACCACCATGATCCGTGCGTTCAGCTTCTCGATTTCCTTCAGCGCCTGGTTCACGGTCTCAACCTGGGCACCGATAGCACTATCAGCATTGATACGCAGATCCCGCAGTCCTTCGGCCGTTCGTGAGATCGAGTCGGCCAGGGAGTTTGCCTTTACCGACAAATCGTTCAAGCGCGGCTGAGAATCAGGCCGGGATACAACTTCGATCAGGGACGCTTCGAAATCCGAAAGCTGCGAAGCCAATGACATTTCATCATCCACGGTGCCAACCAGATCGGACATCCGGTCGAAGAAATCGGACTGCACCTTGGCCGCGCCATAGTCCGCTTCGGCAACCCTGCGGTTGGAAATCAGAACCGGATCATTGATGCGCTGCACATGCCCGACCCGGACACCCGGGACACCGGCGCCCGGGCTGTTCAGTTCCAGAACCCGGCGCGAATAGCCGGGCGTTAGTGCATTGGCCAGGTTTTCAGAGACCACTTGCGAGGACCGGCTGGCCGCAGTCAGACCGCTCATCGCGCTGTTAAGGGCGGAGTAAATAGACATATTCAGCCTGCTTTCGTGAAGCCAATGTCAAAGGGGATCAAGCGCCTTAGCGCTTGATGTTGGTGGTTTCCTGAAGCATTTCGTCGACAGTCTGAATGACTTTGGCGTTAGACGAATAGGCCCGCTGTGTCTGAATCATGTCCGTCAGTTCTGTGGCCACGTCGACGGCAGACTCTTCCTGAGCGTAGCCCAGAATTTCACCGGTGGGGCCATCGCCGGCATCCCATAGGTAGAAGTCACCGGATTCGTCTGTCGGCATATAGGTCTGGGAGTCCAATGCCCGCATGCCATTGATGTTGGAAACATCAGCCAGAGGCACCTTGTAAATGACCTTGGTATCACCCGAATCGTATTCAGCGATGACTTCTCCGGCCTCATTGATCTCCACGGCAACGAAGGTGCCCACCGCATTCCCGTCTTTGTCAGGCGCGCCGGGAACATAGTCCTCGCCCAGCTGGCTCAGCCCGTTCTGCTCGCCAAGAATACCGATATTGAGCTCGATGGGTCCGCCGGCAACAGTGATCGTCACCGAACCTTCAGTTGCGTCATAGGCTCCGCCAGTGTTTGTTACCACGCTTTGAAGCGTGCCCGCTGTGTTGGTGGCATCATCAAAGGTCAGGGTATAATCGCCAATTGTCGTGCCAGACGCGGAATCGACAATTGTCATCGTCCATTCATTGGTGCCTGTGGTCGCCGGCGGCGTTGCCACAGTTGGCGCGTAGGTGATGGTCAGCTCTTCCTCGCGCCCCATGGTGTCAAAATACTGCACCGGCTGCGTCAGCGTATCCCCTGATGCGCCCACGTCCGTGGCCGACGCCGGCAGGTTGGCACCCAGGCTGATTTCTGTGGTCGGACTTGCCGATGGGCGGTTAAGATCCACGTGAATCGGTTCCAGCCCGCTGGCAGTGTCACGCGGCAGGTCGGGTATGGTGCCGTCTGCATTTGCCGGCCATCCCATCAGAACCAGACCCGATTCTGTTGTCAGATACCCGCTGGAATCGGTGCGGAAGGATCCCGTGCCAGTCAGCATCATCGACGGGTTTGCCCCCGATTCCACCTCGGTAATCGACGCCACCGGCAGCATGCCGCGGCCGCGTACCGCCAGATCGGTCGCGTTGTTGGTGGAGACCAGCGGCCCGCGCTCGTCAATCAGCCGGACATTGGTCGCGCGCACACCGCCCGCGGAATACGTGCCGCCCGAACCGGACAAAACCATCGAATGGAAATCCGTTTGAACCCGCTTGTAACCACGGGTTGAGGAGTTGGCGATGTTATCGGAAATGGAAGCCAACCGGCTGGCGTTGGCGCTCAATCCTGAAACGCCCGCGTTCAGCGACGAAGAAATGGTCATAGCACGCCTTTCTGCTGCATCTAATCATTCTGATGCAACAGCTAGCGCAGCAGCGATTAACGGGCGGCTAACAGATAAAATATGACCTATCTGCCAGCCGCCAGTTTCAGCAATTTCAGCGGCTTATTCGCGCAAAAGAATGATTTCGATGCGGTTGTTCCGCGCCGCCATCGGGTTTCCAACCGCCAGCTTACGGTCTGCGTGGCCCGTCACGCGGTGAACACGCACCGAATCCAGCCCCCCCGATTCGAGCAGCATGCGGGTTTTGTCAGCGCGGGCATGGGACAGTTCCCAAACGGGGTTCTTGGCCAGGACAACCGGATGCGAACGGATATGCCCGCCAATGGCAACATTGCTTGTCACACTTTCGGAAACCCGTGCAATCATTCTGACCAGATCACGGAACAGCGGCGCCGGCTCAGAAGTGCCGTCTTTGAACAGCGGCGTATCCTCGGTCGCGAAGAGCTCAATAATCAGCCCCTCATCCGTGACCCTGGTCACGATATGGCGCGCCATAGCCACCGAAACCATGCTTTCACCGCCGCGGCCGGACAGCTGCTCTTCGATGGCACGGAATTTGGAGTCCTCCTCCTCGCGCTTTTCATCTGCATCAACACCGGTTTCCCCCTGCGCTTGCTGCGCATCCATCGGATTGATGTCTGTTGCACCGGTTCCGGATTGCGGCTTGATTTCCTCAGTGAACATGCTGTCACCTTGGAAGGCGCCATTGCCTCCGCCGGAAACCCGGCTAAGGGGAATTGACGGCGAAAAGTAATCCGCCAGCCCTTTACGTTGCTTTTCCGTTGTCGCGTTCAGCAGCCACATCAGCATAAAGAAGGCCATCATCGCAGTCACGAAGTCGGCATACGCCACCTTCCATGCACCGCCGTGGTGGCCATGGCCACCACCTGACTTTTTCTTCTTGATGATAATGGGCGCCACATTGCTCTGTGCGCTCATATCCACCACCACTATTTTCACCCGCTACCGGGATAGCAGCCGGCGCGTTAAGCCGGGCTTAACAATTAAATTTGCCGGCAGTTCCGCCGCCCGGCACCCAGGTTTCAGGCAGAACCTGCCGCGCGTCTCATGGCCTCAACCCCAAATCCTGCATTTGAAAAACCTCTTATCTCGACATCGAGAAACCTATCCGAAGGTTGATCAAGTGCAATATCCGGTGCCGGTGGTGCGTCTAAAGTCCGGGCAACACAGCATTTGAGACACCGAAAGGAGAATATCATGCTGACCCGCAGAGCCGCACTGATGGGGGCAGCCGGCGTAGCAGCGCTGCCTGTGCTTGCCAAAGCCGCCAAGGCCGAAAGCACCACCGTTCACGAATCCGCTGCGCCAGTGGACCTGTCGAGCCTGCAGCGCATCAAGCGCGAGCTGGTCGCCCCGCCCTTCGTGCATGAGCACGAACAGGTGGCACCGGGGGAACCCCGGATCGTCGAATTCGAAATGAAGATCGTCGAAAAGGAAATCGAGGTCGATCAGGGCGCTTACCTGCAGGGCATGACCTTTGACGGCTCCATTCCCGGGCCGATGATGGTGGTGCATGAGGGCGACTATGTCGAACTGACCCTGATCAACCCGCCGGAAAACATGCTGCAGCACAATATCGACTTCCACGCTGCAACCGGCGCCTTGGGCGGCGGCGCGCTGACCCTGGTGAACCCGGGCGAAAAAACGGTGCTGCGTTTCAAAGCAACCCGCCCCGGCACCTTTGTCTACCACTGCGCGCCGGGCGGCCCCATGATCCCCTGGCACGTCGCCTCGGGCATGGCCGGCACCATCATGGTGCTGCCGCGCGAAGGGTTGTCGGACCACAATGGCGATCCGGTGAAATACGACCGCGTCTACTACATCGGCGAAAACGAGTTCTACATTCCAAAGGACGAAAACGGCGACTACATCCGCTATGAAGACGTCGGCGAAAGCTATCCGGACACACTGGAAGTCATGAACGGCCTGATCCCCAGCCATGTGGTATTCAACGGCGCAGTGGGTGCTCTCACTGGTGAAAACGCCATGAAGGCAAAGCAGGGCGAGAAAGTGCTGTTTGTCCACAGCCAGGCCAACCGCGACAGCCGCCCGCACCTGATCGGCGGCCACGGCGACCTGGTCTGGGAAGCCGGCAAATTCAACAACGTGCCGGACCGCGATCTGGAAACCTGGTTCATCCGCGGCGGCTCTGCCGGGGCAGCGCTCTATGAGTTCCTGCAGCCGGGCGTCTATGCCTACGTGAACCACAACCTGATCGAAGCGGTCAACCTCGGCGCAACCGCGCACGTGGTGGTCGAAGGCGAGTGGAATAACGACCTGATGGAACAGGTGGTCGCCCCGACCGAATACTCCGGCTCCTGATCTTCAGCCGGAGCAGAAACTGGACAGGGCGGCTGCATACTGCGGCCGCCCGTTTTGCCATGAAGGGATGCTGAAATGAAAGTGGAACTGATTGCCGCCGGGCTGGCCGCCGCCATTGGCATTCCGGGCCTATGGTTTTCTACGGTCAAGGATCCGGCACCACTGGCCGCCACCGTATTCGTAGCAGCAGACACTATTCCCTACCGTCCGATCGGGAACTTTCACCGCAATGGCAAAACCGTGGTGCCGCCGGAACAGCAACGCCATGTCGCCAGCTTTGAGATCATGAAGCATCAGGTCTCCGCTGCAGATTACTCCGCTTGTGTGGCAGCGGGGGCTTGCAAGCAGGCAGACCGCACCCCAGCAGAAAGCAGCCTGCCGCAAACCCACGTAAGCTGGCACGATGCCACCGCCTACGCTCAGTGGTATTCCAAGGAGACAGGGCATAGCTGGCGGCTGCCGGACGAAGCAGAATGGCAACTCGCTGCAGCAGAAATCTTTGGCGATGAGGCGGTCGAAGCAGATAACGGCGATCCCGCTCAGCGCTGGCTGCGCCAATACGCCCGGGGTGTCACCCTGCGCGGCTTGCCAGGACCCGCACAGGATCCCAAAAGCGAGCCCGGCGCCAACAGCAACGGCCTTACCGGGCTTGGCGGCAACATCTGGGAGTGGACCGGCGGCTGTATGCAAAACGGCGAGGTGCAGAAGGACGGCAGCCTTGCGCTTGGCGACCCCTATTGCAGCGCCCGCATCACTGGCGGCCGGCACAGAGCAGTGGTGATCGACTTTATCCGCGACGCCAGCGTTGGCGGCTGTGCCGTCGGACTGCCTCCGGATTACCTGGGGTTCAGGCTGGTGAAGGACGGCTGACAAAACCGCGGCCGGAGCACTCCCGCGCCCGCAGGGGCTCCGGCTGCGCCGGCGCCCCTTGGCGGCCTTGGGCCCGGCAGCTGCGCTGCCTGTCCCGTCTATGACATTGAACGAAGCCTGCCTGAAACAGCCCTTCAGCCCTTTGGCCTGCCTTCCCCGCCTCGAATGCAAACCTCACCCGGCCGCCGCTGCACCCCTGGGTCCGGCCCCGGTGCCCGCGAGCGGGATCCGGTGATACGGGCGGCGGCCGCGCTGTGCATCAGCACAGCGCCGCGCCCAACTGAAAAGGGCCTCCCTCAGGAGGCCCTTTTCAGTTGGGAGCACCTTGTTACCGGATCAGGACGCCCGGCTGTAGCGCACGCCCTCGGGCACATGCGCGTCAAAGCAGCTGGCGATGATCCGGGTCAGCGGACGGCCTCCGGGCAAAATCGTCAGCGCCTCTGCATCCAGGCGCACCAGATCGCCGAAGCGGGCCGCAATCTGCGCCAGATCCGCATCCAATGTTGCCGCCAATCCGCCAAAACGCCGCTGCAGCTCAGCCCTGTCGAGCCGGAACCCGCACATCAGCATTTCGATGGCACGGCTGCGCAACAGGTCTTCCTGGCTCATCACATGGCCGCGTGCGCCAGCCAGCTGCCCGGCCTCGACCCGCTGCACATAGGCGGGTGTTGCGGCGGCGTTCTGGATGTAGCCTCCGGCAAACCTGGAGATCGAAGAAGCGCCAAAGCCGATCAGGGCCGGGCAGGTGTCGTCCGTGTAACCCTGGAAGTTCCGGCGCAGATGGCCAGTGCGGGCCGCCACCTCCAGCCCGTCACCGGGTTTGGCGAAATGGTCGATACCAATAGCCGCAAACCCCGCCTCGGCGAATTTCTCTGCCGCCAGCCCGGCCAGATGATAGCGGGCCAGATCGTCAGGCAGCGTCTCTTCCTTGATCAGCTTCTGCCGCTTGGCGACCCAGGGCACATGTGCATAGCCGAACAGCGCCAGCCGGTCAGGCTCCAGGCTCAGCACTTTCGCCACTGTGTCCGCCATCCGCGCCTGTGTCTGATGCGGCAGCCCATAGACCAGATCAGCGTTCAAAGAGTTGATCCCCGCTGCCCGCAAGTCCTCTACACAGGCCTTCGTCACATCAAACGGCTGCGCCCGGCCGATCGCCTGCTGCACCAGCGGATCGAAATCCTGAATACCGATACTGGCCCGGTTCATACCTTCTGCCGCCAGTGCCGCAATCTTGTCCCGGTCCACCATGGTCGGGTCGATCTCTACCGAGAACTCCCAGTCCTGCGTATGCGGGAACACAGCCTTTACAGCCTGGGCCAGCCGGTGGATCAATGCGGGCGGCAGGATGGTCGGGGTACCGCCGCCCCAATGCATCCGCCCCATCCGCAAGCCTTTGGGCAACAGCGGCGCCACCAGCTTCAGCTCCTGCTCCAGCGTGCCGATATAACTCTCTACCGGGCTCAGCGTCTGGGTGCCTTGCGTGCGGCAGGCGCAGAACCAGCACAGCCGCTCGCAGAACGGGATGTGCAGGTAGACGGAGACCGGCACATCCGGATCCAGCGCCTGCAGCTCGCGGGCCTGTTCCGCAGCGCCAACGGCTGCGGAAAATACCGGCGCGGTCGGATAAGAGGTATAGCGGGGCACCCGGCTGTCGAACAGCCCAAGGGCTTGGAGGCGGTCAATCTGTTTCATGACTTTCCTATGCCCCTTTTGCAAAATCTCCACTTTGCGCAGGATCAAACCAGCGCACTGAAATCTGGAATCGCAAAAATCACGGTACTTCCGTCAACACGCTGGATTTACAATGGAAAACCGTCCCCCGGGCGGTTGCTCAGAAAATCGCCCAAGACCCATATTTTCCATTTGACGCTGCCTGCGACTCCGCTTATACGCCGGTCTCACGACACCTGCCCAGGTGGCGGAATTGGTAGACGCGCTAGCTTCAGGTGCTAGTGTCCGTATGGACGTGGAGGTTCGAGTCCTCTCCTGGGCACCATTCCTCAAGATTGCAAAAAACAGGGATGCTTCGCTAATGGCGGGGCCCAGGAAATGCGGTTTGTAAACCAGCATCCCCTGCTGCAGTTGAGTTTGGCTGCCAAAGCCCCTATTTCCACTCCAGCACCTGCCGGCGCGGTGATCATCAAAAGGGAACTCCTGTGGCAAACCATCTGTATAAGAACGACCTGCCTGACGGGCTGGACCTTGGGCCCATTGTTGCCATCGACTGCGAAACCATGGGACTGAATCCGCACCGCGACCGGCTCTGCGTGATTCAGATGTCGGGCGGTGACGGCAATGCCCATATCGTGCAGGTGGAAAAGGGCCAGACTGCAGCACCCAACCTTTGCCGGATGCTGGAAGACCCCAATGTGCTGAAGATCTTCCATTTCGGCCGCTTTGACATCGCCGCGATGCACCACGCCTTTGGCAGCCTGGCCGCGCCGGTCTACTGCACCAAGATCGCCAGCCGCCTGGTGCGCACCTATACCGACCGCCACGGCCTCAAGAACCTGACTCAGGAACTCTTGGGCATCGACATCTCCAAGCAGCAGCAGATGAGCGACTGGGGCGCCGAAGAACTGACCGACGCGCAGCTCGACTACGCGGCTTCTGACGTCTTGCACTTGCACAAGCTGCGCGACGCACTGGATAAACGCCTTGCCCGCGAGGGCCGCACCGAAATGGCCCAGGCCTGTTTTGATTTCCTCCCCACGCGCGCCAAGCTGGACCTGGCCGGCTGGCCCGAAACGGACATCTTTGCCCACTCATGACCGATACTGAAAAATTCCTCGTCACCGCCCGGCAGGTGATCACCGATGAGGCCAAGGCACTGGAAGCTCTGGCCGCAGGGCTGGATGAGCGTTTCGCCGAAGCCGTGCAGCTGATCCTGCAGGCCAAGGGCCGCATCATCGTCAGCGGCATCGGCAAATCCGGCCATATCGGCCACAAGATCGCTGCGACGCTGGCCTCCACCGGCACGCCGGCCTATTTCGTGCACCCGGCCGAGGCCAGCCACGGCGACCTTGGCATGCTGTCTGAGGGCGACGTGGTGCTGGCGATCTCCAACTCGGGCGAGGCGCCGGAACTGGCCAATCTGCTGGCCTTCACCCGCCGCTTTGCCATCCCGCTGATCGGGCTGTCCAGCAAGATGGACAGCACGCTGATGAAACAGGCCGACGTGCATCTGCAGATCCCCGCGATGGGTGAGGCCTGCGGCTTTGGCATGGTGCCGTCGATCTCCACCACGCTGACGCTGGCGATGGGCGACGCGCTGGCGATTGCGCTGATGAAACACCGCGATTTCCGCCCGGAGAACTTCCGCGACTTCCACCCAGGCGGCAAGCTGGGCGCCCAGCTTAGCAAGGTGCGCGACCTGATGCATGCCGACGATGCCCTGCCGCTGGTCTCCGAAGCCACGCCAATGGCCGACGCTCTGATCGAAATCAGCCAAAAGGGTTTCGGCGTCGCAGGTGTTGCCGCCGCGGACGGCTCCCTGGCCGGCATCATCACCGACGGCGATCTGCGCCGCCACATGGACGGCCTTCTGGACAAAGCCGCGGCCGAAGTGATGACCGCAAGCCCGGCTACCATCGCTCCTGGCGCCATGGCGCAGGAGGCCGTTGCCATAATGAACCAGCGCAAGATCACCTGTTTGTTTGTGGTCGATCCGCAAAACGGGCGGAAAGCCGAGGGCTTGCTGCACATCCACGATTGCCTGCGCGCAGGCCTGGGCTGACAACCGTCTGGCAGGAGCAAAGCATGGACAGCTACTCCAGAGCCGTCGCCTACCTCAAGGTTTTGCTGCCTTTGGCGGCCCTCGTTTTGCTGTCGACCCTGTTCCTGATTTCCCGCGGCGTAAACACCGAAGCGGTTATCCCTTTCGCGCAGAAGGAAATCGAGGACCGGATGAAAGGCCAGCAGGTTACCGCGCCCTTCTTTTCCGGCACCAATGCGCAGGGGGACGAAATCATGGTCACGGCCGAACTTGCCCGTCCCGGGGGCGACGGTGCGCCAGCGGTGGCGACCAGCCTGTCCGCTGAGATCAGACTGGCCCAAGGCGGCCGGATCACACTTGCCTCGGAAACCGGCTCGATCCGCCCCGGCAGGAACACTGCGCAATTCACCGGCAATGTGACCATCACCTCTTCAGACGGGCTGGTCGTCGAAACCGACGAGCTGAACACCGAACTCAGCGGGCTGGAAGCCGACAGTCCGGGTCCCGTGCGCGCAACCGGCGCAATCGGCGAGCTGACCGCTGGTAATATGCGGATCGGAGCAAAAACCGAAGGCGGGCCGGTCCATATGCTGTTCAAAAACGGGGTGAAGCTGCTATATGATCCCCAGAAACCAGAAAGATAACCTGTGTCTTATTTGCGCGCATTGATTTTTTGCCTGCCGCTGGCCGTGTTTCCCGGCTTGGCGGCATCGCAGACAGCATCCGTTGCCTTTGGTGCAGTGAAGGCGGATCCCAGCCAGCCGGTTGAGGTGACAGCCGACAACCTGGCTGTGAACCAGGCAGACGGATCTGCTGAATTCACCGGCAATGTGCTGATCGTGCAGGGAATAATGCGCCTGTCGGCAGACAAGGTTCTGGTGATCTACAAGACCGCAGCAGAGGATAACGCCAAAGCAGGCATTGAGCGGCTGGAAGCCACTGGAAATGTCGTGCTGGTCAGCGGTCCTGACGCCGCCGAAGCGCAGCGCGCTGAATACACCATCGATCAGGGCACCATCGTGATGACCGGCAACGTGCTGCTCAATCAGGAAAGCGGCACCTTGGCCTCCAACCGGCTGGAAGTGAACCTGACCTCCGGCACCGCCAAAATGGCAGGCCGGGTGAAAACCATTCTGAACCCCAGCGGCGGCGGCAACTGATGGCGAAACCCAATCTGACAGTGACCGAAGGCTCCTCCGGGCTGCATATCGAAAGGCTGCGCAAGTCCTACCGCAAGCGGGTTGTGATCCGGGACGTCTCCATGTCGCTGAACCGCGGCGAGGTGGTGGCGCTGCTGGGTCCGAACGGCTCTGGCAAGACCACCAGCTTTTACGCCATTGCGGGCCTGGTGTTTCCCGAGGCCGGCACCGTCAGCATCGACGGCCAGAATGTAACAGGCCTGCCTATGTACCGCCGCGCACGGCTGGGAATCGGCTACCTGCCGCAGGAAATGTCGATTTTCCGCGGCCTGTCGGTCGAGGACAACATCTCTGCCGTTCTGGATATCTCGCAAAAACACGAGCACAAACGCCGCGAACGGCTGGAAGAGCTGCTGTCCGATTTCTCGATCGAACACCTGCGCCGCGCCCCCGCCCTGGCGCTGTCAGGCGGCGAACGCCGCCGGGTCGAAATCGCCCGCTGCCTGGCCGCCGATCCGAAATACCTGCTGCTGGACGAACCTTTCGCAGGCGTCGACCCGATTTCGGTCGGCGATATCCGCCACCTGGTGGCGGACCTCAAAAAACGCGGCATCGGGGTGCTGATCACCGACCACAATGTGCGCGAAACGCTCGAGATTGTTGACCGCGCCTATATCCTGCACGACGGCCAGGTCCTGATGTCCGGCAGCCCCGAGGAAGTGGTGGAAAACGAAAACGTGCGCCGGGTCTACCTGGGCGATAATTTCCGCATTTCCTGACCCCGTCTGCCGCTCGCCTGAGACCGGAAAAATCTGCCTGAAACGCATGATTCTTTTTTCAGGGTTATGCATTGACTCTCCCGCCCACTTGCCGTGGAATTGACCCATGGCATACGCGCAGACCGATGCATTCCGCTTAGCAGCCTTGGTGACAAGGGCCGGACGGATGCAACCGGATGCTTTGCCTGCCCCCCGGATCCGGACTTGACGTGACACTGCCAAGGATTGCCTTGGCAGCAAGCCCGGCCGCAATAATTCGTGAAGGAGATCACATGCGTTACAAAATCAGCGGTAAACAGATCGACATCGGCGAAGCTCTGCAAACACATGTGCAGACTGAGCTGGGTTCGGTTGTTCAAAAATATGCCGAACGACCGACCGACGCTGCCGTGGTCTTTTCCCGTTCGGCGCATGAATATGTGTGTGAAACCACCGTGCACCTGTCCACCGGGCTGACCGCCCAGGCCAAGGCGCACGCAACGGAGATTTACGCCGCGTTTGAGGGCTGCTGCGAAAAGATGGAAAAGCAGCTGCGCCGCTACAAGCGCCGCCTGAAGGACCATCACAAGGACCGCAGCGAGCCGGTTGAACATCTGGGCGCCAACTCGTATATCCTCGCCTCTGAGGAAGCGGAAACCGAACCAGACTCGCTGCAGCCGATCATCGTCGCCGAAATGGAGACCCGCATCCCGTCCCTCTCAGTTGGCGAGGCGGTGATGCAGATGGAGCTGGCAGGCGCACCGGTTCTGGTCTTCCGCAATGAAGGCAAAGACGGATTGAATGTGGTCTACCGCCGCGACGACGGCAACATCGGCTGGATCGATCCGTAAACACAACTAAGGCATCGGCGCCCCCAGGGGGCGCCGGAACGGAGCAGAAGAAATGCAGATTTCCAGCATCCTCAAGCCAGAGGCCGTCCGGGTTATCGGTGCGGCCTCAAGCAAGAAGCGCTTGTTTCAGGAAATCTCGGATATCGCTCAATCCGCCTATGGGCTGGACGCCCAAGCCACCGTCGAGGCGCTCTTGGACCGTGAAAGCCTCGGCCCGACGGGCGTGGGGCACGGTGTTGCGCTGCCGCATGCCCGGCTGGACAGTATCAGCCAGGTCAGCGGTGTCTTTCTCGTTCTGGAAAAGCCGCTGGACTTCGGCGCAGTGGACCGCCAGCCCGTGGATATCGCCTTTGCACTCTTTGCACCAGAGGACGCCGGGGTGGAGCACCTGAAGGCACTGGCACTGGTGTCCCGCACCCTGCGAGAGCAAAGTTTTTGCACCAAGCTGCGTGCCAACCACGACCCGGCCACCCTTTATACCATCCTGACAGAGGACCAATCGGTCCAAGCCGCTTAAGAAGCTGCCGGCCTCGCGGCTGCCAGCTGCCTTAGACGCCGCCGCTCCCTGCTGACGCCTGCAGCTGGGCCTCCGGCTGCCTGACCGCTGGATCAAACGTCTTGCCAGGGCCCAAATCCAAAGGCCAGATAATCGCGCTGATAGATCTGCGCGATCAGCGCCTCCAGCTCTGCGTCATAGATATCCGCCAAGGAAAACGGAACGTCCGGTGCCGCGGCCGCAACCGGGCCTGGCTCCATCCGCCCCAGCTTCTTGGCCAAAGCCGGGAGATCTTCGGACATCTCCGCCTCCCGGATCAACAGATCCGGGGTCGCCAATTCGGAAAACCCTGCCAACGCCTGACTCTGGCTGGCCCATTCGGCATCAACCCGGATTGAGGTCTGCCCCGCAAGATTGGCCTTAAGGAACGACAGAAAGCCGGCAAAAGCCTCCCTGTGCTGTGCCTTGGAGTACCCCTCGCCGGGGCCGTTTTCCGGCAATGCCAGGCCGAACTGGCGCTGCAAAGTGCTGCGAATGGCCCGGTAGCTGCCTTCACCTGCGTTGAGAATGCGGCGGCAGAAGACCGAATGCACCCGCGCCGCCGGATGGCGCAAAACGGTGAAACTCCGAAACCCCTTGTTGCCGCGCTTCCACTGGCGCAGCTGCTTCTGGTTCATGCCCTGGATCAGCCCCTCCGGCTGCACGCGGTCCAGCCCGGCCATCCACGCCGTGACCTCCGCTTCGGGGCCGCCTTTCAGAGGCAGGTACAGCAATGGTGTCACCACCCCGGCCACATAGCCAGGCACGGCCGGCCCGCGGCGCGGCTCGAAATTCGGGGTGCGGGTCAGGTTGAATCTGTCCAGTCCCGAAAGCGCTTCCTGCATTTCATCCGGATTGGCGACCTTCGCCAAAACCGGTGCCGGGTTCTGGCGCTTGAGACTGTCATCCAGCGCCTCCAGCTGCTGGGTACAGCCCAGCCAGCTGGCCAGCCCGTTCATGACCTCCAGGCTCTGCAAATCCTCGTATGCCACATAAAAGGCCGTCTGCCCCAGCGCCTGAAGACGGTTCAGCAATGTGACCTGGAAATCCTGAAGCGCTTCCACATGGGCGGCAAACTCCGCCGCCTCAAACCGCGCCTTGGCATCCTTGCGCCGTTTTACATTGGTCAGCTTCCATTGCCCGGTTTCCTTGGCGATCTTCCAGGACACATAGCTGTCCAGCGGATTGCGGGTCAGGATAATCTTGGCGCAGCGCGGGTCCTCCAGGATTTGGTCCAGAACCCGCGGATCATGGTCATGAAAGTAGCGAAACCCTCCCAGCACGCTGGGATCCTCTTTGATCTTACGGATCAGCCGTGCCGGATCAGCCTCCCGCATGGACCGGGTCATGCCCAGGACATCCGTTTTGTTCGGATAGCCGATAAAATGCGGGTTAAAGGCTTCGCCGTGGCAGGCGATCCCGTCAAAGGCATTCAAATTGGTTTCCAGAAAATTGGAACCAGTGCGCATTTCAGCAAAGACTGTAAAGTAGTCGAAGGACGAACGAGACATCGGAGTTTATCTTACCAGATAGGGTTTGCGCTGTGGCTTGGTGTGATTGACCGGGCTTTGCCCCACCGGGAAATCCCCCATGAGATAGGGGTGCATGCCCTGGTTCTTGAGATTCTGCAGGAACTGGCCAAAGCCATCCAGGTCCGTCATTTTCGGCGCTTCGCTCAGATGCCTGGCTGCCAGCGGGCCAATCTCGTCAACGATGGTCTGCATCGGCTCCATCGGGGCCTCAACAAATTCCGCCATGGTCCAGATCCGCACCCTCGCCTTGGTCCACTGGGAGCGCAGGACCTGCAACTGTTCAGCCTCGACCTGCTGGAGCTTGGCAGCTTCCTGCCTCAGCTCTGCAAAGTTGCGGTTGGACTTGAACAGCGGCACCGCCCAGGCGCCGCTGATGACAGAAATCTGCGCATTGGAATCCCGGGCAACCAGCCAGTTCACTGCCTGATTGTCGCGCGGGCCGAATTGAAAGCACTGGCGTTCGCCGCGAGTGTTCCAAATCAGGCTGGTGAGGAAACTTTCCGGATTGTAGTCGCGGGCTTTGGCATTGCCGTTCAAGCAGCCGTTGATCAAGCTTTGGCCTTCCGAAAACTCGGCGCCTTCCGGTGCAAAGATATGCCCGTGCACCCGGGACCCCGTTGTTTTGGCCAGCCAGGTTTCAAAGTCGTCAAACAGTTCGGAAAACCCCTGAAACACCGAATAGGGGCTGGAGGTGATCCCGTTCTCTGATCCGTGCCCGGGAAACCGGCTCTGCATATAAAGGCCGGGGCGGCCGCGGGTGCGCCGTTCAACCGCCTTGGCAAAGATCCGGTCGATCTTGCCGGGGTTTGGCTCTGTCTTCTTCATCGCCCCGGCCTGATCCGTCAGAAAGGCTTGATACAGCCGCTCCGCATGGGGCCAGATCTTGCGCGCCACGAAACAGTCTGACCGGCGCAAAAGCTGCAGGTGGTCGTCGTAGAAGATATGCGGCTTGCCCTGAAAATCGAACTTGCTCAGCGTCAAGGAGCGGCTTTCGATGCTGCTGGAATATTGCCGCACCAAGGTCTGGAAATAGCTTTCATCGGGAATCCAGACCTTGCGGAAATACGCGTCATAAACCGGCCGCTCCGGATCCTGCAGAATGGCCGACAGGGTCTGCCGGGTCAGGCACCACCATTGGCTGCCCATATGCGGCACCAGACCAGGCGGAATCCGGCGCTTGAAACGCAGCTTGCGCTGCAGATCCACATAACGGTCAAACAGATAGCGGCGCCGTTTCCACGAAAACGGGAACCGCAGCGTGAACCGCTCATGGCTCAACCCGCCGACGATCCAGGGCACATCCGCCGTTGTCGCGCTTTCGATGAAATCGGTGCGCGGGCGCGCCGCCAGATAGTCAATCAGCTCCTGAACAGGCCGCAGCGGCAAACAGGACCCGGAGGCAAGGTAGACATGGCGCACCTCCGGGAACTCCGCCAGCATTACCTCGGTCGCTGATTGCGACGCCGCCACAATGCCCCAGGTGCCCCATTCGCAGCGGTGGCGTGCCGAAAACCTCACCAGCGGATCATCTGCCAGCGCCTCCTGGAACCGCTTGAAAACCTCGCTGCCGACATTGCGGTCCACATGCAGCACCACCGGGCAGCCGCTGGCGGTCCAATGGCGCACCACCTGCGCCGCGCGCTCCAGCGCCGTATGCACCAGCATGACAACCCCGACCGTGCTCATGCCCAGTTTCCCTTGGACATCAGGCCGAGAATTTCAAGCTGGCGCCAGTTGATGTATTTTTCGCTCCATTTGCACCACAGCTCCGGCTGCTCCGCCAGCTTGCCGGCATAGGCCTTGTACTCGGCGGACCTGGCATAGTGCTGGCCGCGCACCAGCTCCTCTTGCGCCTTTGCGCCAAACGTATCCAGAAACTTGGTATGCAGCAGCGCGCCGCTTGCCTTTTCGCCGCCATCGCTTTCGTAAACCTGGTTGAGACCGCGCGGCAGCAGCGCATGGGTTGAACTGGCATAAGCATAGCGGCGGTGCCATTTCACCAGCGGGATCTTGTTCAGTGCCGGGGCCTTATTGGGCTGATCGGCAAAGAACACACGGGCCCGCGGCCCCCCTTGGATCCACAGGTTTCCATATTCCTGATTGCGGGTAATCGTGTAGTTGCCGCTGTCGAACCAATGGGCAATGTCCAGCGGGTTTTGCCCGGCCTGATACGGCACCTCGCCAATGCGGCCCTTGGGGTAAACGTCGATCAGCATCGCCGAGAAGCTTCGGATTGCCGAATTGTCCAGCCAGTCGGTCAACGCCCGGATCGGCCGCGTGTCGCAGAACGGGTAGATAAAGAACTCATCCGGATCGACCACCAGCACCCAATGGTCATGCGCATATTTGCGCTTGAGGTAGTTCATCCAGTCGATCCCAAAGCCTGCCCGCTTGTAGCTGGCCGTGGTATGCCACAGGGAAACATCCTGCATCCCGCGCAGGTAGTCCGCACTGCCATCCGTTGAGCCATTGTCAACGAACAGGAAATGATTGACCCCCAGGCCGCGGTAGTATTGCAGAAAATAAGGCAGCCGGATCTGCTCATTGCGCATGGTGCACACAAGCAGGATATCCCCTGGGCGAATCGCCGCCGTGTTATCCTGAACGGGGGTAAGCTCTCCGGATTTTCGCACTGCACGGATCAGGCGCCGCTTGCGCCGCAACCGCATCCGGTAAGAATCCCAAAGCCCCACGTTCACTCCAAATCATTTTCCAGGGAGCGCGCTCACCTGCCCAGGTTTTAATGCCTGCCTCAAGCTTCCGCGCAATATGTCACGGCGCAATTCTATTAACAATGAATTTAGAAACAGTTACGCGGCCTGGCGGCCTGGCTGCAACAATTTCCTCGCGTTCGGCGCCTAGGGTCAGGACCCTATTACCAAACGATAGGCTGCATCAGCCCCAGCTCAGCCAATTGCTCATGATCACGGTACCGGACCGCTTCCGGGCGCCACAAGTCCGGGGTTTCAGAAATCCGGTCATAGTAGCCGTCAAA
This sequence comes from Leisingera sp. ABD4_442, assembly GCF_056160905.1. Lineage (NCBI taxonomy): Bacteria > Pseudomonadati > Pseudomonadota > Alphaproteobacteria > Rhodobacterales > Roseobacteraceae > Leisingera > Leisingera sp. ABD4_442. The sequence continues at coordinate 111,765 of NZ_JBSWYB010000006.1, read as the reverse complement.
CTGTTCCGGCGTATGGAAGTGCTGCCGCCTGCTCTTTTCCGTTTCCGACTTGGAAACAATTTCCGGCAGGAACTTCGTATGAAGCAGCACCCCGGAAAGCTCGCTGCCACCCGGACCGCTGTACAGCGCATTCAGCCGCGGCGGAAGCAGGGAGTGCGTCGAATTTAAATAGGCGAAACGGCGGTTCCACCTGATCAGCGGGATCTTGTTGAGGGTCGGCGACCGCTCTGGCGCGCTGGCGAAAAAGACCCTTTCCCTGACCCCCCCCTGCACCCACAGATTGCCCGCCGGCTGCTGTCTCTGCGCTCTGTAAGGGCCGGCATCAAACCATGGCAGCACCTCACGGGGGTCTTGCCCCGGAAAATAGCTTTGCGTGCCCAGCGGCCCCTTGGGAAAGAGTTCCAGCATCAGGGTGCCAAGGCCGTCCTGCCCGCGCTGCTCCAGCTTGTGCGTCAGCTGATCGAGGCCGTGCTCATCCATGCCCGAGTAAACAAGCAGCTCATCCGCATCCACGGTCAGACACCACCGCCCATGGCCATAGCGGATCAGGAGCCAGCCCAGCCAATCCAGGCCGAACCGGGCCTCTCGGTAGCTGCCACCGGTCTGCCACAGCGACACATCGGGCTGTTCCGCCAGCAGCTCGGCGCTGCCATCATCGCTCGTGTTGTCCACGGCCAGAAAATGCACCGCACCCAGGCGGCGGTAATGGTCCAGGAAATAGGGCAAACGGCTGGCTTCGTTGCGCAGAACAAGGAACACCAGCACACCCTGCCCCGGAATATGCGCTGTCCGGTCTGCCAGCTTGGCCATCTGCCGCCTGGCCCGCAGGGCGCGCCACAGTATCCGCCGCCGTTTCCACCGCATCCTGTAGGCACCGGTCAAACCCGGCGGCGGCAGATCAGGAACGGCGGCGCGGGACATGATCAGGCCTCGTAGTGGCCGGTCTTATGCCATTTCCAAGCATCAGCAATCATAACTTCGAGTGTGGATCGCTGCGGCTTCCAGCCAAGATCAGTAATGGCACGCGTCGAGCCTGAGACCAGTTTGGTACAATCCCCTTCCCGCCGTTCACCGGTGTTGCAGGGCACTTTTTGCCCGGTCACGGCCTCGGCCTTGTCCATTACCTCGCGCACCGAAAACCCGGACCCCGTGCCCAGATTGAAAACCTGGCTGCCTTTGCCGTCCTGCAACCATTTCAGCCCCAGCACATGTGCATCCACCAGGTCGCAGACATGCACATAGTCGCGGATGCAGGTGCCATCCGGCGTGTCATAATCCGTCCCGAAGATGGTCAGCGCATCGCGCTTGCCTGCAATCGCATCCAGCACAAGCGGCACCAGATGGGTCTCGGGACGGTGGAACTCGCCCACCTCGGCCTCGGGATCGGCACCCGCGACGTTGAAATAGCGGAAGATCACCGACCGCAGCCCATGCGCAGCGCCGAAATCCTTCAGGATATCCTCAACCGCGCGTTTGGAGGCGCCATAGGCGTTCAGCGGCTGCTGCGGCGTATTTTCATCCAGAACCACATTGTCATGCTCGCCGTAGGTGGCGCAGGTCGAGGAGAACACAAAGTCCAGGCAGCCCGCCGCCACTGCAGCCTCAATCAGGTTCAGCGACCCGCCAGTGTTATTGGCCCAGTAGCGCCCGGGCATTGTCATCGCCTCGCCAACCTGGCTGATTGCTGCAAAATGCATCACCGCGGCCGGCTGGTATTTGGCGAAAACCTCATCCAGGCGCGCACGGTCACTCAGGTCGCCCTTCTCAAACGGGCCGAACTTGACCGCGTCCTGCCAGCCGGTCACGAGATTATCGAAGGCCACAGGCGTATAGCCCGCCGTTTTCAGCGCCTTGCAGGCGTGCGAGCCGATATAGCCGGCACCGCCGGTCACCAGGATATTTGCCAATGTCTTTGCCCCATGCTGGGCCGCACCCTTAAGCGCGGCCAGAGTGGTTACTGTGCGGCCTTTCCGACCTGCGCAATCTCGGAGATATAGTTCATCAGATCGTCGCGCAATTCGTCCCGTGCCAGCGCAAAGGCGACCGTCGCCTGCAAGAACCCGGCCTTGGAGCCGCAATCAAACCGCTGGCCGCGGAACCGGTAGCCGTAGACCGGGACGTCCTTGGCGATATCTTCCGCAATGGCATCCGTCAGCTGGATCTCGCCGCCCGCGCCCTGTTTCATCTTGTTCAAATTCTTCAGCACCGACGGAGAAAGAATATAGCGTCCGATCACCGCAAGGTTCGAGGGCGCCTCCTCGGCACTTGGTTTTTCCACCATGCCGTTTGCAGCAACCACCTGCCCCATGTCTTCCTTCACATCGAGCACACCATAGGCAGAGGTCTTTTCGGGCGGAACTTCCATGGCTGCCACCATATTTCCACCGGTTTCCTCGTAGGCCTCGACCATCTGCTGCAGGCAGGGCTTTTCCGCGGCAATCACATCGTCCGGCAGGATCACCGCAAAGGGTTCATTGGCGATCAGCCTGCGGGCGCACCAAACAGCATGCCCCAGGCCCAATGCCTTGTGCTGGCGGATATAGGCAATCGCGCCCGACTCCATATTGGTGCTTTGCAGCAGGTCCAGAAGCTCGGTCTTGCCCTTCTTGCGCAGTTCCTGCTCCAGCACAGGCGAATGGTCGAAATAATCTTCCAAAGCGCCCTTGCCGCGCGAGGTGACAAAGATGAATTCCTTGATTCCGGCCGCGCGCGCCTCGTCGATGGCATATTGAACCAGCGGCCGGTCGACCAAGGTCATAATTTCTTTCGGTACGGATTTCGTTGCCGGCAGGAACCGCGTCCCCATACCTGCAACCGGAAAAATCGCTTTCGTTACTTTTTTACGCATGTTGTTCTCTCAAATTAAAAACCCAGTCCGGCTATGCAGTCCCGCTCACTCGGGAGAGACCAAAGTCCCGCCGGCCTGGCTGTCCCCACCAGTTCGGAATGGTGTATCCAGGCTTCCCCGGCACATCCCATCAGTGTGATTTCACCTGCACCAGCCCACACAACGCTTCACAGATTATTCAAGCCCCATCTTCTTCATCATCGCTTCCAGCCGCGGCACGTCTTCCGGATTGTTGAGCTCCCAGAATTCACGCCCGCGGGCCTCAACTTCGACACATAGAACCTTTTGTCCATTTTCAAGGAACCGGAGCTGCTCCAACCCTTCCAGTTTCTCAAGCGGCCCTACTGTCCAGCCAGAATATGCTGCCAATGCATCCGGGCGGTAGGCATATACGCCGACATGGTGAAAGACCGGCGTATTTTCGCCATCGCCAAAGGTCTGCGCGCAATAAGGCACCACTTCCTTAGAGAAGTAGAGCGCACTGCGGTCTTCGGCAAATACCGCGGTGGTGCCGCCAACGCGCCCGGCCTGCCGGTCGGCCAGCAAACTGTTCAGCGTTTCCCCGTTGCAGCGCAAAACCGGCGTCGCCAGCCCCATCTCAGGAGCATCGCGCAAGCCCGAGATCAGCTCCTCCACAAACCAATGCGGAGTCAGCGGCGCATCCCCTTGCAAATTCACGACTATTTCATATCCGCCGCCCAGCGCTGCGTGCGCTTCCGCACAGCGCTCGGTTCCGTTGGCGCAGGCTTCCGGCGTCATCACAACCTCTGCGCCAAAGGCCTCCGCCGCCTGCCGGATGCGATCGTCATCTGTCGCAACCACAACACGGTCTGCGCCTTGCACCGAACAAGCCGCCCGCCAGGAGCGCTCAATCAATGTCCGCGCTTCACCAGAGCTGCCGGCAAGCGGCACCAGCGGCTTGCCGGGATAGCGGGTAGAAGCGTAGCGGGCGGGGATGACGATCAGAACTGACATCAGGCTTTCTTTAGATCCACAGCCGGAGCATAGGCAATGAAGAACGGGTTCGCATAGCCTTCCTTACCGTATTTCAACGGGGAATGATCGTCAAAACGCACCACTTTGCCGCCGGCACCGGCCAGCACCGCGTGGCCCGCGGCCGTGTCCCACTCCATGGTGCGGCCAACCCGCGGATACAGATCCGCCTCACCGGTGGCCACCAGGCAGAACTTCAGCGAGGAGCCGGCGCTCTTGCTGTCTTTGACAGCATATTTGCCGATATAATCGTCGGTGGCCTGGTCGCGGTGGGATTTCGACGCCACCACCATCAGCGCGGAATTATCGCTCTGCGCCACACGGATTGGCCGGGTTTCCCCGATGGTTGCGGGATCAAAGGCTCCGGTTTCCTCCACTGCGCTGCCATCCGCCAGGGTAAAGAACATCCGCTGCTTGGCCGGCGCATAGACCACACCGCGGGTCGGAACGCCATTTTCCACCAGCGCGATGTTCACGGTGAAGTCGCCGCGGCGGTGGATGAACTCCTTGGTGCCGTCCAGCGGGTCAACGATCAGGAAGGTATCGCCGCGCTCCTTGTGCGAGGCCGCCTGCTCCTCCGTGACCAGCATCATCTCCGGGAACGCCGCCCGCAGACCGGCTGAGATCAGGGCATCCGCTGCCTCGTCCGCTTCTGTCACCGGGCTGTCGTCAGACTTCACTTTAACGTCGAAATCGTCGGCGTTGTAGATTTCCATAATCTTCGCGCCAGCCTCGATGGCCAGGCGGCGGATCACGGGCACCAGGTCTTCATATGTCACGCGGATCTCCCTAACACGGCTTTAATTGAAAATTTGCCTCTCGCCCCTTATGATGCGCTGACAACAGAACGGCAAGCAGCCGCATCAAAATCGAGCAGAGAATGCAGGTCTCATGTTTCAGCAGCGCACGCAGCGATCCTCGTTTTCCGGATTCCTCACACTTTGCGAAGTGGTGTTCCACTCGATCGTGCGCAGCGTGCGGTCAAAACACAACAATGCCTTCATCGCGCTTGGCCTGAACATTCTGCAGGCGGTCCTGTTTGTCGCTGCCTTCTATGTCATGTTTTCCCTGCTTGGGCTGAAAGGCGCCGCAATCCGGGGCGACTTCCTCCTGTATGTGATGTCAGGCGTCTTCCTGTTCATGGTGCATACCAAAACGGTCAGTGCGGTTTCAGGCGCCGAAGGCCCCAGCAGCCCGATGATGCAGCATGCCCCGATGAATACGATGGTGGCCATCCTGTCCGCAGCGCTCGGCGCGCTGTATATTCAGGTGCTGTCCCTGTTCATCATTCTGTTCGTGTACCACGTCGCCTTTACCCCCCTGCACATTGAGGAGCCTATTCCCGCGTTTGGCATGATCCTGTTGTCCTGGATAACCGGTGCAGCCGTCGGACTGGTGTTTCTTGTCCTCAAACCCTGGGCGCCCGGGCTGGTCGGCATCCTGACGATGATCTACCAGCGCGCCAATATGATCGCCTCGGGCAAGATGTTCCTCGCCAACACACTGCCAAGCTTCATGCTGGCCATGTTCGACTGGAACCCGCTGTTCCATTGCATTGACCAGTCCCGCGGCTTTGTCTTCATCAACTACAATCCGCACTTCAGCTCCTGGCAGTATGCGGCCTGGGTGGCACTTGTGCTGATCGTGATCGGGCTGATGGGCGAATTCTACACCCGCCGCCAGGTCTCCATCAGCTGGAGCGCGCGCCGGTGACCCCGGGTGCCGGCCCAAGACTTTTCAGCAAAAGTCGTGGCAAAAGTTTTCCGTAAAACTTTTGCCCCCGCCGGCGTCAGGTGACCACGCGCAGGGTCAGGTTGATTCTTCCGCCCTTCGGCAGCAGGCGGGAGGACCGGAACCGGATCCGGTCCACCCCGTGATAGGTAAGCCGCGCCTCGCCACCCATCACCACCACATCCCCCGAACCAAGCCAGACCGATTCTGTCCTGCCTCCGCGGGTCTGATTGCCGATCCGGAACAGCCCGTCGTCGCCCAGCGAAATTGAGACAACCGGAAAGGAGAAATCCGCTTCATCCTTGTCCTGATGCAGCCCCATCTTCGCCCCCTCGCCGTAATAGTTCAGCAGGCAGCACTCCGGCTGCCGTTCCAGCCCGGTCAGCCCGCGCCAGATTTCCAGCACCTCCTCCGGGATCGCAGGCCAGTCCCGCCCCGCCGGGTGCTGTTCCGCATAGCGGTAGCCCGCCGCATCCGAGTACCAGCCGAACCGCCCGGCTGAGGTCATCCGCACCGACATCTGCCCGCCGCCCCGGACTTTCGGCGAAAACAGCGGCGCCGCCTTCAGCACCGGGCGCAGCGCCTCGATCAGCCCCGCCTGCCGGGCAGCATCCAGATACCCCTTGTGAACATCAAATCCGCGCACCCGCAGCAGGGTCATTGCCGTTCATCCATCCTTAACCAAGCCCCTTGCAAAAAAGCGCATTGATTCACGCCTCCGGGCGTGCACTGGCGCTTGCAGGGCCGTTTTCACGTCCCTATATACGCCGGGACGCGGCAAGGTGCAGACCAAACCGCAAAACAATCGGGGCCAGGATGCCGTTGCGGGTTCAGGCCTCGGGTAATCGCCTTGAGTAGTAAAAAGGGATCGCAAATGAGCAAAGTTATCGGCATCGACCTGGGTACCACCAACTCCTGCGTGGCCATCATGGACGGCTCCCAGCCCCGCGTGATCGAAAACGCCGAGGGCGCGCGCACCACCCCGTCGATCGTTGCCTTCACCGACGACGAGCGCCTGGTCGGCCAGCCCGCCAAACGCCAGGCCGTCACCAACCCCGACAACACCGTGTTCGGCGTCAAGCGCCTGATCGGCCGCCGGTTCGACGACCCCGCCGTCGAAAAAGACAAGAAGATGGTGCCCTTCGCCATCGTCAACGGCGGCAACGGCGACGCATGGGTCGAAGCCAAGGGTGAGAAATACTCCCCGTCGCAAATCTCCGCCTTCACCCTGGGCAAGATGAAGGAAACCGCGGAATCCTACCTGGGCGAGGAAGTCACCCAGGCGGTGATCACCGTGCCTGCCTACTTCAACGACGCCCAGCGTCAGGCCACCAAAGACGCCGGCAAGATCGCAGGCCTCGAAGTGCTGCGCATCATCAACGAGCCGACCGCGGCTGCGCTGGCCTATGGCCTGGACAAGGAAAACACCCAGACCATCGCCGTCTATGACCTCGGCGGCGGCACCTTCGACGTGACCATCCTGGAAATCGACGACGGCCTGTTCGAAGTGAAGTCGACCAACGGCGACACCTTCCTGGGCGGCGAAGACTTCGACATGCGCATCGTCAACTACCTGGCGGATGAGTTCAAAAAGGAAAACGGCGTCGATCTGTCCAAGGACAAGATGGCCCTGCAGCGCCTGAAAGAAGCCGCTGAGAAAGCCAAGATCGAACTGTCCTCCACCTCGCAGACCGAGATCAACCAGCCGTTCATCTCGATGGACCCGTCCTCGGGCCAGCCGCTGCACATGGTGATGAAGCTGACCCGCGCCAAGCTGGAAAGCCTGGTCTCCGACCTGATCAAGCGCTCGATGGACCCGTGCAAGGCAGCCCTCAAGGACGCGGGCCTCTCCGCTTCCGACATTGACGAGGTGGTCCTGGTCGGCGGCATGACCCGCATGCCCAAAGTCATCGACGAGGTGACCAAATTCTTCGGCAAGGAGCCGCACAAGGGCGTGAACCCGGATGAAGTGGTTGCCATGGGCGCCGCCATCCAGGCCGGCGTTCTGCAGGGCGACGTTAAGGACGTGGTGCTGCTCGACGTGACCCCGCTGTCGCTCGGCATCGAAACCCTGGGCGGTGTCTTCACCCGCCTGATCGACCGCAACACCACCATCCCGACCAAGAAGTCGCAGGTGTTCTCGACCGCGGAAGACAACCAGAACGCCGTGACCATCCGCGTGTTCCAGGGTGAGCGTGAAATGGCCGCAGACAACAAGATGCTGGGCCAGTTCAACCTCGAGGAAATCCCGCCGGCACCGCGCGGCATGCCGCAGATCGAAGTGACCTTTGACATCGACGCCAACGGCATCGTGTCGGTCGGCGCCAAGGACAAGGCGACCGGCAAGGAACAGCAGATCACCATCCAGGCCTCCGGCGGTCTGTCCGACGACGACATCGAAAAGATGGTCAAGGACGCCGAGGAGAACGCGGAAGCCGACAAGGAACGCCGCGAGCTGATCGAAGCCAAGAACCAGGCCGAATCGCTGATCCACTCCACCGAGAAATCGGTCGAGGAGCACGGCGACAAGGTCGATCCGTCCACCGTCGAAGTGATCGAACTGGCCGTTGCGGCGCTGAAAGACGATCTGGAAAACGAGAAATCGACCGCCGAAAAGATCAAATCCGGCATCCAGAACGTTACTGAGGCCGCCATGAAACTGGGCGAGGCGATCTACAAGGCGCAGGCCGAAGAAGGCGGCGACGACGAGCCGGCAGCAGCTGACGAAGCCGCAGGCCCGGCAGATGACGACATCGTCGATGCCGAATTCGAAGACCTGGACAACGACAAGCGCTAACGCCTGACCACTCAGGCCACGGCGGGCCGGTCCGAACCCCGGACCGGCCCATTTTCGTTGAGGCAGATGGGGTAACCGATGTCAAAACGTGACTATTACGACGTTCTGGGCGTGGCCAAAGGCGCCACCGCAGACGAAATCAAAAAAGGCTTTCGCAAGAAAGCCAAGGAACTGCACCCCGACCGGAACAAGGACAATCCGGACGCCGAGGCGCAGTTCAAGGAAGCCAATGAGGCTTACGACGTCCTGAAGGACGCCGAGAAAAAAGCGGCCTATGACCGCTTTGGCCATGCTGCCTTTGAAAACGGCATGGGCGGCGGCCAGCGCGGCGGCGGTGGCGGCCAGGGCTTTGGCGGCGGCGACTTTTCCTCCGCCTTCTCTGATGTGTTCGACGACCTGTTCGGCGATTTCATGGGCGGCCAGCGTGGCGGCGGCGGACGGCAGCGGGCGTCGCGCGGTGCCGACCTGCGCTACAACTTGCGTGTCTCGCTTGAGGATGCCTTTGGCGGTCTGCACAAGACCATCAAGGTTCCGACCTCAGTCTCCTGTACCTCCTGTGAGGGCACCGGGGCCGAGGGCGGCGTGGAACCCACCACCTGCCCGACCTGCTCCGGCATGGGCAAGGTCCGCGCGCAGCAGGGTTTCTTTACCGTGGAACGCACCTGCCCGACCTGTTCGGGCCTGGGCCAGATCATCAAGAACCCGTGCAAATCCTGCCACGGCCACGGCCGGGTGGAAAAAGACCGCTCGCTGTCAGTGAACATCCCGGCAGGGGTTGAGACCGGCACCCGCATCCGCCTCGCAGGCGAAGGCGAAGCGGGCCTGCGCGGCGGCCCTCCGGGCGATCTCTACATCTTTGTCGAGGTTGGCCCCCACGCCCTGTTCGAACGCGACGGCAACAACCTCTACTGCCGGGTTCCGGTCAGCATGTCCAAGGCTGCGCTTGGCGGCTCCATCGAGGTGCCGACCATCGACGGCGGCCGCGGCCGGGTGCAGATCCCCGAGGGCAGCCAGTCCGGCCGCCAGATGCGCCTGCGCGGCAAGGGCATGCCCGCGCTCCGCGGCGGCGCCACCGGCGACATGTTCATCGAGCTGGCGGTGGAAACCCCTGTGAACCTCACCGCCCGCCAGAAGGAGCTTCTGCGCGAGTTCGAGGACATCTCCGAGGAAAACACCAACCCCGAATCCCGCAGCTTCTTTTCATCCGTGAAAAGCTTCTGGGACGGGATGAAGGGGTGAGCAAGCTCCCCGGAAACGCTCCGGGGGAGCGTTTCGCTTGCGAACGGGCGGAGCCCCGGCAATGCGCCGTCTAGGAAACCGTCCGGGGGACGGTTTCAGGGCCGAACGGGCGGAGCCCCGGCACATTGCTTCAAACGACTCGGTCGAAAGCGCCCCCAATCCGGGGCGCTTTTCTTTTGCGCATCCTTTACGCAATCCCCAGCCCAGACGCCCCATGCTGCACCGCGGCGGTGTACAGGGGGTGTACAGGGGGTGCACGCAAGACACCCCCTTGCTGCCGCCGCAGAGCAGCCCGCATTAACACTTCCTCAACCATGATGGCGGCACCATGGCACCATGGCACAGGACCCCTCATTCCAGGACGTCTCCCTGCCGCTGTTTCCGGGCAGCGACGAAGCCCCGGCGCAGCCCCTGACTGCTGGCCGCCTGCCCTCCTACATCAAGGACCACCGCGCCCGCCTGCGCGACCGTTTCATGGCCGGCGGCGCCGCCGCGATGCCGGATTATGAGCTGCTGGAACTGGTCCTGTTCCGTTCCATCCCGCGCCGCGACGTCAAACCCCTGGCGCGGCAACTGCTTGATACCTTTGGGGATTTTAACCGCGTGGTGACGGCCTCACCGGATCGGCTGGCGCAAGTAAAGGGCATTGGCGATGCGGTCATCACCGACCTCAAAGTGCTGGAGGCCGCCGCCCACCGCATGGCCCGCGCCCGGGTGATGCAGCGCCAGGTGATCTCCAGCTGGGACGCGCTATTGGACTATTGCCACACCACCATGGCCCACCGCGAGACCGAACAGTTCCGCATCCTGTTCCTGGACCGCAAGAACGTGCTGATCGCCGACGAGGAACAGGCCCGCGGCACCGTCGACCACGTCCCGGTCTACCCCCGCGAGGTTGCCAAACGCGCCCTGGAACTGAACGCCAGTGCCTTGATTTTAGTACACAATCACCCGTCCGGCGACCCCACGCCCTCGGACAGCGATATCAGTATGACCGAGCAGATTCAGGCCGCCCTCACTGCCCTGGGAATCACCCTGCACGACCATCTGATCATCGGTAAATCCACCGAGCTCAGCTTCCGTGCACAAGGGTATCTCTAGCACGCCCGGCTAGCGCACCCAAACCTCGACCCTGCGGTTGATCTGGCGGCCCCAGGCGCTGTCGTCACAGGCCATCGGCAGGGCTTCCCCAAACCCCTCCGCGCTGATTTGCACGCGCGACACATCTGCGGTTTCAGCCAATTGAATAACCGCATTCCGCACCGCACTGGCCCGTTTCAAAGCAATTTGCCGGTTCCCCTCAGCTGGCCCGACCCCGTCTGAAAACCCAGCAAAAACAAGCTCTTTGGCATCGTATTCCCCCGCTTCCAGAGCCCGGGCCAATTGCTCGATGTTGCTGCGGGACTGCGCATCCGGACGCGCTGATCCCGGTTCGAACCGGAAGGAGACAGTCAGGCGCTGCAACCCTCCCAGAACAGTTACCAGCCGCTGGATCTCATCCAATCCGGACTGATCTTCAGCTGCGAGAACGGCATTGGCAAGACGGTTGCCCTGCCGGTTCACCGGGATCAGTTCAGGAGACTGATCCACAAAACCTGCCCTTCGGATTACGGCTTGCGCCGCTGGTCCGCGAATATAGGCCAGAAAGTCCCTGGCAACTTTCGGAAGACGCCTGGCAGGCAAGTAAAGGAACATCGGCACTGTCAGCGGATAGTCTTCTGTCTTCACCGCCCGGCGGCTGGCCTGCAGGGAAAAGCCGCACGGGCCGGTCAGTCTCAGCATCCGTGCTGACCCTTTTTCAGCGAAGCTGGCAATACCGATTGCAAAGGGATCGATCAAAACCCGGCGGGCCAGCGTGCTGCTGCGGTCATGGCGATGAATTCCTTGCGAAAATGAATCGCCCAATGGCGCCAGCAGCTTGTCCTCAACAGCCTGGGCCAGCCCCGATCCAGCCACCGGCATATGCAAGGATATTGGCGCGTCAGGACCTCCGAGCGCTGACCAGTTGGTAATAGTGCCTGAGAACACATCCGCAAGTTCCGGCAGGGAAATCTCCCGGACCGGATTGCTGGGCGCAACGATAGGCACAAAGGCATCAAGCGCCAGAACACGGCTTCGTCCTGGCCCGGTCAAATCGCCCAGTCCCGCGGCCGTCGCCGCCTTGCGCTCAAACGGCCGGATCTCGCGCAAGGCCATGGCAAGGTCCGCCTCATCCGCGATCAAGGCAGCAAAGCCTTCATCCGTATTGCTGACCATGAAGGTAAAGCGCGCCGTAGGTTTTTGCCCGCGCAGGAGAACATGGCTGAAGTTCCCGCCCGGCAATGTCTCCCGTCTGGTTTGATAGCCGTTGCGGAGGGCAAAGCCTTCGATCAGCGCCGGAAGCAGCACTTCGGACATGGTGCTTGACCCGGCCAGGGTCACTTCTGCAACAAAGCCGGACAAGCTCGGGCAGCCGGGCCCATCGCAGGAAACCCCCGACCCGTCCACGGTGAGCTCTCCAAATTGGGTCTGCACCCGGTAGAACTCTCCATCAAACCCCAGCAGGGTGCCGGTGATCTCCACCGCACCATCCGGGGAAGACAAAGTGATATCCTGGGCTACAAGCCCGCGTGACAGCGCTGCGAGAAAAAGTGCGGCGCAAACGGCCGCACGAAGGAAAGACATAGGGATACCTGAAGTTACCGCAAATCAGTTGGAGGCGATTTTCAGGTCTTCCACCAGATTATTCAACACCAGAAAGCTGCCGGCAGCATCGCAATCCGGCATTGCCATGACCAAATCCCGGCTGCGCAGATGCCCGTCTTGAAGCTGCAGTGCTTGGGCGGTGATATCCCTGCCGCAGTTTGCGTCCGTGACCTCAGCCTCGGCAGTCATTGCGACATGCCCTGCCTGCCCCGGAACCGTAGAGGGTAAGCTGTAGATTTCCGCAATCCGCGGTGCCAGCTGGCTGTGGTCGCCAAGGCGTACAACCTCGCCTTGCCCGGCATCTGGCTGCGCACCATGCCAGACGTGACCCGGGCCGCCGTAGGCAGCGCCAAACTCCCGCGCATGGATCTCAAAACCGCTTTGGCCGGTCCACTGAAGCACAACACGCTCAACACCGTGCAAATCCGGCACCTCAGCCACCGCAACCGCGCCATTTCCGCCTGACGTCTCAGCAATGAAAACAGCTGTCTGTGCCAGTGCCGGCACCAGGGCTGAATACTGGCCGGAGGCATCAAGCGGCACGGTGAACGTCATGCCGCTGTGGTGCACAGTCAGGCGCTCATTTGCACGGCACGGCGCTTTGACAGACAGGTCAACCATCGCCATAGGCGCAGGCGTGGCCTTTGCGGTCATTTGACATGCGGCTTGAGGCTTTGTCTTTTCTGCCTGATCCGGCACGATCGCTTCAGCCGTTTGCGGAACCGCCGAGGTCAGTGTGATATTTTCAATCTTCAGCCCGGCTGTGTCTGGTTCCCTGGGCAGCTCAGGGTCTGCGGCAGCAGTGATATCGGTTTCACCGGCGATCCAGCCGGGACCAGTGTCCTGCATGTAAAACCCGATACCCAAGGCGCACGCCAGCGTCATCGCGCTTGTCGCCATCACTTGTCTATTCAGCATGCGATCCTCCTGAACCTGACTGGTTAAGGAAGCCTGCCGCTGAAAGCCGGCCAGTTTGTGGCTACATGCAGGAGAGAATCCGGCATTTTCCCAGCCTTCGTTGCCTGACTGGAAACAAATGCATCGCCAGTTATCGCGATAGAGAGGGTGCCGGACCTAACCCGGGCTATACGCTTGGACAGCGGGTGATGCGCTCCCCGCAGTCTGCGGCGCTGGCCCTTTTGAGTCAGGGCCAGCGCATTCCGGCAACCGCCTCAGGAGAGGCTGCCGTGGCAATGTTTGAATTTCTTGCCGGACCCGCAGGGGCATTTGTCGTTGCGCGACGGGTTGCCCCAAGTTGCCGGATCATCCTCCACAAAACCCGGCGCCGGGTCTTCTGCAGGCGCTGCGGCTGCATCCGGCTGAGCCGCCATTTGCTGCATAGCTGCCTGACGGGCAGCCATTTCCATCAGCATCTGCTGCTGCTCTTCCTCGGTCATCGGACGCACACGGCTGAGCTGCTGTGAGACTTCTTCGCGCAAGCTATCAAGCATGGTTTCGAACAGCTGGAAGCTTTCATTCTTGTATTCGTTCAGCGGATCGCGCTGCGCGTAGCCGCGGAAACCCACCACCGAGCGCAGGTGCTCCAGCGTCAGCAGGTGTTCGCGCCACTTCTTGTCTATGGTCTGGAGCAATATCTGCTTTTCGATGTTGCGCATGTTTTCGGGGCCGAAAGCATCAGCCTTTTCCGCCATCATCTTGTCCGAAGCTTCAACCAGCCGCTCGCGAATCTGCTCGTCATCGACGCCTTCTTCGGCGGCCCATTCAGCCACAGGCGCCTCAATCGACAGCATTTCGCGGACTTGTTCCTGCAGGCCAGCCGTGTCCCACTGATCGGCGTAGGTCTTGGGCGGCATATGGGTATCGAGCAGATCGTCGATCACCTCGTGGCGCATATCGTCGGTGATCTCGGACAGATCCTCCGCAGCCATGATCTCGCGGCGCTGCTTAAAGATCACCTTGCGCTGGTCGTTCATCACATCGTCAAACTTCAGCACGTTCTTGCGCATGTCGAAGTTGCGGCCCTCGACCTTGGCCTGAGCACGCTCCAGCGACTTGTTCACCCAGGGGTGAATAATCGCCTCGCCTTCCTTCATACCCAGCGACGACAGCAGCTTGTCCAGCCGCTCTGAGCCGAAGATGCGCATCAGGTCGTCTTCGAGGCTGAGGTAGAAGCGGGTCCGGCCCGGGTCGCCCTGGCGGCCCGAACGTCCACGCAGCTGGTTGTCGATACGGCGGCTTTCATGGCGCTCAGACGCCATCACGAACAAGCCGCCGGCGTCCAGAACCTTCTGCTTTTCCTCGGCGTGCTTGGCTTCCTCTGCCGCGCGCAGCTCTGCCGGATCGGCCTCAGGATTGGCGGCCAGCGCCTCCAGCACCTTCATCTCAACGTTGCCGCCCAGCTGAATGTCGGTGCCGCGGCCGGCCATGTTGGTGGCGATGGTGACTGCGCCAAAACGGCCGGCATCAGCGACGATCTGCGCTTCCTGCTCGTGGTGGCGGGCGTTCAGAACGTTGTGAGGAATACCTTCCTGCTGCAGCATCTGGCTCAGCAGTTCCGACTTTTCGATCGAAGTGGTGCCCAGCAGGACCGGCTGGCCCTTTTCGTGGGCGACCTTCGCCTCGCTGATCATCGCCTCGTATTTTTCGCGCGCGGTGCGGTAGACCTGATCGTCCTCGTCCACCCGCGCAATTGGACGGTTGGTTGGCACTTCCACCACGCCAAGACCATAGATTTCTGCAAATTCTTCGGCCTCGGTCATCGCTGTACCCGTCATGCCGGAAAGCTTGTCGTAGAGGCGGAAGTAATTCTGGAACGTCACAGAGGCCAAGGTGGTGTTCTCTGGCTGGATCTGCACCTCTTCCTTGGCTTCAATCGCCTGATGCAGCCCTTCGGACAGACGCCGGCCCGGCATCATCCGGCCTGTGAATTCGTCGATAAGCACCACCTGGCCATCACGGACGATGTAATCCTTGTCCTTCTGGAACAGCTTGTGGGCGCGCAAGGCCTGGTTCACGTGATGAACGACAGTAGTGCTTTCAGGATCGTAGAGCGATGCCTCTGCATCCAGCAGCCCGTGCTCACGCAGGGTCTGCTCCAGGTACTCATTGCCGTCCTCGGTAAAGGTCACACCACGGGTTTTCTCGTCGATCTCGAAATGATCCTCCGCCAGCAGCGGGATCACCTTGTCGATTGTCGAATAGAGTTCGGAGCGGTCTTCGGCCGGGCCTGAGATGATCAGCGGGGTGCGGGCCTCGTCGATCAGGATCGAGTCCACCTCGTCGACGATGGCAAAGTTGTGCTGCTTCTGGAAAACCTGATCCAGCGAGGGCTTCATGTTGTCGCGCAGATAGTCAAAGCCCAGCTCGTTGTTCGTCGCATAGGTGACGTCGCATTGATAGGCGGCCATTTTCTCAGCGTCGGGCTGGCCCGACCAGATCACGCCGGTGGTCATGCCGAGCTGGGCAAACACCTTGCCCATCCATTCGCTGTCGCGCTTGGCCAGGTATTCGTTCACCGTAACCACATGCACGCCCTTGCCCGTCAGCGCATTCAGATAAGCCGGGAAGGTCGCCACAAGGGTCTTGCCCTCGCCGGTCTTCATCTCGGAAATGTTACCCTGATGCAGGAACACGCCGCCCATCAGCTGGGTGTCAAAGGCGCGCAGGCCCAGAGCCCGCTTGGCTGCCTCGCGCACGTTGGCAAAGGCTTCGGGCAGCAGCGAATCCAGGCCTTCGCCATCCAGCGCCCGCTTGCGCAGCTCTTCGGTCTTGGCCACAAGACCGTCATCGCTGAGCTTCGCGAACTCATCCTCCAGCCCGTTGATCTGCGCAATCAGCGGCCGTGTCGCCTTGACTTTACGGTCGTTCGGCGTGCCGAAAACCTTTTTGGCGAGTGTTCCGAAACCCAGCATATCTTCTCCAGCGATCCTATGTCCGGCCTTTGCATCGGGCAGGCTTGCCCGCCGTGTCCGCAACCCATAAACAATGGTGGAAAGACGGTCCTGCCAATGGCCTCAAAGCGATGTAAGCGGCAGGGTATAGAGTGTCAACGCCAGGCCCCTTTGCGGCCAAGGAATAGGAAGGTTTCAATGCGTAAAGGTCTCACATTTCTGCGCGGTATGGCGATTGCCGCTTGTGCCGCGTTGCCGCTGACCGCAGCAGCAGCTCCGCATGCCAACACGGTGGTTGCCTCGGTCAACGGTGAAGAGATCACCATCGGCCATATGGTCATGGCCCGTGAAAACCTGCCGGCCCAATACAAGCAATTGCCGGACGATGTCCTCTACAATGCGATTCTGGACCAGCTGATCCAGCAAACAGCGCTGAAGCAGCAGCTGCATGGAGAGATTCCCCGCTACGTTCAGCTGTCTGTCGAGAACGAAGAGCGCGCCATGCTGGCAGCCAATGTAATCGAAATGGTCATGGACAGCGCCAGCGGAGAAGATGCCCTCCGGGCTGCCTATGACGAGAAATATTCTTCGGGTGACGGCGGCGACGAGTTTCATGCGGCACACATCCTGGTCGCGAGCGAAGAAGATGCGCTGGAAGTCAAAAAAGAACTGGATGCGGGGGCAGATTTTGCGATCCTCGCAAAGGAAAAATCTACCGGCCCTTCCGGTCCAAACGGCGGGGATCTTGGCTGGTTCACTACTGGCCGCATGGTTCCTGAATTTGAGCAAGCTGTCCTCAAGCTGCGCTCCGGCGAGGTGTCCGGCCCTGTACAGACGCAGTTTGGCTGGCACGTGATCCTGCTTCATGAGCGCCGCAAGACCGAAGCCCCGGAATTCGAGGAAGTGCGCGCCCAGCTGGCCGACGAACTGCGCCAGAGCGCCGTTGAGGAGCGCGTGAACGAGCTGACCGCCGCATCCGATATTGAAAAGCCGGAGATTGAAGATCTGGATCCGGCCATTCTGAAAGATCTCAGCCTGGTAAGGAACTGATCACAATGGCCAAATCCATGCCCGTCTCTCCGCTGGCTCCGGCTGGTTTTCCTGAGCTTCCCGTTATCAAGGGTGTTCGTTTTGCATCCGTTGCTGCCGGGGTGAAATATCAGAACCGAACAGACGTAATGCTGGCTGTCATGGACCCTGGCACCGCGGTTGCCGGGGTGTTTACCCGGTCGAAAACCCGCTCTGCTCCGGTGCTGGACTGCCAAGCCAAACTGGGAAGCCCTGCCGGTGCTGGCGCGGCAATTCTAGTGAACTCGGGTAACTCCAACGCCTTCACAGGGCACTACGGGCAGAGCTCCGTTGCAGAGATCACGGCGGCTGTTGCCAAGGCAACCGGCCTTCCGGCCGAACGCGTTTTCACGGCTTCAACCGGTGTGATTGGGGAACCGCTGCCGCATGACCGCATCGTCGCCAAAGTCAGCGAGTTGAACAGCTCACTGGATGAAGGCAGCTTGGAAGGCGCTGCCAAAGCAATCATGACCACGGATACCTTTGCCAAAGGTGCCAGTGCCACCGTTGGTATCGACGGCAAGACAGTAAAGATCGCGGGCATTGCCAAGGGGTCCGGCATGATCGCACCGGACATGGCTACGATGCTGGTTTACATCTTTACGGACGCAAAGGTTGAACAATCCGCTCTGCAAGACCAGCTGGCCGAAATCTGCAACCGCAGCTTCAACTGCATCACCGTCGACAGCGATACTTCTACATCCGACAGTCTGATGCTTTGTGCCACAGGGGCGTCCGGCGTGGATGCGACAGGCAATGCGGAATTTGCAGCCGGGCTGGAGAGGGTTATGCTGGATCTTTCGCATCAGGTTGTGCGCGATGGTGAAGGTGCCACCAAGTTTGTGGAGATCCAAGTGACCGGCGCCGCTTCAGACGCGGATGCAAAAGTACACGCAATGTCCATCGCAAACTCACCCTTGGTCAAGACCGCCGTCGCTGGCGAAGATCCAAACTGGGGCCGTGTTGTAATGGCAATCGGAAAATCCGGTGCCGAAGCCGACCGGGATCTGCTTTCGATTTCCTTTGGTGATGTGCGTGTTGCGGAGAAAGGCTGGGTCTCGCCAGACTACAAAGAAGAGCTGGGCGCCGCCGAAATGAAGAAACAGGAGATTAGCATCAAGGTGGACCTGGGCCTGGGAGAAGGCAAATCCACTGTCTGGACCTGCGACCTGACGCATCAATACATCTCAATCAACGCGGATTACCGGTCGTGAAGGTGGTTCTTGTTTCTGCAGTTGCACTCATTGATGCCGATGGGCGCGTTCTGCTCGCGCAGCGGCCTGAGGGAAAATCCATGGCCGGCCTGTGGGAGTTTCCAGGAGGCAAGATCGAGCAAGGAGAAACACCAGAGGCAGCACTGATCCGCGAGCTGCACGAAGAGCTGGGGATTGATACCTGGGCCTCCTGCCTTGCGCCGCTGACCTTTGCAAGCCACAACTACCAAGATTTCCATTTGCTGATGCCCTTGTTCGCCTGCCGCAAATGGGATGGCATTCCACAGGCCAGGGAGGGGCAGACCCTGAAATGGGTTCGGCCGCAGGATTTGCGCGAGTATCCGATGCCCCCGGCAGACATTCCTTTGATCCCGATCCTGCGGGATTGGCTGTAAAGCTGCCTTTGTAAAAACTCTGCACCACAAGCAGCTGTTTACTTCAGAACGCTTTCCCGGGTCTTTAACTGGCCCGGGAAAGTGCGTGAACCTTTTGTTAATCATTCTGTTCAAGCATCAGAGCACGGACCAAACGACTTACCTAAGTTGCAATTGGGCAGGAGAAAACCATGCTTAGAACAATCGCAGTCGGCAGTTTTTCACTGGTTCAGGGCATTTTCATACGGGCATTGCCGGACGGGAAAATCGCTGTGCGGGTTGGAAAAAGAACCTACGAAGGTCACCCTGTAACACCGGCCGCCTGAACCGCCACTCACGCTAATCAGGCATGGAAAGGGCAGCTGCGAAAGCTGCCCTTTTCTGTACCTAACTCTATGGTTTCGGGCGCTTTCCAAACGTGCGGGTTCTCAAGTTACTGAATGAAGCTTCGGCTGCCCATTCGCCTGCTCGCGGTCTTTCGGCGCCGCTGCTGTGATTTATGCCCGGCAGCGGCTGGCCTGCATTGATCAGTCAACAAGCACAAACAGCGCCACGAGCAGCTTACGGATCGTTACCTGCCGCACGAAATCGAAAAGCCCAAAAAACCAGGCCCCGGCAAAAACGCCAGGGCCTGTTTCTGATTTCTAGCCAAGCTCGGATCAGTCGAGGGTGCGGGTCACTTCCTCGCGCTCGAAGATCTCGATCACGTCGTTCGGGCGGATATCGTCGTAGTTCTCGAACGCCATACCGCATTCCTGGCCGGACTGAACCTCGGCAACTTCGTCCTTGAAGCGCTTCAGGGTCTTCAGCGTGCCTTCGTGGATCACCACGTTGTCGCGCAGCAGGCGCACGCCGGCAGAGCGGCGGGCAACGCCTTCGGTGACCAGACAGCCGGCAACCTTGCCAACGCCGGTAACCTTGAAGACTTCCTTGATCTGCGCGTAGCCGATGAAGTTCTCGCGGATTTCCGCGGACAGCAGGCCAGAGGCAGCGGCTTTCACGTCATCCACCAGATCGTAGATCACCGAGTAGTAGCGGATCTCGACGCTCTTCTGGTTGGCGGTGTTGCGGGCCGAGGCATTGGCACGGACGTTGAAGCCCATGATCGGCGCACCGGAGGCTTCCGCCAGGCCAACGTCGGTCTCGGTGATCGCGCCAACGCCCGAGTGCAGCACGCGCACGCGCACTTCCTCGTTGCCGATTTTCTCCATCGCCTGAACGATGGCTTCGGCGGAGCCTTGCACGTCTGCTTTGACCAGGATCGGCAGCTCGGAGACGTTCTCGTCTTCCTTGGCCTTGGCCATCAGCTGTTCCAGCGTGGTCGCAGCACCGGCAGCGGCGCGCTTGTCCTTGGCGGCCTGCTCGCGGTAGGCGGCGATTTCACGCGCCTGCGCTTCGGTTTCGGTCACGTTCAGAACGTCACCAGCCTCGGGCGTGCCGTTGAGGCCAAGAACCTCAACCGGGACCGAGGGGCCGGCTTCCTGCACACGCTCGCCCTTGTCGTTGATCAGCGCACGGACCTTGCCGTACTGCTCACCCACAACAAAGATGTCGCCTTGGCGCAGGGTACCGGTCTGAACCAGAACGGTGGCGACCGGGCCACGGCCCACATCCAGCTGCGCCTCGATCACGGCGCCCTGTGCGGCGCGGTTCGGGTTCGCCTTCAGTTCCAGGATTTCCGCCTGCAGCGCGATGGCTTCCAGCAGTTCATCCAGGCCCTGGCCGGTATGAGCAGAAACTTCGACGTCCTGCACTTCACCGGACATCTGTTCCACGATCACTTCGTGCTGCAGCAGATCGGTGCGGACCTTGTTCGGGTCTGCGGCCGGCTTGTCGCATTTGTTGATCGCCACGATCATCGGCACTTCGGCAGCCTTGGCGTGGTTGATGGCCTCAACGGTCTGCGGCATGACCGCATCATCCGCGGCCACAACCAGTACCACGATGTCCGTCACCTGCGCGCCGCGGGAGCGCATGGAGGTAAAGGCCGCGTGGCCCGGGGTATCCAGGAAGCTGAGCGTGGTGCCGCTTTCGGTCTGAACCTGATAGGCGCCGATGTGCTGGGTAATGCCGCCGGCCTCGCCAGCCACAACGCGGGCGTTGCGGATTGCGTCCAGGATCGAGGTTTTGCCGTGGTCGACGTGGCCCATGATGGTAATCACTGGCGGACGCGGTTTCAGATCCTCGTCCTTGTCTTCAACCTCCTTGATCACGTCTTCGACGTCGGAGTCGGAGACACGGGTCACCTTGTGGCCGAATTCCTCAATGATCAGTTCCGCAGTATCGGCGTCGATCGACTGGTTCTGGGTAACCATCATGCCCATCTGCATGAGCGATTTCACAACGTCGGCAACCCGTTCGGCCATACGGTTGGCCAGCTCGGAAACCACGATGGTTTCCGGCAGCTGCACGTCGCGCACAACCTTTTCCCGCTCAACCGAGCCGCCCATGGCTTTCTGACGCGCCCGCTCCTGCTTGCGCTTCATCGCAGCCATAGACCGCTGGCGGTTGCCTTCGCCGCCGGTTGCCTGGCCCAGTGTCAGCTTGCCGGAGCGGCGGTTGTCATCGCGGCCCTTGCCGCGGGACGGGCGCTGGTCGCGCTCGCGCTCGGATTTGCGCGGGGTTGCAGCCGGAGCCGGTTTGCTCGGTGCCGGGCGCTCCGTCTTGGCGGCAGGCGCAGGTGCGGCAGCAGCCCGCTTGGCGGCCTCTGCTTCTTCGGCGCGCTTGCGCTCCTCTTCTTCGGCTTTCTGGCGTGCGCGCTCTTCGGCTTCACGCTGCTCGCGTTCCTTGGCTTCCGCTTCGGCGCGGCGGCGCTCACGCTCTTCGGCGCGGGCCTTTTCCTCGGCTTCGCGCTGCGCGGCTTCTTCCGCCTCGCGGGCCTTGGCAGCCTGCAGCGCCTTCAGGCGGCGCTCCATTTCCGCGTCACTGATACCGGCAGGCCGGCGGGATCCGGAGCCGCCCGGCGCAGCACCGCTGCCACCCTTGGCCGCACCCGGCTTGGGAACCACAACGCGCTTGCGCTTGGTTTCCACTACGACATTCTTGGTCCGTCCATGGCTGAAACTTTGTTTCACGTTCCCCGGACGGGAACCCCCACGCAGACCCAGTGTCTTTTTGCCGTCACTATCGCTCATAAAGCTACTTATCCTTCCGTGCGGCCGATGCCGCCCACCATTTCGCGCAAACCTTGCAGTCGTTGCGCCTCATCTACAACACGTTTGCTGAGTCCGCCAGAGGCGACGGCGGCATGTATCACAGTTTGGCGCCCAAATGCCATTCCCAGCTCGTCCGCCGTGAGGCAGCCGATAAATTTGCCCTTGTAAGGCGTGCTCAGCTTCGACTTTCCGCGCCCAGAGCCGTCTGAAGCCTGGATCAGGACCTTGGCGTCTTCCTTGTAGAGCCAGTCCTTGACCTTTTCAAAGCCGGCCACTGCGTCGCCGGACTTGCGCGCCAGGCTGATCAGCTCGACCAGGCGGCGGACCACCTGGCGCTCAACTTCCTCTACCAGTTCGCCCGGCAGCTGAACCTGTGCCTTGAAGCCGCGGGCAAACAGTTTCTTCTTGACCGCGGTTTCCAGCGCCTCGCGCGTGGATGACACATAGACGCCACGGCCCGGCAGCTTGCCCATCACATCAGGCACGACCTGGCCGTCAGGGCCCATCACAAACCGGATGAGGCCCTGTTTGGGTTCGGTCTCGCCGGTTGCGATGCATTTGCGCTCGCTGCCTTCGGATCGGTCTTTAGTGGCGCCGCCGCGTGTCATTCAGCTCTCCTATACGAAGCCCGGGTTCAGGCTTCGCCTTCCTCTTCACCGGCGTCTTCGTCCTCGGACGCTTCCGCTTCCAGCTCAGCCGGGTCGACCCAGCCCAGGGTGATGCGGGCAGTCATGACCAGATCCTGCGCCTCTTCCAGCGACATGCCGAAGGGCTCCAGGATACCGTCGTCCTTGACCCGCTCGCCGCCGTCGTTGGTCCAGCCGCCGGCCAGTTCCCAGTCGGCGCAGGTGGCGAAATCTTCCAGCGTTTTCACGTCGTCCTTGGCCAGCGCTTCAACCATCTGCGGGGTCAGGCCCTCGAAATGGATCAGGCTGTCCTCGGCACCCAGCGCACGGGCCGCGTCAATCGCTGCCTTGGCCTGGGCTTCCAGATAGTCGCGGGCACGGGCCTGCAGTTCCTCGGCGGTGCCTTCGTCAACACCGTCGATGACCAGCAGTTCGTCCAGCTCGACATAGGCGACTTCTTCCAAGTTGGTGAAGCCTTCGGAGACCAGCAGCTGGGCAAAGAACTCGTCCAGGTCCAGGGTTTCCATGAACAGCTTGGTGCGCGCCTCGAATTCCTTCTGGCGGCGGGCCGATTCCTCTTCCTCGGTCATGATGTCGATGTCCAGCGCGGTAAGCTGCGAGGCCAGGCGCACGTTCTGGCCGCGGCGGCCGATGGCCAGGCTCAGCTGTTCCTCGGGCACCACGACTTCAATCTTGCCGGCTTCTTCATCCAGAACAACCTTGGAGACCTCGGCGGGCTGCAGCGCGTTGACCAGGAAGGTCGGCTGATCCTCATTCCACGGAATGATGTCGATCTTCTCGCCCTGCAGCTCGTTCACAACAGCCTGCACGCGGGAGCCGCGCATACCCACACAGGCCCCGACCGGGTCGATCGAGCCGTCATAGGAGATAACAGCAATCTTGGCGCGCGAACCCGGGTCACGGGCAACCGCCTTGATCTCGATGATGCCGTCATAGATTTCCGGCACCTCCATCTTGAACAGCTCGGCCATGAATTCCGGCGCGGTGCGCGACAGGAAAATCTGCGGGCCGCGCTGTTCGCGGCGCACGTCCTTGATGTAGCAGCGCACACGGTCGTTCGGGCGGTAGCTTTCGCGGCCGATCTTCTCGTTGCGGCGCAGGATCGCCTCACCGGCGCCCACGTCGACGATGACGTTGCCGTATTCCTCACGCTTGACCAGGCCGTTGATGATGGTGCCGGCGCGGTCTTTGAATTCCTCGTACTGGCGGTCGCGTTCAGCTTCGCGGACCTTTTGCAGGATCACCTGCTTGGCCGACTGGGCGGCAATCCGGCCCATTTCGACCGGCGGCACTTCCTCAACAAAAGTCTGACCGACCTCGGGGTCCGCCATATACTGGCGCGCCTGCTCAACGGTCATCTCGGCCTGGTAGTTCTCCAGCTCTTCATCCGCCACAACAGTGCGCACACGGGTAAAGGTGGCGCGGCCGGTCTTACGGTCGATCGACACACGGATGTCCATCTCGGCGCCGTAGCGGCTCTTGGCAGCGCGGGCGAGGCTCTCTTCCATCGCCTCGATGACCAGACCGGGGTCGATCATCTTTTCGCGTGCCACGGCCTCAGCGGTTTGCAACAGCTCCAGCTGGTTTGCAGAGGTGATCGCCATTACTTGTTCTCCTCGTCAGACTCTTCGGTCTCGATTTCGTCGAATGCGTCTTCGTTCAGCGTGCCGGCCTCTTTGCGCTGGCGCAGCATTTCCTTGATCAGCTCATCGGTCAGAACCAGCTTGGCATCGCTCAGCCAGTCGAATTTCAGACCGATGGTCACGGATTGGCCCTGATCCTCGATGTTGATCAGAACCTCGTCTTCCTCAGTGCCTGCCAGCTCGCCCTTGAAACGGCGGCGGCCGCCGACCAGCTCTTCGGTTTCGAGCTTGGCCTCGTAGCCTTCAAACATATCAAAGTCTTTCAGCCGGGTCAGCGGGCGGTCAATGCCCGGGCTCGACACTTCCAGGCTGTAGGCATCGATGATCGGGTCCTCGACGTCCAGGGTGGCGCTGACAGCGTTCGAGATTGCAGCGCAGTCATCCACCTCGATGCCGCCTTTGGGCTTGTCGGCCATAATCTGCAGCGTTGTCGTCTTGCCGGACATCAGCCGGATCCGCACCAGCTCATAGCCCAGATCCTCGATCACCGGGGTGACGATCTCGGCCAGGCGCCGGTCGATGGCGGCTTTGGCAATCAGGTCGTTGGTCATCAGACCTCCACTTGGCGCGCGCAGGCCGGGCCTGCAAACACAAAAAAACGGGCGCGCGGCCCGTCGAATTTCCCGGTGGAGCCTTGAGCCAGAGGTTCAACGCGCCGCTGTTGTCAAAGGCATATAGGCGGGTTTGGGCGAATCTGCAAGGGGGGATGCCAATCGAGGCACAAGAGCAGGATTCAATGGGCCTTCAGCCGGGCGAAAGGATTCTTGGTCTCTACCCCAGTTTGCCGCGGATATCCTCGGCGACGGCGTCGACAAAGCCCTGATCCTGACCGCCAATCACCAGATATCCAACACCATCGCTGACCCAGGAGGCCGCCGCCATGCCGGCCAGAACCTCGCTTTGCATCGGCTTGTCATCACCCGAAGAGCGGGTGATGCAGAAAGCCACCGGCACCCCGTCCGGGCCGAGATAGGCCATTTGCAGCAGTGGCTTGCCCTTGAACCCCAGCAGCTGCGCGCGCTTGAACTCCAGCCCCTCGACGGATTGCGCCGGGGACAGGTCCACGCCGTGGCCGCTGCCGAAACCGGCCAGCACTTCGGCGGTGGCCGCGGGTGATTGCGCGGCGTTTGCAACCGTGTCGGTGATGTAAAGCGACTGGTAGGAGGCAACGACCGCCTTCCATCCCGGCGCTTTGGCGGGCTGCGGTCCCGGCTGCAGCATGTAGGTGGAGAGCACGCCCAGGCCAAAGGCCAGTGCCAGCCCGGCCACCAGCCGCAGCGGCACGCGGGTTTCACGTGGAGCAGGAATCAGCGTCTCGGGCATTTGCGGTGTGCCCAGCGCTTCGGGCGAGAACGCATCGCGCAGGGCCGCGACCGGCAAGTCGAGCGCCTGCAGCCGCTGCGCCAGGGCAGCGTCGGAGGTCAAGGCAAGCTCAACCCGATCGCGCAGAACGGCGTCGGCCTCGCCATCCAGGTAGGCCGTCAGCTCTTCGTCTGTGAATGCCGCTTGCGCTTCATTCATGTTCCCGTCTCCGTTTCCGACAGCTCTGCCGCGATTTTCTTGCGGGCGGCTGCCAGCCTGCTCATCACCGTGCCGATGGGGACATTCAGAACCTCCGCCGCCTCTTTGTAGGCAAAGCCTTCGACGTAGACGAGCAGAACCGTGACCCGCTGGCTTTCGGGCAGTTCCCCTATCTTTGAAAACACCTCACGGGCAAAAATATTCGTTTCCGTGTTTGCACGCTGATCCGGGATCTCGGTTTCTTCCAGCGCCACCAGCCCGCCGCCGGTGCGCACGGCGGTTGCGCGCAGCTCATTCAGCCACAGCCGGTGGGCCATGCGGAACAGCCAGCGGTCCAAATGCGTGCCTGCCTGATAACCCGCGTGTTTCTCCAGCGCGCGCAGGCAGGTCATCTGCGCCAGATCGTCAGCCCGGTCGCGCCGCCCGGTCTGCATCAGGCAGAACCGCCACAGCCGCGGGTAAAGGGGGCTTATCCCCTCCCGGATCTCATCCTCAGCCGATTTTTTGCCGAACCAGCGAATAATCCGCGCTCCTGCCGTGTTTTGATCCCAGGGCCGGCCGAAACACCGTGCCACAAGAACATTGATAATCGGAAGGACATAGGATGCTCAACTCACTGTTTCGTGGCGTTTCTGTTGCAGCGTTGATTTTTGCAGGCCAGGCAGTGCTGGCCGGAGACTGGGTGCTGGATGGCGCCAGCTCTAGGCTCGCGTATGGTTCAATCAAGAAGGACAGCGTCGGCGAGGTGAACAGTTTCGAGGAGCTGTCCGGCACGGTGAGCAAGAACGGTGCAGTGAAGGTGTCGATCTCGCTGCCCTCCGTGGAAACTTTTATCGACATCCGTAACGAACGGATGATCGAGCATGTGTTCAAAGGCGCAGGCGAGGCCACACTGACAGCACAGGTCAACATGGCCGCGCTGGAGGCACTGCCCACGGGCGGCACCATGGTGGCGGATGTGGAAGGCAAGCTGAGCCTTCTGGGCCGTGAAATTGCGGTGGAAACAGAAATGTTCGTGGCCCGCCTGTCGGAGCGCAAGGTGATGGTCTCGACCAATGACCTGCTGTTTCTGGGAGTTGAGGATGCGGGGCTCACCAAAGGCGTCGACATTCTGCAGGAGCTGGCCAAGCTCTCTGGCATTACCCGCACGGTGTCTGTGACCGCGCGCTTTGTTTTTGAAAGCGATGGCGACACGGCACAGGCTGAGCCGGCTCAGGAGGAAGCCGATGTTGCACTGGCCGGAGATCCGGCCAAGGGCAAGAAAGTGTTCCGCAAATGCCAGGCCTGCCACAGCTTTGATGAAGGCAAGAACGGTGCCGGGCCCAGCCTGCACGGTATTATTGGCACCGGGTCCGCCGCCGTTGACGGATTTAAGTACTCAGGTGCCTTCCAGGAGGCAAACCTGACGTGGAGCGAAGATCAGCTGGCGGCTTTCCTGGCTGATCCCAAGGGCGTGGTGCCTGGCAACCGCATGGGGTTCCGCGGGTTGAAAAAGGATGAGGATATCCAGAACGTGATCGCCTATATCCGCCAGGAAAGCTGAGAATATCGAGCAGGGGGATGGCCGCCTAAAGGCCTCCCTTAAACAGCATGCCTAGGCCAGCCACCAGCGTTCGGCGATACGGCCATCGTCCAGGACAGAGCGCTGGCCCACCTTGCGGGGGATGCCGACGGTGTGCCGGGCCGCCAGCGCCATATTGGTGGAGGAGGGATGATACAGGAACTCCCCCCGCTTCAGCAGGCCGCGCGGTTCCGGCAAGGCTGCCACATCGACATAGCCGTCGCGCAGCGCTTCGGCGCGGACTGCCGCGTCGGGGATCACTATGATTTCAACCGTATCCACCCAGCCAGCGGCGCCGGCTTTGTAATGGTTCGAGACCTTGGACGCACGGAAATGGCGATTCTCCTGGGCACGTTCCACCTTGTAACAGCCAGTGCCAACCGCTTCTGCCAGAGGCATAGGCAATTGGCCGCCGGGTGCAATCATTTGATCGGCGCCAGCCAGCAGATAGGGAAGGTGGGGATTGGGCTGCGAAAGCTCGACCAGCAATTGCTGGCTGCCCAGCGCAGTGACGGCCTGCATATCTGCTCCGGTGATCCCTTGAGCGGCGAGCGACGCAGCGGCATCATCAACCGTCAGCAGCGTTCCGTCATGGAAAGCGACATCTTCGCGCAAATCAAAGGTCCAGGTTCGAGCATCCGCCGTGGAGTGCCAGGCCGTGGCCAGCTCACCGCGCAGCAGCCCATCGGGGGCAATCTCAGTCAGCGTGTCATAAACCGCACCGCGGGCGGCCTGTTCCAGCATGCCGCCATCGCGCGGCACCGCCAGGCGCAGCACACCACCTGCCTTAGGGGAAGCATGCAATGATCCGCCAGCCGCGGCCAGCAAAGCGGCAGCAGCACCTGAGGTAAACAGCGCGCGGCGGTCAATGCGCGTCATGGGACAAGTTCTCCTGCGATCCGGTCCATCGCCCGGACCAGCTCAGCGCTGATTCCCGGCTCCGACAAAGCATGGCCGGCATTGCGCACCATCTTCAACTCCGCATTTGGCCACAGCTCGCTCAAGCGCCAGGCCGACGACGGGGGGCAAATCATGTCATATCGGCCCTGCACGATGATCCCCGGAATATGCGAAATCCGCCCCATGTTGGCGAGGATCTGCCCATCGTAGTCAAGGAAGCCATGGTTGATGAAATAGTGGTTCTCCAGCCGGGCAAAGGCACGCGCATAGTCGCCAGGGCTTTCACCGCTTTGACCGTTGGAATGCACCGACGCCAGCGCGTTCTCCCAAGCAGACCAGGCGCGGCCATAGCGCACTTCCTCGTCCAGGTTCCCGGAAAACAGCCGCTTGTTATAAGCCGCGATCATATCGCCGCGTTCACTGTCCGGGATCAGCCCGACAAATTTGGCCCAGGTTTCCGGCCAGAACTTGCCCGCCCCGCCGCCATAGAACCACTCCAACTCTGCTTTGGTCATCAGGAACACACCGCGCAGAATTACCTGTTGCACCCGGTCCGGGTGGGTCTGGGCATAAATCAGGGCCAGCGTCGCGCCCCAGCTGCCGCCGAACAAGATCCAGGATTCGATACCCAGCTGGCGTCGAATCAGCTCCATGTCCGCCACCAGATGCCAAGTGGTGTTATGTTCGCAGGACGCATAGGGGCGCGAGCGGCCGCAGCCGCGCTGGTCGAACAGGATAATTCTGTAGACATGCGGATCAAAGTAGCGCCGCATCGCCGGGCTGCTGCCGCCGCCGGGACCGCCATGGCACACAATCACGGGAATGCCATTGGGATTGCCGCTTTGCTCCGCATAAATGCGGTGGCCCTGGCCTGCGTCGATCATGCGCTGGTCAAAGGGTTCGACCGGCGGGTAAAGATAATGCACAGCGCGCTTTTGGTCCGGGTATCTATCCATTACTGACCTTAGTGAAACGTCAGACTACAAAAGAGCACACGGAGACAGGAATGCAAGCGACTCAATCCACTGTCGACCCTGCGGAAATCGCAAAATTCGAGGCGATGGCAGCGGAGTGGTGGGACCCGCATGGCAAATTCAAGCCATTGCACATGCTGAACCCGTGCCGTCTGGATTACATCACCAGCCAGATCGCTGGCGAGTTCGGCCGCGACCTCACGTCACAGCACCCGTTCGATGGGCTGCGGCTGCTGGACATCGGCTGCGGCGGCGGGCTTTTGAGCGAACCAATGGCCCGGCTGGGCGCAACGGTAGTGGGCGCCGATGCAGCAGAGGGCAACCTGCCCGTCGCACGCATCCACGCAGAGCAGTCCGGGCTGGAAATTGACTACCGCCACACAACCGCCGAAGCGCTGGCAGAGGCCGGCGAGCAGTTCGACGTGGTTCTGAACATGGAAGTGGTGGAGCATGTGGCCGATCCGCTCAGCTATCTGACGGCCACAAGGCACCTGCTGAAACCCGGCGGGCTGGAAATCTGCTCGACCATCAACCGCAATCCCAAGAGCTTTGCCATGGCGATTGTCGGCGCCGAAGTGATCATGCGGTGGCTGCCGCGCGGGACTCATGAATGGTCCAAGTTCATTACCCCGGATGAGTTGTTCGAACTTTTACGCAATGCCGGCCTAAAACCTGTGGACCGCAAGGGGTTTGTATTCAATCCGATCACGTGGAACTGGTCAATCTCGGAACGGGATCTTTCGGTGAACTATGTGACTGCCAGCGTAAAGCCAGGCTAGAGCCCAATATATGAAAAGACCTGTCAGGGCCAAAGCCTATCCTTAAGGATAGGTGGTAATCCTTATGCACTCTTTAGAAACGGAGCAGGGCTTGATAGCGTCAGATATCGGATTTGGAATGTCTTGAGATCCGAAACCGGGGCATAGCCCCAAAACTGAGTGAATGCTTGCTGCCTTAACTGGTGGGTCTACCCAATAGTTTATTCAACCGCCACTCACGGATGATGGGGACTGATGGGGAAGAGGGGTGTCTGCTTGCAGGCACCCTTCTTTATTATCAACAGCTAACCGCTTGCTTCGAGTTTGCCGCGCAATTCGCGCAAGATCGGCAAGGCCGCACGGACCCGGTCGCTGCCCAATTCACCCACCACTTCGGAAATCACCGGAATAATTCCGGCCAAAGCTGCATCCCGGGCCTGTTTGCCGGCTGGGCTGATCGCAACCATCTTACGGCGCGCATCATCCCAATCGGGCCGCACATGGATATAGCCGGCCACTTCCAGCTTGCTCAGCGTGTTGGTCATTGCACCGCGGGTTACGTGGAACGCTTTGGCCAGCTGTGCGGGCGAGCGTTCCAGCCCGGCGCGGGCCAAGTGGTTCAAAACAGAGAAATGCGACAGCTCCATCCCCTTGGGCAGCACTTTGCTGAGGCGTGACCGGGCCAGCTGGTCAGCCATGAGTATTTCGCTGAACAGCGATACCGCAAGGGCATTGGTCTCATCCATCAGGGTCCGTCAAACTCCCGGTCGTGGGTCAGGGAAGGAACGCGCTTTCGTGCTTCTGCCACTTTTTCCAGGTCGAGATCAACGAAAGTCACACCCTGTTCCTGGCCCGCATCGGCCAAAACCTCGCCCCAGGGCGCCACGGCCAGCGTGTGGCCATAGGTTTTGCGGCTTGGCCCGCGCGAGGCCGGGTGTTTACCGGTTTGCGCGGGCGCCAG
The DNA here is from genome assembly GCF_056160905.1 of Leisingera sp. ABD4_442. Lineage (NCBI taxonomy): Bacteria > Pseudomonadati > Pseudomonadota > Alphaproteobacteria > Rhodobacterales > Roseobacteraceae > Leisingera > Leisingera sp. ABD4_442. The sequence continues at coordinate 80,845 of NZ_JBSWYB010000006.1, read as the reverse complement.
AACGAAACACCCCGTCTCAATTGCCCGGGCCCGCAGCAATGAATGCCAGTGTGCAGCACCGGTAACGTAGGAAAACGCCGCGGGCGCGGTGATGATCTGCGCGCCGCCCTTGGCCAAGGCCCGGTGCAGATGCGGGAAGCGCACGTCATAGCAGATGGTCATGCCGATACTGGCAAAGGGCGTCTGAGCAACAACCGCCTGTGTGCCCGGGCGGTAACCATCGGATTCGCGGTAGGTTTCCTCGGGCGTTACTTCCACATCGAACATGTGAATCTTGTCATAGCGCGCCTTGATGGTTCCTTCCGGTGAAATCAGGAACTGCCGGTTGGCAAAGCGTCCGTCATCGTCGTGGGTCTTGATGCCCAGCGAACCCAACAGCAGCCAGATGCCGTGTTTCGCAGCCTCATCACGGAGGGCGGCCAGGGTTGGATCGTCCTCCTCGTGGCAAAGGACACTGTTTTGATGGGTGCGGCTGCCGGAGAGGCAATTCGTGACCTCGGGCGTCAGCACAAAACCCGCCCCGCCGCGCACAGCCTCTGCCATCATCGCTTTCACCGTTTCCAGGTTTTCAGCCGGAATGTCGGTGGATGTCATCTGCAGCAAAGCTGTGCGCATATCAGGTCTCCGGGTTCAGGCCGCCAGCAGCGGGTCGAGCTTACCCGCCTGCTCCAGCGCATAAAGGTCGTCGCAGCCGCCCACATGGGTCTCGCCGATAAAGATCTGCGGCACGGTACGGCCGCCGTTGGCACGCTCAATCATCTCAGCTTTGCGATCCGGCTGCGCCAGCACGTTGATCTCGGAAAAGCTAACGCCTTTCTGGTTCAGCAGGCGCTTGGCCGCATGGCAGAAGCCGCAGAGAGGCGAGGTGTAGATTTCAACGGTTTTCATTCAGGACCCCATGATCTGGTTTGCAAGGTTGTGGAGGAATTGGGGGTCCATTGCAACAATTGCCAGTGGGCGGCCCTTTGCCTCACGCTTGCGTGACCCGGGCCAGAACCGCGACGCGCACATCTGCGGCACCGGCCTGCAGGCAGGCATCTGCACAGGCGCTGAGCGTTGCACCGGAGGTCATCACGTCATCCACAATCAGGACAGAGTGGCCCTTGATCCGATCCAAGCGGCGCGGGTGCACCGTGATTGCGGTGCCGAGTAACTGATAGCGCTGATCCCGGGTTTTACCTTCAAGCGCCGGGGTTTTACGCGAACGGACCAGTAAACCCGGGCAATGGTCCAAACCGCTGCGTTTCGCTAGCGCCGCCGCCAGCAATGCCGACTGGTTGTACTTGCGCTTCAACATCCGCGTCCAATGAAGCGGTACCGGACAAAGCAGCGGATCATCCTGCAGCAGTGGCTGCGCCGCCCGTTCCAGCCAGCCCGCTGCCGTCTGCGCAATTTCAGTCCGGTCGCCGTGCTTCAAGCCCAGCACCAACTTGCGCCCCTGCCCTTCATAGAGCAGCGCCGACCGGCCCTGGCTCCATGGCCGCGGATGGCGCAGACAGCTATCGCACTCCAGCCGGAAGCCATCCGCCTCCCCCGGCAGAGGCACACCGCAGGCCTCGCACACCGTACCGCTGATGAAATGCATATCCGCCCAGCAGTTGCCGCAGAGGCCAAAGTCGCTATCGACCAGCCCGCCGCAACCCATACATTGCGGAGGATAAATCAGCGAAACAGCGGTTTGAATCCCGGCCAGCAGCATCTAAATAGCCCCCATGACACAAGCACCCGGAAATCAGGCACCTCAGCAGCTTTTTGACCGCCGGACTTTGGCAGCCCGCCGTGCCCGCCGGCGCGCGGACGCATTGTTCCTGCATCAGATGGCACGGGACGAGGCCGAGGATCGCCTGAGCTTGGTTAACAGAACCTTTACAGCGCCCGCTGTGGTCTGCCCCTTCCCGGAGGTCTGGGAGGGGTTCCTCCCCGCTGCCAAACTTGTTCCGGACGACGATGTGCTGGCGCTGGAGGAAGGCGCCCATGATGTGGTGATCCACGCCATGGCCCTGCATTGGGCCAATGACCCGGTCGGTCAGCTGATCCAATGCCGCCGCGCGCTGAAGGAAGACGGGTTGCTGCTGGTTGCGATGCTGGGCGGCCAGACCCTGCACGAGCTGCGCGCCGCCATGGCCGAGGCTGAGACCGTGGTGATGGGAGGATTGTCGCCCCGCATCGCGCCAATGGGGGAAATCCGCGATCTGGGCGGCCTGCTGCAGCGGGCGGGGTTTGCCCTGCCGGTGGCCGATCTGGTGCCGCTCACGGCCGAATACCGCGACCTGACCCACCTGGTCCACGACCTGCGCGACATGGGCGAGACCAACGTTCTGACCCAGCGCCTGAAACGCCCGGCGCCGCGGGCGCTGTTTCAGCTGGCAGACCACATCTACCGGGAGCATTTCGCCACCCCCGAAGGCCGCCTGCCAGCCACGTTCGAGCTGGTTTGCCTCACCGGCTGGTCGCCCTCGGACAGCCAGCAGAAACCCCTGCGTCCCGGCTCTGCCCAGATGCGTCTGGCCGATGCCCTGAAAGTGCCGGAATCCAAGCTCTGATCCCGATAATCTGCACCTATGGCTGCGCCAATGTGATCCAATTGGCCTTTCGCTCGTAAAGACAGTAACTTCCCCCGATCACCGAATTTCCAAGCCCTACAGGAACCGCCCATGCTGGACGCCGCCCGGACCGCCAAATGCCCTGCCCACGCCCCTGCCGATCATCCCAAAGTCCCGGCAGAGAAAGTCGGCATCCTGCTGGCCAACCTCGGTACCCCGGACGACTACTCATACTGGCCGATGCGCCGGTATTTGAGCGAATTTCTGTCCGACAAGCGGGTGATCGACTACCCGTCCTGGAAATGGCAGCCACTGCTGCAACTGATCATCCTGACCAAGCGGCCGTTCTCCTCGGGCGCGGCTTACAAGTCGATCTGGAACCACGACAAGGGTGAAAGCCCCCTGATGACCATCACCAAAGACCAGACCACCAAGATGGCAGAGGTGATGAAAGCGCGCTACGGCGATCAGGTGATGGTCGATTTCTGCATGCGCTACGGTAACCCGTCGACCAAGTCCAAGGTGCGGGAAATGGTGAAGGCCGGCTGTCAGAAGATCCTGTTTGTGCCGCTCTACCCGCAATACGCCGGCGCCACCTCAGGCACCGCCAACGACCAGTTCTTCCGCGCATTGATGGAAGAGCCCTGGCAGCCCGCCGCCCGCACAATTGAACCCTATTTCGACCAGCCCGCCTATATCGACGCTTTGGCGCGTTCGGTTGAAGAAGCCTATGCCAAAGCAGAAAAGCGCCCTGACATCCTCGTGGTCTCCTACCACGGGATGCCCAAACGCTATCTGATGCAGGGCGATCCCTACCATTGCCAGTGCCAGAAGACGACGCGGCTGCTGAAAGAACGACTGGGCTGGGACGACACCCAGATCGCCACCACTTTCCAGTCAGTGTTCGGCCCCGAGGAGTGGCTGAAACCCTATACCGTCGATCACGTCGCCACGCTGGCAAAGGAGGGCAAGAAGAACATCGCGGTGATTGCGCCGGCCTTCTCCGCCGATTGCATCGAGACGCTAGAAGAGATCAACGAAGAGATCCGCGAAAGCTTTGAGCACGCAGGCGGTGAAGACTTCCTCTATATCCCCTGCCTCAACGATGATGAGGATCACGTTGCGGCACTGGCCGGCGTAATCGAGCAGAACCTGAAAGGCTGGCTGGACTAAGCTCCCGTCCCGGTCCACATAGGATCCAATATAGGATCGCCGGGCACACCGGCAGACCGGGGAGAGTTTGGATGACGCTTGAGCATTGGGCCGCCGCCCTGAAACAGCATTGGGGCATCAAGGCGGAGCTGACCCGCCTGGATGGGGAATACGACCTGAATTTTCTGGCCAAGGAGGCTGATGGCCAGGGGTACATCCTGAAAGCAATGCGCCCGGGCTGCGAGGCCTGGCTGGTCGATATGCAGGTGAAGGCGTTTGAGCATATCGCTGCACGCCAGCCGGACCTGCCCTGCCCGCGGGTGATTGCTTCCGCCAGCGGTGAATCCCTACTGACGATCACGGATGAAGACGGCAAGAACCGGCTGGTCTGGCTGCTAAACCAGCTTCCCGGCCGCTGTTATGCCAAGGCAGAACCTAAAAGCGATGCGCTGATCCATGAGATCGGTCAGGTGCTGGGCGGCTCAGCCAAGGCGCTGGCGGACTTCCGGCACGAAGGGCTGGAGCGCGACTTCAAATGGGATCTGATGCTCGCGGGTTGGATCACGGATCAGCTCTCCTGCATTTCCGATCCCACGCGCCGAGCGATTCTGGGAGATATTTCCGCTGATTTTGCCAAGTTAGAGCCTGTTCTGGCGCAACTCCCCAAACAGGCTATCCACAACGACGCCAATGACTACAACATCATGGTCTCAGGTGAGCTGGGCGAGCCGCGCCGGGTGTCCGGCCTCATTGACCTGGGCGACATGTGCGCCGCACCGCGTGTTTGCGACCTAGCGATTGCCGCGGCCTATATAGTGCTGGACCACCCTGCCCCCGAAGCCGCCCTCGCCTCACTGGTGGCAGGCTATCACCAGGCCTATCCGCTGACACCCGCTGAAGTGGACATGGTCTGGGTGCTGCTTCGCACGCGGCTGGCCGTCAGCGTGGTGAACTCGACCCTAATGGCAGCGGAGAACCCGGACGATCCCTATGTCACTATCTCGCAAGCCCCTGCTTGGCGCTTCCTCGAAAGCAACGCGCTTCATGGCGGCCTGCTGACCGCTCGGCTGCGCGCCGCCTGCGGCCTTCCGGTGGTGAATGGTGCTGATCGCGTGATGGCCTGGCTGAAACTGGAACGCGGCAATTTCGCCCCGCTGATGGGCGAGGACCTTGCGAATGCACCGATGGGCTCACTGTCGGTGGAACACTCCACTTGGCCACAGAACCCGTTCCACATGCCGCTGGAGGAAGCCGCCAAGGTCGGTGAGGAGTTCGAGGATAATGGCCGTATCTGGCTTGGCTACTATCACGAACCACGGCTGATCTATGCGGAACCGGCTTTCCGCAAGGGGCCGTGGAAGGCCAGCGACCGCCGCACGGTGCACTTGGCAGTGGATGCCTTTGCCCCAGCAGGGACGCCAATGTTTGCTCCTTTAAGTGGTGAAGTTTTTGTGGCCGAATACCGGGCCGGGCATCTGGACTATGGCGGGGTCATCATCCTGCGCCACGAAACGCCTGAGGGGGACCCATTCTTTACGCTCTATGGCCACCTGAACCCGGAATTCCTCGACCGCCTGAAACCCGGTGACGTGGTGGAAAAAGGGCAGCAATTCTGCCGCCTGGGCGACCCCAGCCAAAACGGCGGCTGGGCGCCGCACGTGCATTTCCAGCTGGCCCTGACCACTGAGGGGATCGAGGCCGACTGGCCCGGAGTCGGGGACCCCGACGAGATGTACCTATGGCGCGCGGTCTGCCCGAATCCCTCAGCCCTGCTGAACCTGCCGGACGAAAAAGTCCGCTATCACCCCACCGACAAGGGCGAGGTTCTAGCCGGGCGGCGGGCGCATTTCGGCGGCAACCTGAGCCTCACCTACAACGACCCGGTGATGCTGGTGCGCGGCTGGAAGCACTATTTGTTTGACGAGTGGGGCCGCCCCTATCTGGACGCCTACAACAACGTCCCCCACGTCGGCCACGCGCACCCCCGTATCCAGGCCGTCGCAGCAGATCAGCTGAAGCGGATGAACTCCAACACCCGCTATCTGCATCCGGCGCAAACTGCTTTTGCCGAAAAGATCCTGTCAAAGCTGCCGGATCACTTCGAAGTCTGTTTTTTCGTCAATTCCGGCACTGAGGCCAACGAGTTGGCGCTGCGTCTGGCGCGTGCCCATACAGGTGCCAAGGGCATGGTGACACCCGACCATGGCTATCACGGCAACACTACCGGTGCGATAGATATCTCTGCCTATAAGTTCAACAAGCCTGGCGGCGCGGGCCAGTCCGATTGGGTCGAACTGGTGGAAGTCGCCGATGACTACCGCGGTTCCTTCCGCCGCAACGATCCGCAGAGGGCGCAAAAATTTGCTGATCTGGTGGATCCGGCTATCGCAAGCCTTCAGCAAAAAGGCCACGGTGTTGCCGGCTTCATCGCTGAAACCTTCCCCTCGGTTGGCGGTCAAATCATCCCGCCCAAAGGCTATTTACCCGCAGTTTATGAAAAAATCCGCGCTGCCGGTGGTGTTTGCATCGCCGACGAGGTGCAAACTGGCCTTGGCCGCCTGGGAGATTACTACTTCGGCTTCGAACACCAGGGCGCGCTGCCGGATATCGTGGTGATGGGCAAACCCATTGGCAACGGCCACCCTTTGGGGGTGCTGGTGACAACCAAGGCGATTGCCGAAAGCTTTGCCAGCGGGCCTGAGTTCTTTTCGACCTTCGGCGGCTCAACGCTTTCCTGCCGGATCGGCAAGGAGGTGCTAGAAATCGTCGACGACGAAAACCTGCAGAAAAACGCCCGTGTGATAGGCGGCCAGCTGATCGAGGGTCTGCGCAAACTGGAACAGAAACATGCCTGCGTTGGCGATGTCCGCGGCATGGGGTTGTTTCTGGGGCTGGAACTGATCAACCCGGACGGCTCCGAGGCGACGGAGATTTGTTGTTACGTCAAGAACCGGATGCGGGATCACCGTATCCTGATCGGCAGCGAAGGCCCCAAGGACAGCATTCTGAAGATCCGTCCGCCCCTCACCATTGGTAGCGAAGATGCAGGCATGATCATTGCCGTATTAGACAAGATCCTGGGAGAGGCGGCCTGACGGTCCTTCCCCTTCCTGGCGCTCAGGCAACAAAAAAGGCGGTGGAGAACCACCGCCTTTTCTGAAACCGTGTATCGAAATTAGTTCGATGCAACAGCTGCGCCGACCAGAACCAGCAGCAGCAGCGGCAGCAGGATGCCGCTGGAAGAACCCTGAGCTTCTTCAACGATGACCGGCGGTTCAACGACCGGCTCGGACAGGTTGCCAGCAGTGGCAGTCGAAGCAGCAGCGGTCAGCGCAGCAGCGATAACGAGTTTTTTCATGTTAACCTCCAGAATTTGCGCGGATCAAACAACTGAACCACGCACCCAAGACTTACCTCGTAATTTTTTCTAACCAGCAAAGACGCGGGATTGCAATTGCTTGTTATAGTTAACAGCTTAGCGCCGGCTCAAGTGTCGTCAAATAAGCAACACCTGCGTGCCGACTTTGGTCAGGCTAAACAAATCGGCGATATGTTCATTGTACAGCCCGATGCATCCGTTGGAAGATTTGCGGCCGATCTTGCGGGTATCGTGGGTTCCGTGGATGCGGTAGTACTTCCAGCTCAGATACAGAGCATGAGAACCCAGGGGATTGTCCGGACCAGGCGGAATGAAGGCGGGCCACTCCGGGTTTCGCTTGCGCATATTGGGGGTCGGCGCCCAGCTCGGCCCTTCGACCTTGCGCACAATCTGGGTACGGCCGCGACGGGTCAGATCATCTGACAAAGGCACGGAAGAGGGGAACAGCTTATAGACGCTTTCATCCTCAGACCAGTAATGCAAAGCCCGGCTGTCAATATCCACCAGGATCGCTCCCCTGCGCAGATTGTCGAAATACGGCCGCCAGGACTTGGCGCGGAAGGCGGAAATATTACGCTTGACCGGGGGCTCCGGTTCCGGAGGCGGGCGCAGCGGGTCATAGGTTTGCTGCACTGCGTCATCATCGTCTTGCGCCATAGCCGGCGTGGAGATCAGGGCAGCACCTCCGGCAAGGAATTGCCGCCTGCTGAAACTTTCAAATGGGTTCCGGGACATAACTCTTTCCAACTTGCGCAATCTGGGTCTAGGGTCGCGCCATTCTATGGCTGGAAAGCCGCAGTCGCAAATCAATCCGGCCAGCATGTCTGCATATTTCTGCCGGTCCGTTTGCACCTCTGCCACAGGAAGGATAAATCCATCCGCAACTGACGGAGCGAGAGAGCAAAATGAATCGTGTTTTTCTGCTGATGGCCGCGGCAATTCTGACCGTCGTTGCGGCCTGTACGCCCGCAACGGAATCGGGCAGCACGTACCGCATCAGGAATGCCGACAAAGTGCAGATCCGGATGCTTGATTCCGTCAATGCCCTGCGTCAGGCCTCTGGTGCGCAAGCCGTTCAATTGAATGCAGAATTAACTGCTGCTGCGGCCACCCATTCGCGCGACATGTCGGTTCAGAACAGGCCCTGGCATTTCGGCTCGGACGGCTCCTCGCCGCTCGACCGGGTTGCACGGGCTGGGTTTACAGGCACGCTGCTTGGAGAAAACATCTCTGAAACTTATGAGAACGAGCAGCAGACCCTGTCTGCCTGGCTGGAGCAGCCAGCAACCCGCGCCGTGATTCTGGACCCCAAAGCCACGAATATGGGCTTTTCCTGGTTTCAGGAGCCGAATGGCAAAATCTGGTGGACTTTGGTGATGGGCAGCTGAGCCAAAAGGCGCAGCTTCCTTCCCAGCATCCCGGCCATGCCAGCTCAGAATTGAGCCTGGCAGCCAGTGCAGCGCATTCTCACGGCCGCAATGCGATCGCGGTACCATCTTGCACCATCGCATAAATCTCTTCGATTTCCTCGTTGGTCACGGCGATGCATCCCGCCGTCCAGTCATCGACCCGGGCTGCCCGCTTGCGTTCTTTGGAATTGTTCGGCTGCCCATGGATGAATATCTCACCGCCCGGACGCTTACCCTGCGCCCGGGCATGAGCCCTGTCTTGGGCATTCGGATAAGAAATCCCAACTGACAGATGGTAGCGGCTGTTGGGATTGCGGCGGTCAATTAGGTAAGTCCCTTCAGGGGTCTTTCCATCCCCTTCAAACTGCTTGTGGCCAAGCGGTGCGAAGCCAAGGTCAACTTTGTACTCACGCAAAATGTCTTCGTTGTGCATGAGGTAAAGTTTGCGCGCGCCCTTGTTGATCACAATCGATGTGACCTTGGGCCCGTCATAGGCCTGAAATCTGCTTACTGCGCCGCCAGTGGTACTGCAGCCTGCCAATGCTATGCTAGCAGCAGCGCCCAGTCCAAATGCCCGTCTGTCCATCTTTGAGCCTGTATTTTCTTTTTTACCTCTATTCTGGCCATAGCGCGAAACGGGAATTAAGAAAAATCACATTTTCCTGTCCGGCCCGCCCAATCCGGAAATCTTCTGCTCTATCGCCTCCAGCCGGCTCAGAACTTCGTCCCTGTAGGCATCGGTGCGCTCTCCTTCCTCTTCGCCATGTGCATCCTGCATGGAGTTGACGATCAAGCCGACCAGCAAGTTCACCACAGCAAAAGTTGTCACCATGATGAAGGGCACAAAGAATGCCCAAGCGTATGGATGGACTTCCATCACCGGACGAACAATGCCCATCGACCAGCTTTCCAGTGTCATAATCTGGAAGAGCGAATAGGCACTGAGGCCCAAATCACCAAACCATTCCGGAAAATCCTGGCCGAACAGTTTGGTGGAAATCACGGCTCCGATGTAAAAAATGATCGCCATCAGAAGAAAGACCGAGCCCATTCCCGGCAGTGCGGTGATGAAACCCTCAACCACCCGGCGCAAACGGGGCGCAACCGAAATCACCCGCAATACCCGCAGAATACGTAATGCCCGCAGCACTGACAGCCCTTGTGTTCCGGGCGCCAGTGCGATCCCGACGATCACAAAGTCAAAGACATTCCAGCCGCTCAGAAAGAACCGCATACGGCGCACAAACAGTTTGGCCAGAATCTCAACCACAAAAATCGACAAGCAGGCATAATCGATCAAGTGGATCAGCCCGCCAGCCTTTGCCATGGCAGAGGGAGACGTCTCCAATCCCAAAGTGACTGCATTGATTAGAATGACAGCAGTAATGAAGCGGCCAAAAAGCTCACTGTCCAGAATAGCGGCCAGGCGGCGGGTAGGTGTCATCGCATGGATATCCGTCATTTCAGTCTTTCAAAACAAATCGTGCAGCCAGTTCGGTATGGGCGGACCAACGGAACTGGTCAACAACCTGAACCCACTCAAGGCTGTAGCCGGCCGAAACCAGAGATTTGGCGTCGCGGGCAAAGCTGACCGGGTTGCAAGAGACATAGGCAATCACCGGTGTGCACGCCTTGGCCAGCTGTGCGGTCTGCGCCTCGGCGCCGGCCCGCGGCGGGTCGATCACCGCAGCATCAAAAGCCGCGCCAAAGGGGTTCAGATCTTCAGGCAGCAGCGGGTTGCGGAAAAGGTCGCGGGCCTCAGTGGTGACTTTCTTCAGTCCCTGCGCCTTGCGCCAGCCGGCATCCAGCGCGTCAACCATCTCGCGTTCGCCCTCCACCGCATGCACCTCAGCATACTGCGCCAAAGGCAGCGAGAAAGTGCCGCAGCCAGCAAACAGATCGACAATCCGCCTGGCGCCCTTGGTGATTTCCAGTACAGCAGCCAGCAGTGCCTTCTCGCCCTCGCGTGTTGCCTGCAAGAAAGCCCCTGGCGGCGGGCAGACACCGGCCGCGCCAAAGGGCTGCACCGGCGGCTGTTCCATCGCGACCAGCTCGTCATCCCAGGTCAGCCGGGCAATCCTGTGTTTCTCTGCCAGCTGCGCCAGTTCGATGCGCAAGGGCCCATCCAGCGGCTTGCCGTTCCTGACCAGCATGTCCAACCCGGCCTCGGAGGTAGTGACGGTCACCGCCAGCGGAGTCTTGCGGCTGGCACCGGGCAACGCCAGCGCCTCGGCCACCGGAATTGCCGCCATCAAAGCAGGCTCCAGCAGCTGGCAATCGGGAATTTCGGTGATCACATCCGACGCCTGGCCGTGAAACCCGGCCATCGCGCCCTTCTTGGTGCGCCGCACTGCCAGCGTTGCGCGGCGGCGGGAGCGCGGCGGCGAGGTGTGGATGGGGCGGAAATCGGTTTCCAGCCCCTGCGCCGTCAGCGCGTTGCGCACCACTTCCGTCTTCCACGCTGCCACAAAGGCATCGCTAGCGTGCTGCAGCTGGCAGCCGCCGCAGGATTTGTAATGGCGGCAGGGGGGCTGCACCCGGTGCTCCGACGGGGTCTCGATCCGGATACCGGTCAGGCGGCTGCCTTCGGCAATGCCGGAGACGGTCTCCCCCGGCAAAGTACGCGGGGCAAACAGGGGGCCATCGGCCACGCCATCGCCCTGATGGCCCAGCCGGCTGATCGTTGCTGTGGTTCTGGCTGCGTCAGTCATGGCCGCTCCATAGCGCGGCATATGGTTCAGCAAAAGCAAAATGCGCGGGGAAGTTTATTCAGCCGCTTCTGCTGCGTCGTCATCGGTACAGATAAAGCCACCAGACTGGCGCGCCCAGAATTGCGCATAGAGCCCGCCTAGGGCCAGCAGTTCCTCATGGCTGCCGCTTTCGGCCACGCAGCCTTTCTCCATCACGATAATCCGGTCCATTTCGCTGAGCGTCGACAGCCGGTGGGCAATTGCCAGCACCGTTTTTCCCTCCATCACCCGATGCAAGGCGGCTTGGATCGCGGCCTCCACCTCGGAATCCAGCGCCGAGGTTGCCTCATCCAGAACCAGGATCGGCGCATCCTTGACGATGGCGCGGGCCAGGGCAATCCGCTGCCGCTGACCGCCCGAGAGCTTTACACCGCGTTCACCCAGATAGGCATCATAACCCTGGCGCCCCTGCCCGTCTTCCAGTTCGGTGATGAATTCATGCGCTTCGGCCTTTTCCGCCGCGGCGATCAGTTCTTCTTCAGAAGCGTCCGGCCGTCCATAGAGAATGTTCTCCCGCGCCGAGCGGTTGAACATCGCTGTTTCCTGGGTGACCATGCCGATCCGGCTGCGCAACGAGTTCTGAGTGACCTCGGAAATATCCTGGCCATCAATCCGGATCTGCCCTTTTTCCCCCTCATAGAGCCTTAGCAGAAGCGAAACGAGCGTCGATTTCCCGGCGCCGGATGCCCCCACGATGCCAAGCTTTTCGCCAGGCTGGATTTTCAGGCTGATGCCCTGCACCCCGCCCACGTCGCGGCCATAGGCAAACTCCACCTGGTCAAAGACAATGCCCCCCTCGCTAACCTGCAACGCCGTGGCATCCGGAACGTCCTCCACGCGGTCACGCACCGAAAGGGTCTTCATCCCGTTTTCGATCTCACCCACGTTGGAATATATCGCCATCAGCGTAAAGCTGACCCAGCCGGTCATCTGGGCAATGCGGATCGAGACCGCGCCGGCAGCCACGATGTCGCCTTCGGTGGCGGTGCCGGACTGCCACAGGAACAAGGTCGCACCGATCAGCAACACCGGCAGAATGCCGGCAAGGCACATCAGACAAAATCGGAAGCTGGCCGAGAGATAGCCGAAATGCAGCGACTTTTCCCGGAAGGCGACCATAGCGTCCTGGGCGGTGCGTTCCTCATGCTCCGCATGGGCAAACAGCTTGACCGTCTTGATGTTGGTGATCGAATCGACCACTTGGCCGGTTACCATCGCACGCGCACCAGCTCGCGCACCGGACCGTTTGCGCACGCGCGGCAAGAACCAGCGGATCAGGGCGAAATAGCCGATCAGCCAAGCCAGAAACACCCCGGTGATGCGCCAGTCAATAGAGCCTAACAAGGCCAATGAACCTGCAAGCGATGCCAGGGCAAAGGCCACGACGTTAATCATCTCAGTAGTGACAGAGGTCACCGCCGTTGCCGTCTGCATCTGCTTTTGCGCGATCCGTCCGGCGAAGTCATCGTCAAAGAACCGCACCGACTGACCCAGCGTCCAACGGTTCAGCCGCGACAGCACCAGCGGGTTCACATTGGGCTGAACCACGATGGCATTTGATGCAGCAGACAAACCAAACAGCACCGGGCGCACAAACAGGAAGAAGCCCAGCGCCAGCGCAATCACAGCGACGTTGCCTGCGGAAAAGAACTGCTCGGGTCCGCTAGCGATCGCGGTGTCGATCACCATGCCGAGGATAAAGGCAGTGCCCGCCTCCATCCCGCCAGCCAGCGCTGAAAACGCAGCCGCGATGAACAGCATCGGCCAGGCTCCGGACAGGCACCAGCGCAGGAAGGCCCCCAGCCGCTGCGGCGGCGGGCCCTCGGCCGGGCGGAAGGCGTCGATCAAATTGCCTATGTTCATTCTGCTGCCTCGACATTCAGGAAACCGCCGGACTGACGCGCCCAGAGCTGTGCATACAGCCCCTGCGCCTGCAATAGCGCCTCATGCGAGCCTTCTTCAACTATACGGCCCTGATCCATCACCAGGATACGGTCCATCTGCGCGATGGTGGACAGCCTATGTGCAATCGCGATCACCGTCTTGCCCTGCATCATGCCATAAAGGGTCTCCTGAATGGCAGCTTCCACCTCAGAGTCCAGCGCCGAGGTTGCCTCATCCAGGACCAGAATCGGCGCATCCTTCAAGATAACCCGTGCAAGCGTAACCCGCTGGCGCTGGCCGCCGGACAGTTTCACCCCACGCTCGCCCACATGGGCGTCATATCCCTTGCGCCCCTGCGGGTCCTCCAGATCCAGGATGAAGTCATGCGCCTGGGCCTGTTTGGCGGCGGCGATCATCTGCGCCTCGGTGGCATTGGGTCGGCCATACAGCAGGTTGTCCCGCACCGAGCGGTGCATCAGCGCGCTGTCCTGCTGCACCATTCCGATCCGGCTGCGCAAGGAGTCCTGCGTTACCGCGCGGATGTCCTGGCCGTCGATCAGGATCTGGCCGCTTTCGGCGTCATAGAACCGCAACAGCAACTTCACCAAGGTCGACTTGCCGGCACCTGAGCGCCCAATCAGACCGATTTTCTCCCCCGGGCGGATAGTCATGCTGATCTTGTCCAAACCACCAGCCGTGCGCCCGTAGTGGTGCGAAAGATTGCGCAGTTCGATCTCTCCCTGAACCAGCCGCAGCGGGTCAGCATTGGCGGCATCCACCAAGTCGATAGGCTGAGCGATGGTTTCCATGCCCTCGGCCACCACACCCAACTGGCGGAAGAAGGAGGTCAGCGCCCACATAATCCAGCCGGTCATCGCGTTCAGCCGCAAGGTCAGCGCCGTTGCAGCCGCAACCAATCCAACCGACGCCGTGCCCTGCATCCACAGCATCACCGCCCAGCCGACCACACCGACAATCAGCAGCCCGTTCAGCGTGACCAATGCCGCATCCATAACGGTGAAAATCCGCATCTCTGCCTGGAAGGTCTTACGGGTGTTCTCGATCGCATCGCGGGCATAGGTCAACTCGTGGTCGTGATGCGCAAACATCTTGACCGAATGGATGTTGGAATAGCTGTCGACCACCCGCCCCGTCACGGTGGAGCGCGCATCCGAGGACGCCTGGCTGGCCGGCCCCACCCGCTTGACCGTCCACATCACCAGCAAAGCGTAAAGGCCGAACCAGATCGCCAGCGGCAGCATCAAACGCACATCGGCGACCCACAACAGCACTGCCGCACCCACCAGATAAGCCAGCGAAAAAGTAATCGCGTCGAAGACCTGAAAGATCACCTCCCCCGCCGCAGGCGGGGTCTGCATGATGCGGTTGGCGATGCGGCCGGCAAAATCGTTTTCGAACCAGCCGACCGACTGGCGCAGCACGTGCTTGTGCGCGCGCCAGCGGATCAGCGTGCCATAGTTCGGCAGGATTGCGTTGTTCAGCAGAACCACGTCCAGGAACTGGATCAGCGGCCGCAACAGCAGGATGAACAAGGCCACCAGGATCAGCTCGGTCCCGTAGTCCTCCCAAACCTGCTCCGGCGTGCCGGACATGATGTCCACCACCCGGCCCATGTAGTAGATCAGCCCGACCTCGATCGCGGCGACAATCACCGACATCAGCGCAGTCAGGACAAAGACGGTTTTAAACGGCTTGGAATAATCGCGCAGAAACGGCCACAGCCGCGTCGGCGGCGTGTCGGTCTCGGGGTAGGCGCAATAAGGGTCAATGAGGTTTTCAAAGAAGCGAAACATGCGGGTGCTCCAGGCGTTCGAGCATTATTTTGGAATACAGATGAAGACAGCGGGCCGCCCAAGGCTCCCACGTCAAACGGGGCAAGGTCTCAGGCGTTAGAGAAACCAGATCCCGTAATACATCAGCATTCCTCCCGTCATGTGGTGGCTGACCTAGGCTTAAGCAAGATATTTTGCTTTGTCACCCCCTTACGGTTGTGACGCTGCTGACAGGGTGTGTCAGCGGAGAGAGGCCAGCAGCGTTTCCCGGCTCAAAGTGAAGCCCGAAGCGATCCAATCAGCTTCAAGCTTTTTCAAGGCCGCGCCCAGCGCAGGACCTTTGAAATCCGGCAGAAGATCACGGGCCTTCACCGGAAAGGCGGCATCTGCACCCAGTGCAATACCAGTCTCTAAATTGGGCAATACAGGCTGCTCCAGCAAAGCAGCCCGCAGCAGCAGCGCATCCAATGCCTGTTCTGCGCCCAGCCTGTAGCCCAGCTCCCCCGCTCCGGACGTGCCTGCTGCGGCTTCGCGGATGGCCTTCAAATGGGACGTCTGCGCCTTGCTGAGCCGCAACGCCTCCTGCAGCCCCTCTCCGCCCAGCGCCGCTAGGCGGCGGATACCGGACGCCGTCCGGTCCCCTTCCAGATGAACCAGCGGTGCCAAGGCACGGTCATCCGCGCCCGGCAGGACTTGTGCCAATACACCCGCTTGCCGCATTGCTGCAACCGAAGGCGCGGGATCCGGCGCAGCCAGAAGTTTCAACAGCTCGGCGCCGACGCGCTCCTTGGACAGTGTCGCCAGCCCATCCAGGTTTGAGGCGATTGCTGCCAAAGCATCCGCATCAAATCCTGCGGCAGGATCGCCATACCAGGAATGGAAGCGGAAATACCGCAAAGACCGCAGGTAATCCTCACGGATGCGGTTCTCCGCGGTGCCGATAAATCGCACCCGGCGCGCCTGCAGGTCTGCCATCCCGCCCAGCGGGTCCACCACCTCGCCATCCGGGCGCGCGTAAATCGCGTTCATGGTGAAGTCGCGGCGGCGTGCGTCCTCAGTAATATCTTTCGAAAACGCCACCACGGCGCGGCGGCCATCAGTCGCCACATCCTTGCGGAAGGTGGTGATCTCGTGCGGGATGCCGTTTTTCACCAGCGTCACGGTGCCATGGTCGATGCCGGTCGGGACCGCCTTTATCCCGGCCCGCGCCGCCAGCTCTATAACCTGCTCTGGCAGGGCATCGGTGGCGATGTCCATGTCCGAGACCGGCTCCCCCAGCAGCGCATTGCGCACGCATCCGCCGACAAACAGCACCTGCGCGCCATCCGCATTCACAGCCTTGCAAACCGCTTGGGTCGCCGGGTCCTTCAGCCAGGGCTGATCTATCCGCATTATTTCTCCATCCGCGCCGCCAGCCCGCGCAGCATCCGCGCGGTGGCACCCCATATATAGTAAGGGCCATAGGGTACGGTATAATAGCGGCGGCGGGTGGCGCGCCAGCGCCGGGATTCGATAATGTAGTTTTCCGGCTCCAGCACATGCGATAGCGGAACCGAAAAGACCTCCGCCACTTCGCCTGCTTCCGGGCGCGCCATGAACGCTTCCTGGATCAGCGCAACAACCGGGGTGACGGAAAAACCGGTCACCGTTTCATGCTCCGGCAGGCAGCCAATGATCTGCGGCAGGTCCTGCGGCAGGCCGATTTCCTCCCAGGCCTCGCGCAGCGCGGCAGCGCGGGCGTCCGCATCGCCGGCGTCCACCTTGCCGCCGGGAAAGGCGATCTGGCCGGGGTGGTGTTTCAGCGCAGAAGAGCGTTTGGTCAGGATCAGCCGCGGCGCGCCTGACGCCAGGGAGACCGGCACCAATACCCCGGCGGGCCGCAGCTTGCGGCCCTCCGGCAGCACAGTGCCCGGGTTGAGGTCAAAATCGGAAGAACAGCCGCCCGGTTTGCCCAGCGCGGCGGCAAGTCTTTCGGTGAGATCCTGGGAGGTCTCACTCACTGGGCGGATTTTCCGCATCAAACCCGAGCGAGGACGGGTCCAGATCGTAATGCGCACCGCAGAACTGGCAGTCGGCGGTCACCCGTCCATCGTCGGTGGTCATCTTCTCGATGTCCTTGGACGAGTAAATCGACAGGCTTTGGCGCACCCGGTCTTCTGAGCAGGTGCAGCCGAACCGGACCGGCTGGAAGTCATAGACCCGCGGTTGTTCCTCGTGAAACAATCGGATCAGCAGATCAGTCGGGGTGACTGAGGGGCCGATCAGTTCCAGTGCTTCCACCGTGTTCAGCAGCATGGTGGCACGGTTCCAATTCTCTTCCTCGTCGCCGGAAACCAGATCGCTGGCCTGCAGGACCTCGCCGGACCCTTCGCCCTGGGCGGCAAAAGGCGACGCCTTGGGCATGCTCTGCAGCATGACACCGCCGGCGCGCCAATGCTCGGCCACGCCGGGTTCGGCAGATTTGCCAAAGCTCAGCTTGAACATGGTCGGCAGCTGCTCGGACTGGGCAAAATAGGCCTCGGCACAGGCGCTCAGCGAACCGCCGGCCAGCGGCGTGATGCCTTGGTACGGCTGGGTCCCGTTGCCCTGGTCGATCAGGATTGCGAAATAGCCCTCGCCCACCTGCTCGAACGGGTCGCCATCGGTCAGCCGGTCGCGGTCAAAACTGGCATAGGCACGGATCTGGCCAATCTCACCTTCCTTCTGCGGCGCATAGTAATCAGTTGCGATCATCCGCACCGCGCCTTTGGACTGCACCTGCAGCGACAGTTTCCAGCGCAGCGAGATGGTCTGACCAATAAGCGCCGTCAGCAGCGCCATCTCGGCGACCAGCGCCTCGACCACTGGCGGGTAGTCATGCTGTTTGAGGATACCATCCAGCACGCCGTCCAGCCGCGCCACGCGGCCGCGCATGTCGGATGCATCAAGCTGGAAGGGCAGGACGGTGTCGTCCCACGCGATTTTCGAACCAATGGTCATGGGGTTTCCTTACGCGCCGGGGATTGGCATACCGGGGCTATATAGGAGAAACGGCAGCAGAGTGAAGAGGCAGGCCCGTGATCAGACGATTTGGCGAGACACCTCAGAAAGGCCAGGCCTACCGCAGACGCCCTGGCGCCTATGCACTACTGCCGCGGGACGGCAAGCTGCTGGTCACCTGCCAGTATGATCCGGATCCCGATTTGCAATTGCCCGGCGGCGGCATTGATCCAGGCGAATCACCCATTCCTGCCCTGCACCGCGAGGTTTACGAGGAAACCGGCTGGAAGATCTCCACGCCGCGCAAACTGGGCGTGTTCCGGCGATTTGCTTATATGCCGGAATACGACCTATGGGCCGAAAAGCTGTGCCACATCTATGTCGCCAGACCCCTGCGCCGGCTAGGCCCGCCGCTGGAAGAAGGGCATGAGGCGCTGTGGATGGACCCGCAGGATGCAGCTGTTCGGCTGGGCAATGCCGGCGACCGCCATTTCGCCGCATTGCTGGCCGCACGTATCTGATGCGTCTTTCAACTGTCTCAAAAACACAAAAGCCCAGCCGCAGCCGGGGTATGTCTGTCGAGTTGCTGCTTGGAAAACTCAGGGGCCCTGATACTCGAACAAGGTGGCTGAAACGTCGTCTTCAAGGCCGTGTTCCTTGCTCATCACCTGGGTTAGATGCCAATACAGATCGTCCAGGAATTCCTTGCCATTCTGCTCCGGGCCGCATTTCTTAACAAGATCGAGCAAGCCCTCGGGTTCGAGCATCGAACCGTTTTCCAGGCGGGCCTCGGTAAAGCCGTCAGAAAACAGCAGCAGACGGTCACCCTTTTCCATGATGAACTCTTCCTGGCTGTACCCGATGTCAGGGACCAGGCCCACGGGCACACCACCCTGGCCAATGAATTCCAAATCCCCGTTCTTGCGCATCAGCAGGGGGTGCGGATGGCCGGCCTGCACCATCTTGATGACCCCGCTCCGCAGATCCGCGATGCAATAGGCCATGGTGAAATATTCCTCGATCCCGGTATCGGCAATCAGCCTGGCATTCAGAAGGCTCGCTACTTCCTCGGGCTGGCGCAGGGCATAGAAGCGGTTAAAGCGTTTCTCCATGCCGACGTTCTGATCAAAATAATTCGAAGACAAGTAACCGCCCAAACGCGCTGTCATCATCGCTGAGGTGATGCCATGGCCTGAAACGTCGATCGAGTAAAAGCCGATTCGGTTCACACCGGGGGAGAACATACCGACCAAATCGCCACCGATGTGACCACAGGGTTTCAGCAGAAGGCTGACGGTGGAAGAGCCAAAATCCTTCGACAGTTCCGGCACCAGCGATTCCTGAATCTTGCGGGCCTGGATCAGGTCCTTGTCGATCGCATCATAAACCCGCTGCAGTTCCCCCAGCGTCTCGGAGACAATGCGGTTTTTCTCGGACAATTCCCGCTGCATCCGCAGAATCCGCTCGCCCGCCGAAATTCGCGCGCGCAGTTCGTCCGAGCTCACCGGTTTGGTGAGAAAATCATCGGCACCGGCGTCAAGTCCTTCGGCAACTTCGTTTTTTTCGCTCTTGGAGGTCAGCAGGATGAAATAAGCATAATCTTCGCTGGAACGGTTTCGGAAGGCACGGCAGAACTCCAAACCGTTCATGCCCGGCATCATCCAGTCGCTGAGGATCAGGTCCGGGGTTTCCGCCTCACAGATCTCCATCGCCGCCTCGCCGCTCTCGGCCTCGACAACCTCGAATCCCCATTTTTTGAGGGAAGCCACAAGGATGCGTCTTTGCAGTCGGCTGTCGTCGACAACCAGCACACGGCGTATTGATCCGGCCACTGTGTGGTCCTCGTTGTCCATCGAACTTTCTGGCAGCACCGAAGGCACCTCACAAATGGCAAAATCAGACGATCTTGTGATACTATCGGTCCAGAGATTTAACAGGCGGTGAAACCTAAAATTTGAGCTTCCCCCTTTATTTCACTATATTTTTACTGCAATCAACTTAAGAAATTGCACAAGGCGACTGACCGTAGGGACTTTGAGACATGATTGACTGGCCGCGTGTGACAGAACTGCGTGAGGAAGTTGGCGCCGAAGACTTTGAGGAGGTTGTTGAAATCTTCCTCGAAGAGGTTGAGGAGGTCATTGGCAAGCTGGAGAGCGGCGACCGGGCTCAGCTCGAGCAGGATCTGCATTTCCTGAAAGGCAGTGCACTCAACCTAGGCTTCTCAGAATTTTCCTCACTTTGCCTGGATGGCGAACGCAAGTCCTCGCAGGGCGAAGCAGAGAGTGTTGATATCCCGGCGATCGTTGCCAAGTTTCAGGATTCCAAGACCGCTTTTCTTACCGGGCTTGCTGAACGTTTCTGACAGATCTGCTC
Source organism: Leisingera sp. ABD4_442 (assembly GCF_056160905.1). Taxonomy (NCBI): domain Bacteria; kingdom Pseudomonadati; phylum Pseudomonadota; class Alphaproteobacteria; order Rhodobacterales; family Roseobacteraceae; genus Leisingera; species Leisingera sp. ABD4_442. Next base: position 60,580 of record NZ_JBSWYB010000006.1, on the reverse strand, counting down.
TATCAGATCACAAACTGCGCCAGGGTTTCATCCTGGGTAATATCTGTGAATGTCATCCCTGCTGCCTCAAGCCTCTCAAACAACAGCTCGAAATTCTCCGGCCGCTTGGTTTCAATGCCGATCAGCACCGAACCAAAGTTACGGGCCGACTTCTTCATGTATTCAAACCTGGCTATATCATCCTCCGGGCCCAGGATACCCAGAAACTCCTTCAGCGCGCCAGGCCGTTGCGGCAGGCGCAGGATGAAATACTTCTTCACCCCCGAATAGCGCTGCGCCCGTTCCTTGACCTCGGGCAGCCGCTCAAAATCAAAGTTACCGCCTGAGGTCACGCAAACCACAGTCTTGCCGCGGATCCAGGAGCGCACATCCTGCAATGCCTCGACCGACAAAGCGCCGGCCGGTTCCAGCACGATGCCTTCAACGTTCAGCATCTCGATGATGGTGGCACAGATCCTGTCCTCGAAAATCGCCAGCACATCCGGCAGCGGCACACCCTTAAGAATATCAAAGGGCAAATCTCCAATCCGCCCCACCGCAGCGCCATCGACAAAGGTGTCGACAATGTCCAGCGGCACCGGTTTGCCCGCAGCCAGTGCAGCGCGCAGACAAGCGCCGCCCTCCGGCTCCACGAAAAGGCTGTGCACATCCTCGCCAAACCAAGAGGAAACCCCCGCAGACATGCCGCCGCCGCCAACCGGCAGCAAAACGTGATCCGGCTGCTTGCCCAGCTGATCTTCGATCTCGACCGCAATAGAGGCCTGACCTTCGATCACATCCGCGTCGTCAAAGGGTGACAGGAAATGCCCGCCTTCCTGCGCGCACCATTCCTGCGCCGCCGCCAGGCAGATGTCGAAGTAGTCGCCAACCAGATGGATCTCGATGTTCTCGCCACCAAACATCCGGGTCTTCTGAATCTTCTGCTGCGGCGTGGTGACCGGCATGAAGATCACCCCGCGCTTTCCCATGTGGCGGCACATGAAGGCCACGCCCTGCGCGTGATTGCCGGCCGAGGCACAGACAAACAGCTCCTGATCCGGCTGCTTGCGCATCGCGTTCAGCGCGCCGCGAATCTTGTAGGAGCGGACCGGACTCAGGTCCTCGCGCTTCAGATAGATGTCGGCGCCGAAACGCTCGGACAGATGCACATTGCGTTGAAGCGGCGTGGGCGGAAACACATCGCGCATCGCCGCCTCGGCCTTGCGGGCCTGGGTCTTGAAATCGCTCATGGCTCATTCAGTGGCGCAAGCCCGCCCCCAAGGCAAGGGGCGGGTGCGAAGCATACATAAGAATACCGGGAGTTTAGATCGGACGGTCTTCGACAAAATGGCCATAGAACGTGGTGAGAACACTGACGCTCAGCAAAGACATGACCAGAAAGGCAAGCGCAGAAAAGACAAACCCAAGAGGAGCAAACACTGCAACCGACAAGCCAGAAACGAACTGCAGCAAAAGCTGCAGCACCCCCAACAGGAGGAGCACAACAAAGATTGTGCCGGAGGACCCGGACGTCGCTTTCCAGGACACACGCAGCAAAAGCGGACGGCCAATGGCCACAGCGGGCAAAACCGGGAGCAAACGGTACATCGCTATCAGAACAAAAATTGAGTACCCAGCGATCAATAGAAGCATGGGCACCAGTCCTCCCGGCCCCATCGCCGCGATAAGCCCGTTAACGAGGAGCAACATTGGGAGATAAAGCACAATCACAAGAAACCCGATGAGCAACATGTGTCCGAAATAAGCCAATATCCGATCGCCCTTGAAAGCAGGAAGCCAGCTTGTTGGATACTCTTCCAACAGAATGAACCGATGCCATGCCACAAAAATCCAAAACTGAACCGCTGCGAAAATCAGCGTGGCGGCAATAAAGGAGAGCCCAAGCTTGCCGGATTGCAATGCATCCGACAGAGCCTTCTCATCCCAGAACATTGTGATCGACTGCCCCGTTGAGCTGAGCGCAGCATAAATGAGAACTACACCGATCAAGGCAGGCACAAAGGCAATTCTAACCGCCCATTCGAAGTTCCTAAGTACCATGCGCACTGAGTGCGCAAAAATTGACCAGCCTTTCATACGTGCGTGCTCCAATAGATCGTTCTGTTTTTCCGCGCACGTTATGCGTGCCCGGCGGATTAGAAAACCCCGGATAACCTTGCCCTTCCGGGCAAAACCCGCTACGCCGCAGGCGTTCTGACCTGAGAGGGAATTCCATGTCCGCGCCCAAGAAAGTTGTGCTCGCCTATTCCGGCGGCCTCGACACCTCGATCATCCTGAAATGGCTGCAGACCGAATACGGCTGCGAAGTTGTCACCTTCACTGCCGACCTCGGCCAGGGTGAAGAGCTGGAGCCCGCCCGCAAGAAAGCGGAAATGCTGGGCATCAAGCCGGAGAACATCTTCATCGAAGATGTGCGCGAGGAATTTGTCCGCGACTTCGTCTTCCCGATGTTCCGCGCCAACGCGGTTTACGAGGGCCTCTACCTGCTGGGCACCTCCATCGCCCGCCCGCTGATCTCCAAGCGCCTGGTTGAGATCGCCGAAGCCACCGGCGCCGACGCGGTATCCCATGGCGCCACCGGCAAAGGCAACGATCAGGTCCGTTTCGAACTGGCAGCTTATGCGCTGAACCCCGACATCAAGGTGATCGCGCCCTGGCGCGAGTGGGACCTGTCCTCCCGCACCAAGCTGCTGGAGTTCGCCGAGTCGCATCAGATCCCGATCGCCAAGGACAAGCGCGGCGAGGCCCCCTTCTCGGTCGACGCAAACCTGCTGCACACCTCCTCCGAAGGCAAAGTTCTGGAAGACCCGGCGGAAATGGCGCCCGACTATGTCTACCAGCGCACCGTGCACCCGGAAGAAGCACCCGACACCCCGGAATTTATCGAGATCACCTTCGAAAAGGGCGATCCGGTTGCCATAAACGGCGAAGCGATGTCGCCGGCCACCATTCTGACCGCACTGAACGAATACGGCCGCAAGCACGGTATCGGCCGCCTCGACCTGGTCGAAGGCCGTTTCGTCGGCATGAAATCCCGCGGCATCTACGAGACGCCGGGTGGTACCATCATGCTGGAAGCCCACCGCGGTATCGAATCCATCACCATGGACCGCGGCGCGATGCATTTGAAAGATCAGCTGATGCCCCAGTATGCCGAGCTGATCTACAACGGCTTCTGGTACTCGCCGGAGCGCGAAATGCTGCAGGCTGCTATCGACGCAAGCCAGACCCATGTTTCGGGTACCGTGCGCGTGAAACTCTATAAGGGCTCGGTGAACACCGTTGGCCGCTGGTCCGAGAACTCGCTTTATTCCGAGGCGCATGTGACCTTTGAAGAAGACGCCGGCGCCTACGACCAAAAGGACGCTGCAGGCTTCATTCAGCTGAACGCCCTGCGTCTCAAACTTCTGGCCGCCCGCGAGCGCCGCACCAAGAAATGAGCGGTTTCGACGACATAGATGGCGATTTCGAGGACGATTTCGCGGAAGAGCTGGATATGTTCGTCGAAGCTCAGGACACCGTATGGGCGGATGTCCTGAGTGAACTCTCTGCAGGACAAAAGACGAGCCACTGGATGTGGTTCGTCTTTCCCCAGCTGGCCGAGCTCGGCCGTTCCCATATGGCGCAGCTTTACGGGATCGAAGATCTCGCAGAAGCCACCGCCTATCTGAATCACGAAAAACTGCGCGCCCGCCTGGTCGAAGTCAGCCGGCTGATGCTGACACATCAGGGCTTGGACGCCGCGCGGATCCTCGGCGATACCGACGCCAAGAAACTGCGCTCCTCAATGACATTGTTCGCTGCGGTACCCGATGCGCCCAGGGAGTTTCAGCAGGTGCTCAGCACATTCTATGGCGGCCAGCCCTGCCCGCTGACCAAAGACGCGCTTGCCGCCGGGTAACACCCAGCCCTCCCCTTTGGTCAACATTGCCGGAGAGCCCTCTACTGCCTAACCCTTTTCCCAGCATGGGAGTAAGACATGGCATTGGACGATACTGCCGCACTCATCCGAAACGGTTTGACCGGCAAAAGCTTTGACGGTTCCCTCAAATTCGACTGCGGTGCGGACGGTGTCATTGTCCTGGCAAACGGAAACGCCAGCACCACAGACCAGAACACCGACTGTACCTTGCGGCTGTCAGCCGATAGCCTGACCAAATTGCTGACAGGCAAGCTCAACCCGATGACAGCTGTGATGACGGGCAAGATCAAGATCTCAGGCGACATGGGCGTTGCCATGAAACTCAGCAAGCTGATCTCCTGAGCCTCTTCTTCTAGCCCCAAATATCCTGGGGTGAGCGCCGCAGGCACGAGGGGCAAAGCCCCTCCTGCCTCAGATCTTAGCCGCTTTCATCTGCTCATAATAGGGCATGGCCGCCTCAAGAACCGGCTGCAGCTCTTCCGGAACCTCCGGCAGCGGCCCTTCCGCTCCGGCAAACCCTGTAGAGTTCCAGACCGCCTCGTACCAATGCGGTGCCCATACGCCATCGTCTTTGTGTCCGCCTGTTGGCCAACTCAGCATCTTCGGCGAGAACGGCATGCCGATGGCATTGCAAAGATGCTCCAGCTTTGCGGCTGGGTTCTCGCGAATGTCGTGGCTGTCGATCACAGCCGGTGTCTGGCCCCAGCTGCTGACAAGATCAAACAGCTCCGCCTGCTGACGGAAGCCGATGTCCTCCAGCGCCGGGTTCTCCCGCTTCGCAGAATAAGAGGCAATTACCCGGGCCGGATGCCGGATCAGGAAGACATTGATCACTTCCCTCATCCAGTCCCGCGGCACGCCCGCGATCATGTGGTGGGTCATATGCTTCTGATAATAAACAGGTTTGGCGCCCGGAACCGGCCCCAATAGCGCCTTGGCGACGGTTTTTGGATCCTGCGGCTGGCTATCCAGAATCTCCGTCCGCATCGGATGATCCAATCCTGTCATTGCCAAATAAGCAGCATAGAACGGTTCATCCACCACCGAACAATCGCCGCGGTTGCCAAAGGCATACATCATTGCCGTCGACAAATTCCGCGGACCGGACCACATAGCAATCCGCATCAGACGCACTCCTGTTCAATGAGGTCCTTGTAGAGGCCCCGAATACGCTCGGTCACCGGTCCCATGCCGCCGCTGCCGATCTGACGCCCGTCGATGTCCCCCACCGGGGTTTGCGCCCCGAAAGTGCCCGTCAGAAAAGCTTCATCCGCGCCATAAGTGTCCACCAGAGAATAGTTCCGCTCGTGGACCGGAATGCCGTTTGCCCGGCACAGATCGATCACCTTTTGCCGGGTGATGCCGTTCATGCAATAGTCCCCGGTCGAGGTCCAAACCTCTCCCTTGCGTACAATGAAGAAATTGCAGGCATTGGTGGTGTTCACAAAGCCATTCACGTCCAGCATCAACGCCTCATCCGCGCCGGCCTTCTCAGCCGCCACACAAGCGATGATGCAATTCAGCTTGGAATGCGAGTTGAGCTTTGGGTCCTGGGTCATCGGCAGCCCGCGGATATGCGGCACGGTTGCCAGTTTGATCGGCCGCGGCAGATTTGGGCGCGAATGCTCCATGATGATCGCTATGGTCGGCCCCTGCCGCGACAACGACGGGTGCTGAAAGGGCCGGGTTTTGACGCCTCGCGTGACCATCAGCCGGGCGTGGGCATCCGTGGTCATCCCATTGGCTTTCTGTGTTTCTAATACAGCCTTTTTGACGCCTTCCCGGTCCAAACCGATATCCAAGTCTATCGCCTTGGCCGCTTCAAACAGACGGTCCAGATGCTCGTCGATAAATGCCCAGGTTCCGTTGTAAAGACGCAGCCCCTCCCAGACACCATCGCCCAGCATGAAGCCGCTGTCATAAACGCTTATCTTGGCCTCAGCCTTGGGAACGACTTTGCCATTAAGATAGATCAGGATCTCCTCGTTCCGGTGATCTTCCTCTGCTTGGTGCGTACTCATCTTTTCGGTCATGAAATCCTCCTGCTGGCGGCACGTTAGTAAGATTGGATCCAATTTCCAAGCAGTAACTTGCTGTCACCTGTCTGTGAAATGCGGCTCCGGCGGGTTGAGGGGACGTGAACCAGCCGGCAGGGTGGCATTAAAGCAGGATGGAGACAGAGATGCGTGTTCTCGAAAGACTGAAACCCATAGCCCTGATAGGGCTGATTGCTATCGGCACCGTTGCGCAAACCAACCCGCTGCAGGCGCAATCAACCGAAGTGCTCACTGTTGCAGGTGGCTGCTTCTGGTGCGTAGAGAGCGATTTCGAAAGCGTGCCCGGAGTGATTGAAGCCGTCTCGGGCTATACCGGCGGCAAGCTGGAGAACCCGACCTACAAGGACGTGACCCGCGGTGGAACCGGCCATTATGAGGCGGTGCAGATCACCTTTGACCCGGTGAAGGTATCGAGGGATCGGCTGCTGGAGCTGTTCTTCCGCTCGGTCGATCCCACAGATGCCGGCGGCCAGTTCTGCGACCGGGGTGAAAGTTACCGGACAGCGGTATTTGTCTCTAACCTTACGGAAAAGACCCTTGCAGAACAGGTAAGGGCCGAAGCGCAAGAGGCCCTGGGGCAAGAAATCGTGACGCCAGTCCTGCAGGCGGGAACCTTCTACGAGGCGGAAGACTATCACCAGGATTATTACAAGGGAGAGAGCCTGGTGTTCACCCGCTTTGGCCCAAAACGGCAGGCGGCCGCCTACAAGCGCTACCGCCAGGCCTGCGGCCGCGACGCCCGGGTGGCGCAATTGTGGGGGGATGCCGCCCCCTTTGCCAAAGGGCATTAAGGCAGGGCGCTGCCCCCTTGGCCTGACGGCCAATTCCCCCGGAGTATTTTGAACCAGAAAGAAGCAGGCCGTCCGGTATCAGAACCTGGCGGCCTGGACTTCGTTTAGATGGGGAATGACATCTGCAGTGCCATGGCGCGTTACCATCAGCGCCGCAGCGCGGCTGGCATTTTCCATTGCCTCCGCCATTTCCAGTCCCTGATCCAAACCGGCCAGCACGTAGCCGGTGAACGTGTCGCCGGCACCTGTTGTATCCACCGCGGTGACCGGCTGGGCCGGCACGTCGCGCACAGTGCCAGTCTCTCCATCAACATGCCGGGCGCCCTTGGCGCCGAGCGTGATGATCACGTCCTTGACGCCAATTGCCCCCGGCGCTTTGCCCGTCGCAGCCTGAAGCTGGCGGGCTTCGACCTCATTCAGAATCAGGAAATCGAGATGACGCAGGACCGCCTGCACCGCACCCGCATCAAAGGGTGCAGCTGCGTAGCATACCCGCAATCCAAGCTGCCGGCCCAGTTCCGCAGCCTCCGCCTGCAGGCTGGTTTCATTCTGCATCACCAGGATATCATCTGCCGCGGCTTTGGAGAACGCCTGGATCAGCTGCTCCACCGCAAGTGCCCGGTTGGCTCCGGGAAACAGGATGATCTGGTTTTCGCCGCCCGGCTCCACCGCAATGATCGCATGGCCTGTGGGGGTTTCCGTTTCAGTGACATGCGCCGTGTCTACACCGTAGCCGGCCAGACGCTCCCGGGCCCAGGCGCCGTCCGGACCAACAGCACCGATGTGAAACACGCCACTGCCAGCGCGGGCGGCGGCAACCGACATATTGGCCCCCTTGCCGCCCAGAAACCTGTCCAGGCTGGAGGCGGCAAGAGTTTCTCCCGCCGACGGCAAATGCGGCATGGCATAAACCATATCCGCGTTGATCGAGCCCAGATTCCAGATCGCCATGTCAATTCACCCGATGTTACAGGCCGCCAGCACCGCCATGTTGAGGATGTCATTGGTGGTGGAGGTGGTCGAACAGATCTGGATCGGCTTGTCGATGCCCGACAGGATCGGGCCGATCACCGTGGCACCGCCCATCTCCTGCATCAGCTTGACCGAGATCGAGGCTGAGTGGCGGGCCGGCACGATCAGGATATTGGCCGGGCCGGTCAGGCGCTGGAACGGGTAGTAGCGCTGTGCGCGCTCGTTCAGCGCCACATCGACGGTCATCTCACCTTCGTATTCGAAGTCGACACCGCGCTGATCAAGCACGGTGGGGGCGACATGCATCTTTTCCGCCCGTTCCGACACTGGATAGCCGAATGTGGAGAAGCTGACAAAAGCCACCCGCGGCTCAAGCCCCATGTGCCGGGCCACCCCGGCGGCGCGTTCAGCAATGTTGGCCAGGTGGTTTTCGTCCGGCCATTCATGCACCAGCGTGTCGCCGATCAGCACGATCCGGCCCTTGTGCAAAAGCGCGGTGACGCCGGCAACACCGTGAGCCGCATCAGCATCAAACACATGGTTGATCCGTTCCAGAACATGCGCAGACTTGCGGGTCGCCCCGGTCACTAGCCCGTCGCCATGGCCATGCGCCAGCATCAGGCTCGAGAACACATGGCGGTCACGGCCGACCAGGCGGTGGATGTCTTTGTGGTCAAACCCCTTGCGCTGCAGCCGGCTGTAGAGGAAGTCCTTGTAGGTATCGAAATGCGGTGTGTTGGCCGCGTTCACCACCTCCAGCTCGCGCACCGCGTCGCCCAGGCCGGCTTTCTCCAGCTTGGCGCGCACGTCTTCCTGCCGGCCCACCACCAGCGATTTTCCAAAGCCCGAGCGCTGGTACATCACCGCAGCGCGCAGCGCCCGCGGGTCGTCGCCCTCGGCAAAAATCATCCGGGATTGAGCCGAGCGGGCCCGCGCGTTCAGCCCGCGCAGGATCGAGGCGGTCGGGTCCATCCGGGACTTGAGACCGATCTCATAGGCGTCCATGTCGACGATTGGGCGACGGGCGGCGCCGGTATCCATGCCGGCTTTGGCCACCGCCGGCGGGATCCGGTGGATCAGCCGCGGGTCAAACGGTGTCGGGATGATGTAATCGCGGCCAAAGGACAGCGACTTGCCGTAGGCCAGCGCCACCTCGTCCGGCACGTCCTCACGCGCCAGAGCGGCCAGGGCATGGGCGCAGGCGATCTTCATCTCGTCATTGATGGCGCGGGCGTGAATGTCCAGCGCACCGCGGAACAGGTAAGGAAAGCCCAGCACGTTGTTGACCTGGTTCGGATAGTCCGACCGGCCAGTTGCGACAATAGCATCCACACGCACCTCATGCGCCTCTTCCGGGGTGATTTCCGGATCCGGGTTGGCCATCGCAAAGATCACCGGGTTATCGGCCATCGAGGCGACCATCTCCTGGGTCACCGCCCCCTTGACCGACACGCCGAGGAATACGTCTGCACCGCGCATAGCTTCTTCCAAAGTGCGCAGGTCCGTGCTGATGGCATGGGCCGATTTCCACTGGTTCATGCCCTCGGTGCGGCCCTGGAAGATCACGCCCTTGGTGTCGCAGACGATGCAGTTCTCATGCCGCGCCCCCATCGCCTTCAACAGTTCGATGCATGCGATGCCCGCGGCACCGGCACCGTTTAGGACGATCTTTACGTCTTCGATCTTCTTGCCCGACAGATGCAGCGCGTTGATCAGGCCTGCCGCGCAGATCACCGCGGTGCCGTGCTGATCATCGTGGAAGACTGGAATGTCCATCTCTTCCTTGAGGCGCTGTTCGATGATGAAACACTCAGGCGCCTTGATGTCTTCCAGATTGATGCCGCCAAAGGTCGGGCCCATCAGCTTGACTGCGTCGATGAACTTGTCCGGATCTTCGGTGTCCAGCTCGATGTCGATCGAGTTCACATCGGCAAAGCGTTTGAAAAGAACAGACTTCCCTTCCATCACTGGTTTTGAGCCCAGCGCGCCCAAATTGCCCAGTCCCAGCACCGCGGTGCCGTTGGAAATCACCGCAACCAGGTTGCCCTTGTTGGTGTAGTCATAGGCGGTTTCCGGATTTTCCGCGATCGCTTCGCAAGGCACGGCTACACCCGGGGAATACGCCAGCGACAGATCCCGCTGCGTGGTCATCGGGACAGTGGCGTTGATCTCCCATTTCCCCGGCGTCGGCTGCAGGTGGAACGCCAGGGCTTCTTCGTTGGTGATCTTTGATTTGGGCATTGAAATTCGTGTCCTCTCCTCGTCGCCGACCGTCTTATCCCAGCCCTCCGCAGCCCTCAATCCGGGGTTTCAAGAATCTGTATAGCCAGAATTGAGATAAATGCGGCTAAAAGACGATAATTACCGTCAAGTTTTCGCCCTAAAGTAGACCGTCAAGCGCTGCAATTTCTTAATAGGTTTTAACCTGCACCTGTCTGAAGGTGGCGCTCAGGCCTGTTCTCACAGGCCTGGAAGGCATGTGTCAGAAAGACATTTGTCCGCCCGGAACACGGGCATGGATCAAAGGAAAATGAGGAATGATAAGCTTCCAGAATAATTCCGGTGCGCTTGTTGCCTTGCAAACTTTGGGCAGTGTCAGTTCACAGCTCAGCGAAGTGCAAGACAGTATTTCGACCGGCCAAAACGTCAGTACTGCCCAGGACAACGCGGCTCTTTGGGCAATATCAGAGCTGATGAACTCCGACATCTCGGGATTGCAGTCGGTGTCGGACTCCTTGTCTCTGGGCGAGGCCACGGTTGCGGTTGCATCAGCCGGGGCTGAACAAATCTCCGACACACTCCAGGAAATGCGGTCGCTGGCAGTTATGGCCGCAAGCGGCACCGGCGATTTCAGCAAATTCGAAAACGCCATGGCGCAGAAAGCCGAACAGATCAATTCGATCATTTCTGCTTCGAGTTTCAACGGGGTAAACCTGCTCAAGACCGATGTCGACGGCTCCGGCGGCTCTGGGCTGACAGTGCCCTCAGCGATTTCCAGCGACGGCAGCCTAAGCACCCTCAGCGTTGACGGAGTGGATTTTGAAGGCAGCCCGCTGTTCGATCTCGGCAGCCGCACTGCCATCACCGACAGCGCCAGCGCCCTGACCGCATTGGGAGAAATCGAAGGCTTTCTTGCCTATGCAATCGAAGGCTCTGCAGCCTTGGGGGCAAGTGCCAATCAACTCGCAGGCCAAGGCGACTATGTCAGCAAACAGTCGGATGCGCTTACCCGCGGTGTCAGTTCGATGATCGACACCAATATGGAGGAAGCCGCAACCAAGCTGCTGGCGCTGCAAGCACAGCAACAGCTGAGCACGCTGTCGCTCTCTATTGTCAACACGATGCCTGACACTCTGCGCAACCTCTACTGACAGCAGCCTGCCGCCAGAGGGTCCGGCGGCAGGCATATCCGGGTTTTCCTCGCTCCGCCCCCATTGTAGATGTCTTGCAAAGACGACCCCGGGGGACCTCCAATGACCGTAACGCCCATGATGGCGCAGTATCTCGAGATCAAGGCAGCGCATGCAGACGCGCTGCTTTTTTACCGGATGGGCGATTTCTACGAGATGTTCTTTGAGGACGCGGTCAACGCCGCAGAGGCCCTCGATATCGCGCTGACCAAACGCGGCAAACATAACGGTGAAGACATCCCGATGTGCGGCGTGCCGGTGCATGCCGCCGAGGGCTACCTGCTGACACTGATCCGCAAAGGTTTCCGCGTCGCCGTAGGTGAACAGATGGAAAGCCCCGCCGAGGCCAAGAAACGCGGCTCCAAATCTGTGGTGAAACGCGACGTGGTACGGCTGGTGACTCCCGGCACCCTGACCGAGGATTCCCTGCTGGAGGCGCGCCGCCACAATTTCCTGGTCTCTTACTCTGAACTTCGGGATGAGGCCGCCCTGGCCTGGGCCGACATCTCCACCGGCGCGTTTCACGTGATGCCGGTAGCCCGTGTCCGCCTGTCGCCGGAGCTGGCCCGGCTGGCGCCATCGGAACTGATTGTCGCCGACGGCCCCGCCTATGATGCCGCCCTGCCGCTGGCTGATGAATACAAGATTCCGCTGACCCCATTGGGCAAGGCCAGCTTTGACAGCACCGCAGCAGAGAAACGTATCTGTAGCCTGTTCAACGTCAGCGCCTTGGATGGCTTCGGCACCTTCACCCGCGCAGAGGTCTCGGCGATGGGTGCGCTGATCGACTATCTGGAGATCACCCAGAAGGGCAAGCTGCCGCTATTGCAGCCGCCGCAGCAGGAGGCTCAGGACCGGGTGGTGCAGATTGACGCCGCCACCCGCCGCAATCTGGAATTGACCCGGTCGCTCTCCGGCGGCCGCTCAGGTTCGCTTCTGTCGGTGGTGGACCGCACCGTCACCCCCGGCGGTGCCCGCCTGCTGGAACAACGCATGTCCAGCCCCTCGCGCAATCTGAATGTGATCCAACAACGTCTTGCAGCCTTGGATTTCGCGGTTGATCAGGCACAGACCGCAGAAGATCTGCGTGCTGCGCTACGTAAGACCCCCGACCTCGACCGCGCCCTCTCCCGCCTTGCCTTGGAGCGCGGCGGTCCCCGTGATCTAGCCGCGATCCGGAACGGGCTGTCGCAAGCTGAGGTCATCGCTGAACTCTGCGCCGGCCTGGATCTGCCCGAACTGATCACCCGTGCCATGTCGGACCTGCAAGGGTTTGACGACCTCCTATCCCTGCTCGACGCTGCCCTCATCGCCGAGCCCCCCTTGCTGGCCCGTGACGGCGGCTACATCGCAGCCGGCTATGACCCGGAACTGGACGAAGCCCGCACACTGCGCGACGAGGGCCGCTCGGTCATTGCCTCGATGCAGAAGCAATACGCCGAACACACCGGCGTCGCCTCGCTGAAGATCAAGCATAACAACGTGCTGGGCTATTTCATCGAAACCACCGCAACCCACGCGGACAAGATGATGTCGCCGCCGCTGAACGAAACCTATATCCACCGTCAGACCACCGCCAATCAGGTGCGTTTCACCACGGTGGAGCTGAGCGAGATTGAGACCCGCATTCTGAATGCCGGTAACCTCGCGTTAGAGATTGAAAAGAGGCTCTATGCAAGGCTTTCAGGCGCTATTCTGGACTGTGCAGCGCGCCTTAACACCGCAGCCCGCGGATTGGCAGAGCTGGACCTGCTCACTGGCCTCGCCGATCTTGCACGCGGTGAAAACTGGACCCGTCCTAAGGTCGACAACAGCCGTGCGTTCCACGTGGAAGGCGGCCGCCACCCTGTGGTGGAACAGGCCCTGCGCCAGCAAGGGGGCGAGGCCTTTGTCGCCAACGACTGCTGCCTAACCGCCCAGGACGGCGCCGCGGTCTGGCTGCTGACTGGCCCCAACATGGCCGGCAAATCGACCTTCCTGCGCCAGAACGCGCTGATTGCCCTGCTCGCCCAGATGGGCAGCTATGTCCCGGCCGAAGCCGCCCATATCGGCCTGGTTAGCCAGCTGTTCAGCCGCGTCGGCGCCTCCGACGACCTGGCCCGCGGCCGCTCCACCTTCATGGTCGAAATGGTCGAAACCGCCGCGATCCTGAACCAGGCCGACGACCGCGCCTTGGTGATCCTCGATGAAATCGGCCGCGGCACCGCCACCTACGACGGTCTCTCCATCGCCTGGGCGACGCTGGAACACCTGCACGAAGTGAACCGCTCCCGCGCGCTGTTTGCCACCCATTACCACGAGCTGACCCAGCTCGCCGCCAAACTGGAAGGCGTCGACAACGCCACCGTCGCGGTCAAGGAGTGGGAAGGTGAAGTGATCTTCCTGCACGAGGTCCGCAAGGGTGCCGCCGACCGCTCCTATGGTGTGCAAGTGGCACAGCTGGCCGGCCTCCCCGCTTCTGTAGTGGCGCGTGCCCGCGATGTCCTCGACATGCTGGAACAAGGCAGCCGTGAAGGCGGCACCAAGATCCAGATCGACGACCTGCCCCTGTTTGCAGCGGCCCCGCCGCCACAGCCCAAGGCCCCGGCCGGCCCTTCGCCGGCGGAAGAGCTCCTGGCCGGCATCCACCCGGATGACCTGTCGCCGCGTGAAGCGCTGGAAATGCTCTACAAGCTGAAAGAAGCCGCAGGCTAAACAAAAGCGGCCCCAATCGGGACCGCTCTTTCATCTTGCCAAAAAAACTCCCGCCGGAGGCAGCGCCCGTAAGGGCGCTCCTGTTACGCAGGTGTCGATGACACGCCAACCTGCGCCGCGCGCAGCAGCCGGTCGTGCAGCATGAACCCTTCTGCTGACACCTGGATGATGTCGCCTGCCTTGGTGCCCGGCACCGGCGCCTCGAACATCGCCTCATGCACTTTCGGGTCGAACTTGTCGCCAACCTCGGGCGAGACGATCCGGATGCCGTGCTTCTCGAACACACCCAGCAGCGAACGCATGGTCAGCTCGACGCCTTCGATCAGCGCCGCGGAAACTTCGCGCTGCTCGTCAGTGGCCGCTTCAATCGCGCGCTTCATGTTGTCGTAGACCGGCAACATGTCACGGGCCAGTTTCGAGCCGCCGTAATTCTCTGCCTCGCGGCGCGCCTTGTCGCCGCGCTTGCGGGCGTTTTCGGCATCCGCCAGCGCCCGCATAAAGCGGTCCTTCAGCTCATCCCGTTCCGCACGAAGCGCATCAATTTCCAGCGAGGCATCATCAAATTCCTCGGTCTGCGCTGCCAGCTCTTCAGCCTCGGCGGCGGCGATGTCATCCAGAAAGTCTTCGTCCTTGAGCTCTGCCATGTTTCACCTCTAACTCCGGTCCGACAACAGCTTGCCGACCAGTTGTGCCGTATAGTCCACAATCGGCACGATCCGTCCGTAATTCAGGCGCGTCGGGCCAATCACCCCCACCGCACCAATGATCTTTCGATCCGCGTTCATATAGGGAGACACCACCAAAGAGGAACCCGAAAGTGAGAAAAGTTTGTTCTCCGAACCGATAAAAATGCGCACGCCCTCGCCGTCCTCGGTCAGTTCCAGGAATTCGGCGATATCGCGCTTGCGCTCCAGGTCGTCAAACAGGGTCCGGATCCGCTCTAGCTCCTCGGCTGCGCCGGTTTCTGCCAGCAGATTCGCCCGGCCCCGAACAATCAACCGCGCCTGCTCGCTGCCGTCATCTTCCCAGACTGCCAGACCGCTTTCAATCATTGCGTGTGCAAGACTGTCAATTTCCTGGCGCCGCGCGGTAATTACCGTCTGCATTTGCCGCTGCACTTCGCTCAGAGTCCGCCCCTCGATCAGCGCGTTCAGGAAATTTGCCGCCTCCCGCATCGAGCTTGGCGTTTGTCCGGGCGGCGGCGTGAACAGCCGGTTCTCCACATGCCCGTCAGAAAACACCAGCACCACCAGCGCCCGGTCATGCGCCAGCGAGACAAATTCGATATGGCGGATCTCCGCCTCATGCTTAGGCGTCAGAACCAGCGACGCCCCCTGCGTGACACCCGACAAAGCCGCGCCGACCCGGTCCAGCATACCGCCCACATCGCCGGCATTCTTCCCGAGGGTCGCGTCGATCTTCTCGCGGTCGTTGGCCTTCAGGTCTTCGACCTCCAGCAGCCCATCCACGAACATCCTGAGCCCCAGCTGCGTCGGCACCCGGCCGGCACTGATATGAGGGCTGTCCAGCAGGCCCAGATACTCTAGGTCCTGCATCACATTGCGTACTGTCGCCGCGCTGACCTTCTCGCTTAGGCTGCGGGTCAGGGTACGGCTGCCAACCGGGTCGCCGCTCTCCAGATAGCTTTCCACCACCGTCCGGAACACCTCCCGCGAGCGGTCGTTCAGATCCTGCAGAATGTTTTGCGGGTCACTCATCGGCCTTCCAGCATTTATTGCGGTTTCAACATAAGAAGCCGCAGCCAAGATGTCATTAAAGAGCAGCAAGCCAAAAGGTCAATCGGGCTTGCATCGCCTTGTCCCGCAGGGCTATCCCAAAGCCAACAGCAAAAGGATACACCATGCGACCCTCTGGACGAGAATTGAATGAAATGCGCGCCGTCTCAATCGAGACCGGTTTCACCAAACACGCCGAGGGCTCCTGCCTGATCAAGATGGGTGACACCCACGTGCTGTGTACCGCCACCATCGAAGACCGCGTGCCGCCGTTCATAAAGGGCACCGGCCTTGGCTGGGTCACCGCCGAATACGGCATGCTGCCGCGTGCCACCAACACCCGTATGCGCCGCGAGGCATCCTCCGGGAAACAGGGCGGCCGCACAGTGGAAATCCAGCGCCTGATCGGCCGCGCCCTGCGGGCCGGTGTAGACCGCGTTGCCCTGGGTGAACGCCAGATAACCGTCGACTGCGACGTGCTGCAGGCAGACGGCGGCACCCGCTGCGCCTCGATCACCGGCGGCTGGGTTGCGCTGCGACTGGCGGTGAACAAGCTGATGAAGGCCGGCGACGTGCAAATCGACCCGCTGCTTGATCCGGTTGCCGCCGTGTCCTGCGGCATCTATGCCGGCCAGCCGGTGCTGGACCTCGACTACCCCGAAGATTCCGAGGCCGGCGTGGACGGCAACTTCATCATGACCGGTTCCGGCAAGCTGATCGAAGTACAGATGTCGGCCGAAGGCTCTGTCTTCTCCCGCGACCAGATGAACCAGCTGATGGACCTGGCCGCCCGAGGCACATCTGAACTGGCTGAACTGCAGAAGGCCGCCTGCAAATGACCCGCAAACTGGAAGGCGGCAAGCTGCTTGTCGCCACCCACAACAAGGGCAAGCTGAACGAGATCACCGAGATCCTCGCCCCCTTCGGCGTCAGCGTGGTCGGCGCCGGCGAGATGGATCTGCCAGAACCGGAGGAGACCGAAGATACCTTTGTCGGCAATGCCCGGATCAAGGCGCATGCTGCCGCCAAGGCCACCGGCCTCCCTGCCCTGTCAGATGACTCCGGCATCACCATCGACGCGCTGAATGGCGCGCCCGGTGTCTATACCGCCGATTGGGCTGAAACCCCCAGCGGCCGCGATTTCAAGATGGCGATGACCCGAGCCAATGACGAGCTGAACGCCGTCGGCGCTGACGCTCCCCGCAGCGCCCAGTTCCGCTGCACCCTGGTCATTGCCTGGCCCGACGGCCACGACGAAGTCTTCGAAGGTGTGATGCCCGGGCATCTGGTCTGGCCGATTCGCGGCGAACACGGCTTTGGATACGACCCGATGTTCCAGCCCGACGGCTACAGCATCACCTGCGCCGAGATGGAACCGGCGGAGAAGAACAAGATCAGCCACCGCGGCAAGGCGGTGGCCCAGTTCGTCCAGGGCTGTTTCGGTGGATGACTGGCGAAATGGGGGCTTTGGCCTTTATGTGCATTGGCCCTTCTGCCAGGCCAAATGCCCCTATTGCGACTTCAACAGCCATGTCTCTGCAAAAATAGACCAGAACCTATGGGTTAGGGCCTATTTGGCCGAGCTGGACAGACTCTCGGAACAGCTTTCCGGGCGGGTTTTGAACTCCATTTTCTTCGGCGGTGGCACCCCTTCCCTGATGCTGCCTGAAACAGTGTCTGCCGTCATCGAACGGGCACGTGAAATCTGGCCCTTTGCCAATGACATAGAGATTTCTCTTGAAGCAAACCCTGGCTCTGTCGAGGCCGGGCGCTTTGCCGGCTACCGTGGCGCTGGCGTCAACAGGGTCTCCATGGGCATTCAGGCTCTGAACGACGAGGATCTGCGCAGGCTGGGACGCATCCACAGCGTGTCCGAAGCCAAGGCTGCCTTTGACATCGCCCGAAAGTGTTTCGACCGGGTGAGCTTTGACCTGATCTACGCACGCCAGGGCCAAACCCTGGAGGCCTGGCAGGCCGAGTTGCGCGAAGCGTTGTCGATGGCTATTGACCATCTATCACTCTACCAGCTTACCATCGAAGACGGCACCGCATTCGGAGACCGCTACGCCCGCGGCAAACTGCGCAACCTGCCCACCGATGACACCGCTGCCGACATGTACCTGGCCACTCAGGACATCTGCGCAGACTTCGGCGTGGCCAGCTATGAGATCTCCAACCATGCCAAGCCCGGCTCGGAATCCCGCCACAACCTGATCTATTGGCGTTATGGCGACTATGCCGGGATCGGCCCAGGCGCCCATGGCCGCCTCACCCTGAACGGCAAGCGCTACGCGACCGAGACCCACCTCGCCCCTGGGGCTTGGCTGCAAGCCGTCGGCAAGGGCAACGGCGAATCTCTGCGCGAAGCTCTCAGTGCAGAAGATGCTGCGGCAGAATACCTGATGATGGGGATGCGCCTGTCGGAAGGTCTGGATGTGGTACGCTATTCCCAGCTCTCTGGCCGGAACCTCTCTGAAAGCCGGCTTGATAACCTTGTACAACTCGGCATGGTCACTATCTCGGAGAAAAGGCTACGCGCAACCGATCATGGCCGCGCGGTATTGAATGCGGTTCTCCGCGATCTATTGATGGATTGAAGCAATGCGTTTTCTATATGCCGGCCTGGGACTGTTCTTTGTTGCCTTGGCCGTCATCGGCATTGTCCTTCCCCTTCTTCCGACTGTTCCATTCCTGCTGCTTGCAGCCTTCTGTTTCGCCAATTCCTCAGACCGGCTGCACGATTGGATCCTAGCCCACAATGTTTTCGGCCCAATGATCACCGATTGGCGCAACAGCGGTGCAATCCGGCCGGTCGCAAAAAAGGCGGCAACCGCTTCGATTGCCGCCGTCTTTGGACTATCTCTGCTGCTTTCTGTCCCAAGCTATGTGCTGGGCATTCAAGTGCTGGTGCTTTCAGCCGTTCTGGTCTTTATCTGGACCCGGCCTAACGGCTGAGCAGATTACACAGCTCATCAAGCTGATCCAAATCCGCATAGCTTATCGTTACCGATCCACTCTCTCCGCCCGGCTTATGGTCAATCGACACCTTCATTTTCAGCATTGCCGACAGATCGCCTTCCAAAGCGCGTGTATCCGCGTCCTTTTCGGCTGACTGCTTCGGCTTCTTGGCGGCAGTTGTCTGGAAACCTGCGGCATCCTTCTTTACCAACGCCTCCGTCGCCCGCACGGACAGCCCGCTCTTCACGATTCTCTTGGCCAGGTCAGACGCATTGTCGGAAGTGATCAGCGCACGCGCGTGACCTGCAGAAAGTTTTCGTTCCTGAACCAGGATCTGTACATCATCCGGCAGATGCAGCAGGCGCACCAGATTCGCAATGTGGCTGCGGCTTTTTCCAAGCGCCTCGGCCATCTTCTCCTGAGTATGGCCGAACTTCTCCATTAGCTGCTTGTAACTCTGCGCCTCTTCCATCGCATTGAGGTCAGAGCGCTGGATGTTTTCGATGATAGCCACTTCCATCATCTCAAGGTCTGAATAGTCCCGGATCAGCACCGGCACTTCATGCAGCTGGGCCGCCTGAGACGCCCGCCAGCGCCGTTCGCCGGCAACAATCTCATATTGTCCGCCAGGTCGCGGGCGTACGATCAGCGGCTGCAGGACCCCCTTTTCCTTAATGGAGGCGGTCAGGTCATCCAGGTCCTCTTGCAGAAACTGCCGGCGCGGCTGATTTGGATTGGCAATAATATTCTCAATCGGAACCAGTACTTCCGCATTCCGTGGTGCTTCAGTCTGCGTGCTCACCGGCGCGGGGTTCACATCTGCCATCAACGCTGACAATCCCCGGCCCAGCCCTCGTGGTTTTGTCTTTTTGTCTGCCATGGTTGCCTCCGGTCTGTATTCTGCATTTACGCCGCTATCTTCTGATGTTTATTCAGGATTTCTTCTGCCAGTGCGCGATAGGCCTGTGCGCCTTGGGAGTTGGTGTCATAGTTCAACACCGGCAAAGCATAGGAAGGTGCTTCGCTAACACGCACATTGCGCGGGATCTTAGTTTGAAACACGAGGTCGCCGAGATTATCCCGTGCGTCTTGCTCAACCTGCAGCGACAGGTTGTTGCGCCGGTCGAACATGGTCAGAACGATACCTTCGATTCGCAGTCCTGGATTAGCCGACTGGCGCACCTCGCGAATCGTCAGCATCAGCTGAGTTACACCTTCCAATGCGAAAAATTCGCTCTGAAGCGGCACCAGAACAGAATGCGCTGCCACCATAGCATTGACCGTCAGAAGATTCAGAGACGGCGGGCAGTCTATCAGGACGTAATCCCAATCATACTCATCCATCGCCGTCTGCCGAAGCGCGTCATGCAGCAGGTAGCTTCGCTTTTCATTGGTGAAAAGTTCAATATCCGCAGAACTCAGATCAACAGTTGCGGGAATGATGCAAAGATCTTCAATCTCCGTTGTCCGGATGACATCCGCAAGGGAAGCATCCTCCACCAGAAGATCATATGTTGTAAGATCCCGGTCAGAGGGCTCTATCCCAAGGCCGGTTGAGGCATTTCCCTGCGGATCCAGATCAACCACCAATACACGCAGCCCACCTTCGACCAGGGCCGCAGCAAGGTTGATCGCTGTTGTTGTTTTCCCTACCCCGCCTTTCTGATTTGCGACCGCGATGATACGTGGCCCCTCCGGGCGGGAAAAATCAGGCACGTTCAACTCCCCAGACTTTCAGGATTACTGCTTCAGGCTCAGTCAGACTTTTAATGGGTTCTGCTTTGAACCGCCATCGCTGCTGCGCGTTATCCACTTCTTTTTTCCAACTCTGGCCTTTCGGGAACAGCGCAATGCCATCCCCGGCAAGATGACGCTCAGAAAACTCCAGAAGATCGGAAAGATCAGCCAGCGCCCGGGCGGACAAGACGTCAGCCTTCTGGGCCTCAACTCGTTCGATACGCTCTGATATTACCCGAACAGCCGCACCGCATTCTCGCGCTGCACTTCTAAGAAAAGCAGCTTTTCTCTGATCACTTTCGATAAGCGTCACTTGCATATCCGGCGCTTCCTCAGCAGCCATTAAGGCAATAATCAAACCTGGAAATCCGCCCCCACTGCCGATGTCTACCCAGTGGCCTGGTGCGGAGACACACCGGAAAATTTGCACCGAGTCTGCAATATGCCGTGTCCAGATGTGTTCGAGGCTAGACTTGGAAACAAGGTTGATCCTCGGATTCCATTTCCTGACCACCACCTCGAAAAGCTCCAAACGACGCATTGTTTCACGTGAAACACTGAGCGCGCGCCACAAGTCTTCTGTGCTCATGCAGACTTCTCCTGCCTGCCCCGCACCTTTCGCAGGCGAGCCAAAATCAACGCCAGGGCTGCCGGAGTTATGCCATCAACGCGTGCAGCTTGGGCAAGAGTTTCAGGGCGGGCCTTTTTTAACTTCTGCTGAATTTCATTCGACAGTCCTTCAACCCCCTCATAAATGAAATCAGCAGGAATACTGTAGCTTTCATCCCGCTTCAGAGCGGAAACCTCCCGCTCCTGGCGTAAGATGTAGTTTGCGTAAAGAGCATCCCGCTCCAGCTGCCTGGAAATTTCCGGCTCAACAGAGCTAAGCTCAGGCAGAAGTGCCTTCAAGTCATCGAAAGACACATCCGGAAACGCCAGTACGTCCAGCCCAGTTCTCCGGTTTCCGTCTTGATTAATCCTGATGCCGGCCTCAGAAACCTGTTTCGGAGTGAAGGTTTGCGCCTCCAGTATCTGCCGCGCGGACTGCAAGCGTTCGGTCTTTTCCGAAAACATGCGAATACGATCCTTACCAGTACAACCAAGTTCGATCGCCATGGGTGTAAGCCTTTGATCCGCATTATCGGCCCGCAGGGATAGTCGGAATTCTGCTCGCGACGTGAACATCCGGTAAGGCTCTATAACCCCGTTTGTGGTGAGATCATCAATCATCACCCCAATGTAACTATTGGCCCGGCTAAAGGTCACGGCCTCCTTCCCCTTGGCACGCTGGGCTGCATTCAAACCCGCTACAAGCCCCTGGGCGGCGGCCTCTTCATAACCGGTAGTCCCGTTGATCTGACCTGCCAAATACAAGCCGGGTACGTCCTTCAGCGCCAAATCTAGTGAGAGCGCGCGGGGATCAACATAGTCATATTCGATGGCGTATCCAGGCTGCAGAATGACTGCGTGCTCCAGCCCCCGGATAGAACGCACATAGGATTCTTGAATATCCTCTGGCAAACTTGTTGAAATTCCGTTCGGGTAGACAGTGTGGTCGGATACGCCCTCAGGCTCAAGGAAGATCTGGTGAGACTCTTTGTCAGAAAACCGGACGATCTTATCCTCAATCGAAGGGCAATACCGGGGGCCAACCCCCTCAATGTGACCGCCATACATCGCAGACCGGCTGAGGTTGTTGCGGATGATTTCGTGGGTTTCCGGGTTTGTGTGCGTAATCCCGCAGGATACCTGTTTAGCCTGAAGTGACTTGGTCAAGAACGAAAAGAACACAGGATTATCGTCGCCAGGCTGTGCGTCAAGCGAAGCCCAATCAATCGTACGCCCGTCCAATCTCGGAGGGGTCCCGGTTTTCAGCCGGCCCAGTGGCAGATCGAAGCTGTCCAACCTTTCAGCCAGCCTAACGGACGGCTTATCCCCCATCCGCCCGCCAGGTTTAGATACGTCGCCGATGTGAATGACACCGCGGAGGAATGTTCCAGACGTCAAGATCACAGATTTTGCGGGGATCTCACTGCCATCTGCAAGAATGACGCCGGCGACTTCCCCGCTTGCCATGAGAAAGTCAGTAACCTCACCTTCAACTATATCCAGGTTTCGCTGTGCTTCCGTCAACCGGAGCATTTCCTGCCGGTAAATTATCCTGTCAGACTGAGCTCGCGGCCCCTGAACCGCTGGCCCTTTTCTTCGGTTCAAAAGGCGGAACTGTATACCGGCCCGATCTGCAACGCGCCCCATAACGCCATCCATGGCGTCAATTTCCCGGACAAGATGCCCTTTCCCCAAGCCTCCAATGGCTGGGTTGCAGGACATAACACCAATGCCACTACGATCCAGTGTTATCAAAGCGGTCGAAGCACCCATCCGTGCCGAGGCATGGGCAGCCTCTGTGCCGGCGTGACCGCCGCCGACCACGATCACATCATACGATGAATGTTTCACGTGAAACACTCCTTCACTTTCCCAGACAAAAACTGGAGAAAATCTCATCCAAGAGATTTTCAACCCCGATCCGGCCGACAAGCATCTCCAATGCCCGGATAGCAGACCGCATTTCCTCGGCAGCTATATCATAAAACTCAGGACCTCGCTGCAGGATATCCTGGGCTTCTTTCAGAGATACAATGGCCGACAGCATCGCATCCCGGTGCCGGGCGCGGGTTGCAATCCCAGCCTGTGCAGAACGGGTACCTAAAACTTCCGAAACATGTCCGACAAGGCGATCTATCCCCTGCCCGGACCGGCCGGAAATTGCATCGCCGGTGTCGTCCCTCAGATCGGCCTTAGGGCGCAGGCGGATGTCGCCGGCCTGCATTTCAACATCAAGGACCTCATCATCCTCTGCCAGGAAAACCCGAAGATCTGCTTCTTCGGCCCGTTTGCGCGCCAGGGCAATACCAATCCCTTCAACATGGTCTTCAGTTTCGCGCAGGCCGGCGGTGTCCAGCAGGGTAACAGGCAGGCCGGCAAGATCCATACGCACTTCGATAATATCGCGGGTGGTGCCCGCGTATTCGGACGTGATCGCGGCTTCGCGGCCGGCAAGCGCATTCAGCAGCGTAGACTTCCCGACGTTCGGCGCACCGATGATGGCAACCTCAAACCCGCTGCGGATTCGTTCGGCAATTCTGACGCCGGCGGTTTCCTTCTCCAAGCCGGCCTGAACATCCGCCAACAGCGCAGCCACCTCAGGCGTGACGTCAACCGGCACTTCTTCATCGGCGAAGTCGATCGTGACCTCGATCAGTGACGCAGCCCGGATCAGGTTTGCGCGCCATGTCTCGGCCAGGTCGCCCAATCCGCCAGCAAGGATCACTTGCGCCTGCTTGCGCTGCGCTTCGGTTTCCGCGTCGATCAAGTCCGCCAAGCCTTCAACCTGAGCCAGGTCCAGTTTTCCGTTTTCCAGCGCCCGGCGCGTGAACTCACCGGGTTCGGCCATTCTCAAACCATTGATTCGCCTCAGAGAATCAAGCACCGCGGAAACAACTGCAGTGCTTCCATGCGTTTGAAATTCAACGGTATTTTCGCCGGTAAAGCTGTTTGGCGCTGTGAAGGTCAGAACCAGCGCCTCATCCAGCCGTTCCCCTGATTCGTCCCGCAATTCCCGCAGGCTGGCGCGCCGCGCCGGTAAGTCGCCGCCGCAAAGCTGAGCGCCGGCCTCAAGCGCCAGCGGGCCAGAGACGCGAATTACCGCAACCCCTGCCTTTCCTTGGGCGGAGGCCAGCGCAAAGATCGTGTCCATGGGATGGCCCTTCTCTCTTGCCGGCCCGGATCAGGTGTTCATCGAGTCGAAGAACTCGGAATTCGACTTGGTCTGCTTCAGCTTTGATAGCAGGAACTCGATGGCATCGGTGGTGCCCATTGGGTTCAGGATCCGGCGCAGAACAAAGGTTTTGGCCAGATCGCCCTTGTCGACCAGCAGATCCTCTTTCCGGGTACCGGACTTGAGGATGTCGATTGCCGGGAACACACGTTTGTCGGCAATCTTGCGGTCCAGCACGATTTCCGAATTGCCGGTACCTTTGAATTCTTCAAAGATCACTTCGTCCATGCGCGATCCGGTGTCGATCAGCGCGGTGGCGATAATGGTGAGCGAACCGCCCTCTTCGATGTTACGTGCGGCACCAAAGAAGCGTTTCGGGCGCTGCAGCGCGTTTGCGTCGACACCACCGGTCAAAACCT
This sequence comes from Leisingera sp. ABD4_442, assembly GCF_056160905.1. Classification (NCBI taxonomy): domain Bacteria; kingdom Pseudomonadati; phylum Pseudomonadota; class Alphaproteobacteria; order Rhodobacterales; family Roseobacteraceae; genus Leisingera; species Leisingera sp. ABD4_442. The sequence goes on along the minus strand of NZ_JBSWYB010000006.1, from coordinate 36,103 downwards.
TGCCCGAGGACGGAACAACAGTGTTGAACGCCCTACCAAGTCTTGTGATCGAGTCAAGGAGGATAACAACATCTCGTTTATGTTCCACCAGACGCTTGGCCTTTTCGATGACCATTTCGGAAACTGCAACGTGGCGTGTCGCCGGCTCGTCGAAGGTGGAGGAGACAACCTCGCCCTTCACCGAGCGCTGCATGTCGGTAACCTCTTCCGGGCGTTCGTCGATCAGCAGAACGATCAGGTAGCATTCCGGATGGTTCTTCTCGATCGAATGCGCGATATTCTGCAGGATCACGGTCTTACCGGTCCGCGGCGGCGCCACGATCAGCGAACGCTGGCCTTTGCCGATGGGGGCCACCAGGTCGATTACCCGGGCGGAGCGGTCCTTGATGGTGGGATCCTCGATCTCCATCTTCAGGCGCTCATCCGGATAGAGCGGTGTCAGATTGTCGAATGCAATCTTGTGACGGGCCTTCTCAGGCTCTTCAAAGTTGATCTTGGTGACATTGGTCAGTGCGAAATAGCGTTCCGACTCCAGCGGTGCCTTGATCTGGCCTTCGACGGTGTCGCCGGTACGCAGCGAATACTGGCGGATCATGTCCGGCGAGACATAGATATCGTCAGGACCCGGCAGATAGTTGGCCTCGGGCGAGCGCAGGAAGCCGAAGCCGTCCTGCAGCACCTCCAGCACACCGTCGCCGCCGATATCCCAGCCCTCATCCGCACGTTCCCGCAGGATCTGGAACATCATCTCGCCCTTGCGCATGGTCGAAGCGTTTTCGATCTCCAGCTCCTCGGCCATCGCCAGCAGCGCTTTGGGGCTTTTCGCCTTGAGATCGGACAGATTCAGGGATTGCACGGTCATATATATACGGCCTCTACTCCCCCGTTTACCCAGGGGGTCGGTCTGACGACAGGAATGGAAAACACGGCACGCCCGGACGGGCCCGTTGAGAGCCATACATAGGGACTCGTTTCAGATGAGTCAAACGCCGGCTGCAAGCGTTCCGGCGCTGCTGGGCTTGTTTCTGCGCCTCTGCGTCAGAATTTGAAGATGACTGAAACCACAATCACCAGCATCAGCACAGTGGGCACCTCATTCATCATCCTAAACTGCCGGCCGGTGAGAGAATTCCTGCCTTCTTTGAAATCGCGGTAGCGGAACAGCAGCCAATGATGGAACCAGGTCATGGCAATCACCGAGACCCCCTTGGTCCAGGGCCAGATGTAGCTCCAGTCGACGATTCCGGGCGTGAGAACGATGAACAGCCCTGCTGCCCAGGACACATACATGGCCGGGCGCATGATGATCCTGAGGAGCTTTTCTTCCATGGTCAGAAAGATTGGAATGGCTTCCTTCACATTCTCTGCCTGCTCCACATGATACACAAACAGACGGGGGAGATAGAAGAGACCTGCCATCCAGCTGAGTACAGCCATGATGTGCAGCGACTTGGCGTATGGGTAGAGCGTGAACATCACATCGCTCAGGTCCATGGGCTGTTCTCCCTGGTCTGATCTGATCACCCTAATAATTAAATGAATATTAGAAGGATGATGTTTTTGTAGGGTGCGTGGATTCCGGTGGATAAGTGAATCCTCCTCCGCTTATCCCCAGCAGGGATAAGATTCCAGCTTGGATGGGACAGGAGTCGTGGAAATTTTCTTAACGCCTTAGAAATAAGGTGCGTTAAGGATGTGTTTACCAATCCGTGCTTGGGGATAAGACTGGGATGATCCGGGGAGAGCCGGCATATCCACGGATTCCAAGTTATCCTCGCTCACAAAGGACGACTCAGCCGGCTGAATCCTGAGATTTGCGTCAAGCCCTGGAGTCTTTACTTGAGCGTGGAAAACCATACAAAACGTCCTGAAACGATCTGCGTCTTTCCCACGGGGTTTTCCACATGACTGCCCACATAGTGCTGGCTTCCGGTTCCGAAATCCGGGCGCATCTATTGCGCCAGGCAGGCATTGAATTTGCCACTGACATCCCTCGGCTTGATGAAGACGCGATCAAGGCCGCGCTTCTGGCTGAACAGGCGCCGCCGCGGGACATTGCCGATGCGCTGGCTGAGGCAAAGGCGCGCAAGATCAGCGGTAAACACCCGGGAAAACTGGTGCTGGGATGTGACCAGGTGCTTGATTTTGAAGGAACCCTTCTTTCCAAACCCATCAGTGAAGAGGTGGCGCTGAAGCAGCTCAAGGCGATGTGCGGCAAGCGGCATATGCTGCTGTCGGCGGCAGTGATCTACCGCGACGGAGAACCTGTCTGGCGCCATGTGGGGCAGGTCCGGCTGGTAATGCGGAAATGCTCCGATGCCTATCTGCAGGACTATGTGTCCCGGAATTGGGACAGCATCCGCCACGCGGTGGGCGCTTATAAACTGGAGGAGGAAGGCGTGCGCCTGTTCACCTCCATTGACGGAAGCTACTTTAATGTCTTGGGATTGCCGCTGATGGAGCTTATCAGTTATCTGGGTCTGCAAGGGGTAATCGAGCAATGACAGAAGCCAAAATCCCGCTGGCCGGCGTTATCGGCTGTCCGGTTGCGCATTCCAAATCCCCGCAGCTGCACCGCCACTGGCTGAACGCTCATGGCATTGCCGGTCATTACGTGCCGATGCATGTGGAGCCTGAGGATCTGGCCGACACCATCCGGATGATGCCGAAAATGGGGTTTGTCGGCGCCAATGTGACGATCCCGCACAAGGAAGCGGTGATGGAAATCGCCGATAAGGTCACCGACCGGGCCAAGCTGATCGGCGCGGCCAACACGCTGATCTTCCGCAAGGACGGCACCATTATGGCCGACAACACCGACGGCTATGGCTTCATCACCAACCTGCAACAGGGCGCGCCGCTGTGGGAACCGCAGTCCGGGCCGGCCGTGGTGCTGGGGGCCGGCGGCGCCTGCCGCGCGGTCGTCGCGTCGCTGTTGGAGGCTGGAGTGCCCGAGATCCTGCTGACCAATCGCACCCGCGGCCGTGCCGAACAGCTGCAAAACGATTTCGGCAGCCGGGTCAAAGTGTCTGATTGGGTCCAGGCCGGCAATATCATCGAAGAAGGCGCGCTGATCGTGAACACCACCTCTCTGGGCATGGTCGGCAAGCCCCGTCTGCGGGTGCCGCTGGACGGGTTGCAGCGAAATGCGGTGGTGACAGACCTGATCTATGCGCCGCTGAAAACCGACCTGCTGCAATCCGCCGAAGATGCCGGCTGCACCGTGGTCGACGGGCTTGGCATGCTGCTGCACCAGGCGGTTCCGGGGTTCGAGCGCTGGTTCGGCCATCGTCCCGAAGTGGACGCAGCCACCCGCGCGGCGGCACTCAGATGAGTTTCAGCCTCGGTCTCACCGGATCCATCGGCATGGGCAAAAGCACAACTGCCAGACTGTTCGCGGCCCAGGGCTGCGCTGTTTGGGATGCTGATGCGGCTGTTCACCGGCTTTATGGCAAAGAGGGTGCGGCGGTCGCACCGATGCAGGCCGCTTTCCCTGAGGCAATTGAGGACGGCGCAGTCAGCCGGGACGCCTTGAAGAAGATCATTGGCGCTGATCCAGACGCATTGAAACTCATCGAAACCATCGTGCATCCGCTGGTTGCGCGGGACCGGGCCGCCTTCCGGGCGCAGGCAAAAAGCGATGTCCTAGTCTTCGACATCCCGCTGCTTTTTGAAACCGGCGGCCACGCCGAAATGGATGCGGTGGCCTGTGTAAGCGTTGACGCGGAAACCCAGCAAAGCCGTGTTCTTTCCCGCGGCACAATGACGGTTGAGCAGTTCCGGCAAATCCTGCAAAAACAGATGCCGATTAAGGACAAAATCGCCCGCGCCGACTACGTGATTGAAACGGACACGCTAGAGCACGCCGAGGCGCAGGTGGCAGAGATCCTCGCAGACATCAGGAGCAAACTGGCCCATGCGTGAAATCGTTCTTGATACCGAAACCACCGGGTTTGATCCCTTTTCCGGCGACCGCATCGTCGAGATCGGCGCGGTGGAGCTCTATAACCACATGCCCACCGGCAAGACGTTCCACGAGTACATGAACCCGGAACGCTCCATGCCGGCTGAGGCGTTCTCGGTGCATGGCATTGGCCCGGATCTTCTGGAGCCGCCGCAAAAACCGGAACCCGGCGCGGTGACGCTGCGGGACAAGCCGGTGTTTGCCAAGATCGGTCAGAAGTTCCTGGATTTTGTGCAGGATTCCAAGCTGGTCATCCACAACGCCAGCTTCGACATGAAATTCCTGAACGCGGAGCTCGGCTGGATGGGATTGCCCAAACTGCCGATGGATCAGGCCATCGACACCCTGGCGATGGCCCGCCAGCGGTTCCCGGGCTCGCCGGCAACGCTGGATGCGCTCTGCCGCCGTTTCAATATCGACAACTCCAACCGGACCCTGCACGGCGCGCTGCTCGACTCCGAGATCCTGGCTGATGTCTACCTGGAGCTGATTGGCGGCCGTCAGCCGGATTTTGGCTTGTCGACGCAAGCCTCCTCCAGCTCGGTCCAGGTGGAAGATGATTGGCGCCCTGCCCCGCGGCAAACGGCCCTGCCGGCGCGGATCACAGCTGAGGAACAGGCCGCGCATGACGCTTTTGTGGCCAAGATGGGCGATGATGCTTTGTGGAAGGCCTCCTGACCTAAGCAGCATGGGCCACGAAGGTTGACCCAAGCCGGCCCGGAAAAAGAAAAACGCCGCTGATATTCAGCGGCGTTTTCTGTTTCAAAACTCTGAACCCTTACTGGGTCGGGGCAGCTGCCGCTGCCTCTTGCTGACGGCGGGCCAGCTCGTTACGGTAGATCGCCACGAAATCAATGTTGTCCAGGTTCAGCGGCGGGAAGCCGCCGTCGCGGGTCACGTCGGACACGATACGGCGCAGGAACGGGAAGGTCATGCGCGGGCATTCGATCAGCAAGAACGGGTGCAGCTGGTCTTCCGGCACGCCCACGATGTTGAACACGCCGACATATTCCAGTTCCAGCACAAACAGAACCTCGCCGCCTTCCTTGTTTTTGGACTCGACGGTCAGCTTGGTGACGACTTCATACTGGTTTTCAGCTGAGCGCTTTTTCGCATCCAGGTTCACCTGAACGCTGACATCGGGCTGAACGTCGCCGCCGGTGCCTTTCTGCGCCATCACGTTTTCAAACGACATGTCGCGGATGAACTGGCCCAGAATGTTCATCTGGACCTGTGGCTGCTGCTGGGCTTCGCCGTTTTCGGCCATGGAGATACTCCTGAAAATATGCTTTTGACCGTGCTTAGCAGCTTGGTCCGGCTAGCTCAACGGGGGCCTTCAACCCAGCCCGAAGGGCCTTCGGGACGCTTCCCTGGGGTCACATCTTCGTAATCGCCATCAATAATGTCATCCGGTTTTCCGGCAGCTCCGGGGTAGTGCCGCCCGTGCATGCTGCCAGGACCCATTTGGAACTGGGCCACAGTGACACGGGCGCGCAGATACCAGTACACAGCCAGCCGCACTGGCGGCATAAGCAAGGCAAAGCCGAAGGCATCCGTAAAGAATCCCGGCGTCAGCAGCAGCGCACCGGCAAACAGGATCATGGCTCCGTGGGCCAAAGGCTCCGCAGGATCTGACAATTGCTGGAAAGACGACCGCAGCTGGCCCATTGCCATGCGCCCCTGGGTTTTCACCAGCCAGGTGCCCAGCACGGCGGTCAGAACAACGATGGCCAGGGTCGGCCACAGCCCGATGGCGCCCCCAACTTGAATAAACAAAGCGATTTCAATGATGGGAACCATCAGAAAGGCCAGGAAAAGATACATCAGGGTTTCCTTGCGATCATACACCCGGGCGGTAGACTTGCCCCCGCCCGTCACCTACATAAGACGTGACCGCTTTGGTTTCAAACAAAGTACGAACGCCTAGCATGAGGTATCCATGGAGTCGCCTGTGATTCAGCTTTTGGTTCTGGCCGGTATTGCCGTGTTTCTGATCCTGCGCCTGAAAAGCGTATTGGGAACACGTGAAGGCTTTGAAAAGCCGCCGTTGCCGCAATCCGAAGCGCGGGGACGCCGCCCCGACCTGGAAGTGATCGAAGGCGGCCCTGACCGCGACATCACTGACTATGTGGCTGAAGACAGCCCGCAAGCTGCCGCTCTTGCGGCGATGAAACGGGCGGAGCCATCGTTTCAGGTGCAGGACTTTGTGCAAGGTGCGCGTGGCGCATACGAGATGATCCTGATGGGGTTCGAACATGGAAACCTGGACGAAATCCAGCCCTTCCTGGCGGAAGACGTGTTTGACAGTTTTGTTGACGCCGTTGCGCAGCGCGAAGATCAGGGATTGAAGATCGAGGCTGAATTCATCGGCGTCCGGGAAACGTCTCTGGCAGATGCCCAATTCAACCCGTCAACCGGCCGCGCGGAGATCACCATGCGTTTTGTGGGTGAGCTGACTTCTGTAGTACGTGACCGCGGCGGCGATATCGTCGAAGGCGATCCCAAAGCTGTGAAACGCCAGAAGGACACATGGGTCTTTGCGCGCGGCATGGGAAGCGACGATCCGAACTGGCAGCTGGTCGCGACGGACGCATGATTGCGGCGCTTCGGGGGGCACTTGGGGCAGCTGCAATTGCAGGTGCCGCGATGACCGCCTCTGGGGCGCAATCCGAAGCCGTGTCCAGCCTGCTGGATTTTGCTCAGCTAGACGGTTGGGCAGACGATGACCATGCAGCGGCTCTGGCCGTTTTCCTGGAAACCTGCGGTGATCTGAGGGATCCGGATTGGACTGCTCTGTGCAAGGCGGCTCAATCACAGGCGCCCGAAGGCGCACGGGCATTCTTTGAACTGTTCTTCCGCCCGGTGTTGATTGAGGATGGCAATCCGGCCCTGTTCACGGGCTATTTTGAACCTGAGCTGGACGGCTCCCGCTATCCCACAGGACGCTACCGGTATCCGGTCTATAAGATACCGCCAGAGGCGCGCCGCACGGATCTTTGGCTGCCGCGCCGGGACATTCTGACCAGCGATGTGATGCAAGGCCGCGGGCTGGAAATTGCCTGGGTGGACGACCCGGTTGAGCTGTTCTTTCTGCAAATTCAGGGATCGGGGCGGATCCGCCTTCCGGATGGAACAATGATCCGCGTTGGCTACGGCGGGGCCAATGGCCATCCGTATAAATCTATTGGCAAAGAACTGGTGCGCCGGGGCGTGTACAATGTCCACCAGGTAAGTGCCCAGGTGATCAAATCCTGGGTGCGCCGGAATCCAGCCGATGGCAAGGAGCTTTTGTTCCACAACCCGTCGTATGTGTTTTTCAGGGAAGTGCGCAAAGTTGCTGCTTCCAAGGGGCCGCTTGGTGCAATGAACCGCTCGGTAACGCCGATGCGGACCATTGCGGCGGACCCTGCATATACGCCTTTGGGCGCGCCTGTTTGGGTCGAAAAGCAAGGCAATATGCCGCTGCGCCGTTTGATGGTTGCACAGGATACCGGATCTGCCATCAAGGGCGCGCAACGTGCAGATATTTTTGTTGGCACTGGCGATGTGGCCGGCGAAACCGCCGGTACAATGAAAGATCCCGGCCGGATGGTGGTTCTGCTGCCGATCCAGCGGGCCTATGCGATGCTGCCGGAAGATCTTTGAATGACACGGCGGAAACTGACAGGGGAGGAAATCGACCTTTGGCATAAGGTCGTGAAGCACACTGAGCGGTTGCATCCGGGCGCACATTCAACGCCCCCTGCCCCGCCGATGCCAAAACCCAAGCCAGTCAAGCAGCCGGAGCCGCGCCTGGCGGCCTTTGAGATTGGCAGCAGGGCAAAACCCAAACCTGTTAAAAACGACCTGAAACCCTCGATCGCACGCAGCCTGGCCAGCGATCCGCTGCAAATGGATGAAAAAGCGTTCCGGCGCATGAAGCGGGGCAAGATCAGGCCTGAGGGAAAACTGGACCTGCACGGTATGCGTATCGACACGGCGCACCCGGCCCTTACACGGTTCATTCTGTCTGCGCAGGCGTCAGGAAAACGGCTGGTGCTTGTGGTGACTGGCAAGGGCAAGGACCGTGATGAGCCAGGCCCGATGCCGGTGCCGCGCGGGGTGCTGCGCCACAAGGTTCCCCAATGGCTGGCGCTGCCGCCATTGTCACAGGCAGTATTGCAGGTAACGCCAGCCCACATCAGCCATGGCGGCGAAGGCGCTTATTACATTTATCTTAGGCGGAACCGCTGACCGCCTGCTACCGGCTGTCTGCAACTGTGTTTTCCAGAGCCACCTTTACCGCGTTGTCGCGAATAACGATCTGCCCGGGCAGAATCTTCTGCAATAGGTCCTGACCTTGGGTAAAGGTGTCAGCCGTCTGCCGGGCGCCGTTGAGCAGCGCCAGAAGCGCAGGGGAGGACGCAGCCACGAAATGCTGCGATTCCGCTTCATCGGCAAAGGCAGTTGTGTCGATGACTTCAACCGGCAACCCCTTTATCTCCTCAATATTGTCGAGATTACCCAGCCTCTCACGCCCATCAAGCCCCCGCAGCCGCTGGGACAGGGTCAGCACATTATCCTTGCGTGAAACAAAGATCAGAAATGGCTGCGGCACTTGGGTAAACCGCTGCATCTGGGATTTGAAAACATCGACGTCCAGGTCCGGTGACATGAGAACAACGCCGCCCAGGTTCCGGGCTGTCCACCCAGGCGTTTTGATCTCCATCTGCCGCAGTGCTTCCATGGTGAGCAGCCCGCCCATGGAATGGGCAACTACAACAATCCGTTCAACGCCGGATAAGCGCAGTTTACGCAACAGCATTTCCAAACCGTCGCGGGCGAACAGCACGCTATCACCATCATAGGCATAGCCAAGCGGACGGCCTTTGCTTGGCCAGGAATAGATCACCGTTGCGCCGGGAACATCTATATCGTGGGTCAGCTGTGCAGCGCGGAAAGCCGTCTCCGCCTGGGTCGAATTGAAGCCGTGGACAAAGACGGTAACATCCCGTTCTTGCGGCGGGAATTTAGCCAGTTCCTGTTTCAGGCGGGCTGAAAACGCGTCTTCATCTTCAAATTTCCTGCGGCCTGCCATGGTGAACTCTGTGGCAGGATCCGGGTCGTTGTAGCCGAATTTCAGAGACCCGGGCTTGTGGTCCGGCGGAATGGAAACCGTCAGCTCCAGCAGGCTGAAACCGTCTGTCCGGTCAGTGCCAAATGTGCCGTCCGGCAACGCATCCCGGTTGGTTGCCGCAAAGATCGTTTTTGGGGTGCCCAGTTGCAGCGCTTCTGGAACTGTTGGGGAAAGGGATCTGTCAGTACAGGCGGACAGAAACAACAGAAATCCCCAAAAAAACAGCTTCAGCACCTGCATTTCATCCCACCTCAATCAATGGCGGCAGGCTACTGTGCCAGCCGCCAAAGTCCATAGCGGGTGCGAGGCAGAATGCTATTTAAAGCACGTACCGGCTGACATCTGCTGAACGGCCAAGCTCGCCCAGGTTCTTTTTGACGAAAGAGGCGTCAACGGTGACGGCCTCACCGGAGCGGTCAGGTGCGGTAAAGGACAGCTCCTCAAAGACACGCTCCATCACGGTGTACAGCCGGCGCGCACCGATGTTTTCGACAGTCTGGTTCACTTCCGCCGCGATCTTGGCCAGCGCCGCGATCCCGTCTTCGGTAAAAGTCACCTCGACCTCTTCCGTGCCCATCAAGGCAGTGTATTGGCGGGTGAGAGCATTGTCAGTTTCAGTCAGGATCCGGACAAAGTCATTTTCAGTAAGAGCACGCAGGTTGACCCGGATCGGCAAACGGCCCTGAAGTTCCGGCAGCAGATCCGATGGCTTGGCTATGTGAAAGGCGCCCGAGGCGATAAACAGGATGTGGTCGGTCTTTACGGGGCCGTGTTTGGTGCTGACGGTGGTGCCCTCGATCAGCGGCAGCAGGTCGCGCTGCACCCCTTCGCGGCTGACATCGCCGCCGCGGACCTCCTGCCTGGCGCAGACCTTGTCGATCTCGTCAAGGAACACGATGCCGTTCTGTTCGACAGCCTCCAGCGCGGTGCGGGTGACGGTTTCGTCATCCAGCAGCTTGTCCGCCTCTTCGCCGATCAGCACCTCATAGCTTTCGGCGACGGTCATCTTCTTGCGGGTGGTGCGCCCGCCCATTGCTTTGCCGAACAGGTCGCCCAGGTTCAGCATCCCCATATTGCCGCCGCCGGGCTGGCCGGGGATGTCGAACATATTGCCCATCGGGTTGGAGGTATCGGCCACGTCCAGCTCGATAACGGTGTCGTCCAACTCACCCGCCTTCAGCTTCTTGCGGAACATCTCGCGGGTGGCATCGCGCGCCTCTGTACCGGCGATGGCCTCAACCACCCGGTCCTCGGCGGCCTTGTGGGCGTTGGCCTTCACCTCTTCCCGCATGAACTCGCGGGTTTGGGCAATGGCGCTGTCGACCAGATCGCGGATGATCTGCTCCACGTCGCGGCCGACATATCCGACCTCGGTAAACTTGGTGGCCTCGATCTTGATGAACGGCGCGCGCGCCAGTTTCGCCAGCCGGCGCGAGATCTCGGTCTTGCCGACGCCGGTGGGGCCGATCATCAGGATGTTCTTCGGATAGACCTCGTCGCGCAGGTCATCGGCCAGCTGCTTGCGCCGCCAGCGGCTGCGCAGCGCCACGGCCACGGCACGCTTGGCCTCCTTCTGGCCGATGATAAAGCGGTCCAGTTCGGAAACGATTTCGCGCGGGGTCAGATCGGTCATGTCACTCAGCTTTCTTGTTTCACCGGGAACCTAGGGTCACGGCCGGCCAATCACAAGCCAATCACGGAAACCTCACGCCGGAACACGGGCGAAACACGCCAGATAATAGGCCGGTGAGCCCCGGTTTCTTTTTAAAACCGAACCTGACCAGATGAGGTCAGCGTTTTGTTCAGGAGCTAAAGGGAGACACAAATGCTGAACCGCCGATCCTTCTTTGCCGCCGCCGCTGCAACCACCGCCGCCGTGACCCTCACCGGTGCAACCGCTGCCATTGCCGGCGGCGCCAAAGGCCACTTTGAGGGCCGCTCGAACCACGTGACCTCAGGCGCGGTCAAAGTGGTCGAAGAAGGCGGCCGCTACATCGTCGAGCTGGGCGACGATTTCTCGCTGGACGGCGGCCCGGACCCGCGTGTCGCCCTGGGCAAGGACGGCAAGTATGACCCCGACACCAAACTGGGCGCCCTGCTCAGCCTGACCGGCAAGCAGCGTTATGCGGTGCCCGCCACCTGGGACATTTCCAAGCACAACGAGGTGTACATCTGGTGCGAGGTTGCGGGCGTGCCGCTGGGTGTTGCCAAGATTAAATAACCGGCCTGCCACTCACGCAACATGGCCAATGGGAGGGCTGGGCATCTGCTCAGCCCTCTTTCTTTGCCGGCCCTTAATGGGAGGGCGGCAGCCGGTGCAAGGGCAGCACCTGGGAAAGCGGTGCCAGCAGCGCAGCCCGGATCCGGCTCCAGAAGGCGCCCAGGGCGACCAGGAACACGCCAAGCGCCAGAATGGTGATCGCCGTGCCCTCGCCGTTGAACACGGTGCCCGCCAGGGTGACGCTATAACCGATGGCGGCAATCAGGAACGACCGCCGGTCGATGATGATCGCGATCAGCGCAAACAGAAGCAGCACCCCCAGCAGCAGCATGTGTGATCCGGAGCCGCCGGTGTCCAGCAAGCTCAGCGCGATGGTGTTGACCAGGGCCGGCGCGGCCACCACGTGCAGCCAGAACCCCTGCGCCGACCGCCGCGTCACCCGATGCGGGTCGCTGAGGTCAAAAGCCATCGCTACGGCAAAGACGGCAAAGCCGACGGCCAGGGTGATCCACGCAAAGGGCCCGCTGGCCGACAGCAGGAACAGTTCGCTGATCCCGGCCGGCGTGCCGCCCCGGATCGCAGCGGTCAGAAAGGCGAAGACAAAAACCCCCAGCGCAATCAGCGCCATCGCAAAGGGCACCCGGAAGCGCAGCCAGAACACTGCAATGGCAGCCGTGCTCAGCGCAAAGGGCAGTGGCAGGCTGGAAAAGTCGTTCTGCGCAATCATGAAGGGCTGCGAGAAATGTGCGGCAAAGCCGGTGCCTGCATTGCCGGCCCACAACAGCGACAGCGCAATCGCCGGCGCCACCATCCGGCGCCGGCGGATGAAATACTCCGACAGCAGCCACAGAACCACGGCGCCGGCAACGGCGGACCAGACCGCCTTTTGCTGATAGCCGCCAATGGATCCGGCCAGATCCACCGCGGTGAAGGCCATCCAACCGGAGGCCAGGATCAGCAGGCCGATGACAATGAAGATCTCGTTGAAGCCTTTGAACAGCTCAAAAGGCTCATCGCCCGGCGCCAGGTTCTCCCGCGCGCCGCGGCGGCTGTCCGCCAATGCCAGCAATGATGCCGCCTGCGCCTCGCTCAGCAGGCCGGAGCCAACTGCGGCCCGCAGATCGTCCTTGCCGATCTCAGCCACATCAACCCTCCTGGCCGATGGATTCGACGGTCAGATTGCCATTGGTATAGACGCAAATATCGGCGGCAATCGCCATTGCATCGCGGGCCACCGCTTCAGCAGACTTGTCGCTGTCCATCATGCCGCGCGCCGCAGCCAGGGCGAAATTGCCGCCCGAACCAATGGCCGCCACATCGTGCTCGGGCTCCAGCACGTCGCCGGCGCCAGTGATCACGAACATGTCCTTGCCGTCGGTGACGATCAGCATCGCCTCCAGCTTCTGCAGGTATTTGTCGGTGCGCCAGTCCTTGGCCAGCTCAACACTGGCTCGGGCCAGCTGGCCGGGGGTGGCCTCCAGCTTGGCCTCCAGCCGTTCCAGCAGCGTGAAGGCATCCGCGGTCGAGCCGGCAAAGCCTGCCACCACGTCAAAGCCGCCGGGCGACAGGCGGCGCACCTTGCGGGCGGTGCCCTTGATCACGGTCTGGCCCAGCGACACCTGTCCGTCGCCGGCGATGACCACCTCACCGCCCTTTTTCACACCGATGATGGTTGTGCCGTGCCAGCCGGGGAATTGATCGTCTGCCATTCATGCCTCCAAATTTCTGCCCTCTATATGGAACCATCACTTGCAGGGCACAAGGGATAGGATGCGCCAGGATCCGGCTGCATACGCTATGCAATACGTGCAGATCGGGGCTGAGATTCCAGCAATTGTGGGACTCAGGCCCTTATCCTACATGGGGCTCACAACCGGCACAGGGTCGGCTGTTTCTCAGAAGGACTAGCGCTATGACTACCGCAAACATCTACGCGCCGCTCGGAGCAGTCACCGTTCTCCGCGTGGTCGACGCACTGATCAACGTGAAAACTGCTCTCGTGGAATGGAACGAGACCCGCCAGACGCGCAACGCGCTGGACAAGCTGTCGGACGCCCAACTGGCAGACATCGGACTGGTTCGCGGCGACATTGCTTCGCTGTAATCAGTCGGCCAGTACCGAATTCAAAAGCCGCCCAGTTCCGGGCGGCTTTTTCTTTAATAGAGCCGCATTTCAGCTGCTGATCTTGTACTTCCCGGCCTGATCCGGCAGCCAGGCCTCGATCGCGGCAGTGGCAACCACATGGCGGCCGCCGGCGTCGGCATCCTCCACATCCAGACCGCCCTTCACTGCCCGCACGCTGGCCCGGCCCCGCGGCAGATCCTCAGCCACCAGATCGCAATCCACTGCCTCCGGCTGCTGCACGCCGATGGTCACCTCTACCCGCATCTCGCTGTGGTCGATGCCCAGCTTGGAAAACAGCGTGATCGAGGAGTGATGCAGCGCGTCCTGCACCGCGCGCCGGGCGGCCTTGGTGTAGTCCTGGCCATACAGATCATTGCCCATGCCCATTTCCAGGATGATGCGTTTTTCGCTCATTCCGCGGCCTCCATGTCAAAGGACACCACAACGGCAGCATTGGCGATCACCGTGCGCCCGCCGTGGGGTTTCTCGATGTTCAAACCGCCCTCGACAACCCGGATGCTGGGCCGGCCGTAGGGAAAGATCTCCATCAGCGCGTCCGTGTCCACTGCTTCCGGTTTCTGCACCCCGATCTCGGCGTCGATGATCATGTCTTCCTTCCGGAAATCAAACAGCTCCGCCATGCTGACGGAGTTGTGCCACAGCGCATCCTTGATCGCGCGGCGGGCGGCCTCAGTATAATCCTCGCGCCGGAGCGACGTGCCCATGCCGAATTCCACCAGTACCCGTGTCTTGGCCATAGTGCCTCCTGTACCTGTCTCAACGCGGACCGTCGCAGGGCGGCGGCGCAATGAAAAGAGCCAGTTTGCCGCCTGCAGCTACACCAGAGCGCAGGGCATGAAAAAGGGCCGCCCCAGCGGGGACAGCCCTCATGAAACCCTTCGAAAGGGATCCAGCTTAGATCGCGTCTTCGATCCAGCTCTGCAGCGCGGCCTTGGGTGCGGCACCGGCACGGTTCGAGATCACCTGGCCGTCCTTGAAGATGAACAGCGCCGGGATGCCGCGCACGCCCATGGCGGCGGCGGCGTTCGGGTTGCTGTCAACATCGACCTTGGCGATTTTCACCTTGCCGTCGAATTCCGCGGCCAGCTCTTCCAGAGCCGGGCCGATCTGTTTGCAGGGACCGCACCACTCGGCCCAGAAATCCACCACAACGGGGATATCGGAGTTCTTGACTTCGGCGTCAAAAGTGGCGTCGGTGACGGCAACGGTGGACATATGCATGTCTCCATAGAGTTATGTGGCAACTGGAGTTGGAACCTAGGTACGGCTTAACGGATCGTCAAGGTTCCATCCGACGCATCAGCGCCGCTGTCACGCGCTCGTGCGGCAGCGGCATCAGCATTGCAGTGCGGGTCCACAAAAGCGCGGTTTCAACGGTGCGGCCGGGAAAAATCTGTGCCAGCGCATGGGCATAGGCGCCCATCTGCCGCAGTAGGCCTTCGGGGCATTGCCCTTCTGTTTCAGGCACTGTGGCGTTGGATTTGAAATCCACCGCGACGATTTTCTCCGGAGTAACTATCAGCCGGTCGATGACGCCATGCAGACGGCTGCCGTGCAGGTCCGCAGTCACCGGCACCTCTGCCAGCGTCTCTGGCTGGAAGATGTGCGCAAGATCCGGATTCTTCAGCACCGCCGAGGCTTCGCTCAGCAGTTCTGCAGTGTCTTCGGCCCCCTGCAGCAGGTCCTGCGCCAGTTGCGGCCAGTCTGCCTCGGGCCGTCCCGGCAGATGCTCCAGCAGCAAGTGCAGCCGGCTGCCGCGGGCCTTGGCGGCGTCCTCATTCAGACCCTGATCACCAGGCAAAGCCTTGGCCCCGCCCAAGTCCGAGGGGCTCAGCGCCGGCGCCGGCGCTTCATAGGAGCGGGCAGACCGGGTGAAGACCTCTGGCAGGGTATGCATTGCGGCCTCATGAACCGGCGGCACTTCCAGCGGCAGCCCGTCCCAATCGCCATGCTGCAGGCGCAGGCCGCTGCCGCCCCCGGTCTCGCATTCGACTGCGCCGCCTTCCCGCATGGCGCCTTCAACCATGCGGTACCAGCTATCGCCGGCGTCTCCAGCATCGCCAGCCGCAGCCACGATCAGCCACTTTTCTGCCCGGGTTAGAGCCACATACAGGAGCCTGAGCCGCTCATTCTGCAACTTCTCCTGCGCTGCCTCGCGGGCTGCCAGCATGGCGGCGGGCATCTGCTCTTTCGGCACCTTCCAAACCGGACTTCCGCCCGCCAGCATGATCTCTGCATCTGTCGGCGGCCGCCGTTTGGCAGTGTCCGGCAGGATCACGATCGGCGCCTCCAGACCTTTGGAGCCATGCACCGACATCACCCGGATCATATCGCCGGCCGCGCCCATCTGGCGCTTGATTTCCAGGTCATCCGTCTGCATCCAGACCAGAAACCCGGTGAGGCTGGGCACATCCGTCCGCTCATAGGCCAGCGCCTGCGACAGCAGCGCATTGATGCCGTCTTCCGCTTCCGGCCCCAGTCGGCCCAGCAGTTTCTGGCGGCCGCCGTGGCGGGTCAGGATACGTTCGATCAGGTCAAAGGGGCGCAGGAAATCGGCATTGGCGCGCAGGTCGTTCAGCACCGCCATGGTTTCCGGGAACTCCCCTGCCCGCTCCCGCAGCGCCGGCCACAGGTACATGGCCTTCCGCCGGTGCGCGAGGTCGAACAGCGCCTGCTCCCTCCAACCGAAGAGCGGCGATTTCAGAGCCTCGGCCAGAGACAAAGAGTCTTCCGGCAGCGCCAGGAACCGCAGCAGCGCGGCAATGTCCTTCACCGCCAGTTCTGCCCCCACCTTCAGCCGGTCGGCGCCGGCGATGGGCAGTTCTGCCTTTTTGCAGGCGCGGATGATCTCCGAAAACAGATCCGAGCGCCGCTGCACCAGGATCAGGAAATCGCCGGCTGTCACGGGCCGGCGCCGGAAGGTGCCGCGCTCCGCGCCGTCCTCGGGGATCGTCACGCTGGTTTCAATCATCTCTTTGATCGACTGCGCGATGCGCTCCGCCAGGATCACCGTGTGGTGGTGGCTGCTGGGGCGGTCGACGGGACTGGTCCAATCGGGGTCCTCGTCATCCTCGACCTTCTCGACCACCGGCCACAGGTCCACCCGGCCCGGCAGATCGGATTTGAAGGCGCGGTGCAACGCCTCCCTGCGGAAACCTGCGCGGGGACTGTCCTTGAACACCAGGTCCACCAGTTTCAGGATCGCGGGGGAGGAGCGGAAGGAGAAATCCAGCGAGGCATCCTGCAGCCCTGCCCCGGTCTGTGCCAGCCGCTTGCCGAACTCCTGCTGCATCCGGTCGAATGCATCCGGATCGGCGCCCTGGAAGGAGTAAATCGACTGCTTCTTGTCTCCGACCACAAAAATGGTGCGCTCCACACCTGAACGCGCGCCCTCTCCGGCGGTAAACTCCTGCGCCAGCTTCTCGATCACGTCCCATTGCACCGGGCTGGTGTCCTGCGCCTCATCCACCAGGATATGGTCGATACCGCCGTCCAGCCGGTACAGAACCCAGGCTGCCACACCCGGGTCGTTCAGCAATTGCCGGGCCTTCAGGATCAGATCGTCAAAGTCGAGCCAGCCGCGCAACTGCTTGCGGCGCTCATACTCCGGCAGGAAGGCGGCTGCAAAGCGGTGCAGATCATGGCTCTTGCGCGCGGCGGTGAGACCAAGGCGCTTGGCACGGGCATCCTCCACCCGCAGCATCAGCGGCTCCAGCTGGTCCATCAGCGGCAGGTGGGATTCGCGCAGCTTCTTGGTGGGGAACTTGCCCAGTTTGGCCGTAAATGGCTCCTTGGCGCTCGCGCCAGTCAGAAAGACGCCTTCCAAAGTGCTCAGATCAGCAAGCGTGGGTTTGCTGATGCCCGCCAGCTTGGCGGCGGCCTTCTGATCCGTCGCACCGCCCTGCCCCAGCATGTCGCGGGTACGCTGCAGCAGCTCCTCTTCACCGCCAAGGAACACCAGCGCTTCCAGCGCGGCCTCATCAAAACCTTCGGGCAGCTCAAACAGTTCCAGCAGCCCGGTCCACTCCAGCGGCTCGCCGAAGTCGGCACGGCGCTGGCAGATGGCCGCGGTCAGGGTCTCAAAATCGCTATCTCTGACATGGCGCGCCAAGGCGTCAACCAGCGGGGCCTCTTCGCCTTGGGCAAAGTCTTCCATGATTTCGGCCCGCAGCAGCTGGCCCGCGCGGTCGTCCATTTCCGAGAACTGCGGGCTGACGCCGGCCTCCAACGGAAAGCGGCGCAAGAGCGACGAACAGAAAGAGTGAATAGTCTGGATCTTCAACCCGCCCGGGGTTTCAATCGCGCGCGCAAACAGAGTGCGGGCCTTCGCCAGATCCTCGGCAGCAGTGTTGACTTCGCCTAACTCGGTCAGGGCACCAATCAGCGCCGGATCACCCAGCATCGCCCATTCGCCCAGCCGTTTGAACAGCCGGTTCTGCATCTCGCTGGCTGCGGCCTTAGTATAGGTGAGGCAGAGGATATGCTGCGGCTGCACGCCTTTCAGCAACAGCCGCGCAACCCGGTCGGTCAGCACTTTGGTCTTGCCCGAGCCGGCATTGGCCGCCAGCCAGGTCGAGGCATCGGGGCGGGCAGCGCGGAACTGGGCCTCAGAGGCGGCGTCGCGGACGGTCATGCCAGATCCTCCGGCTGCGGCGTGGCGCTACGGTCCCATTCGCCGTAGCGTGCCAGGTGGTCATAGTCGCCGGCGATATCGTCGCGATGCACCATGCGCCGGCTCGAATAGCCTTGTTCAGGCTCGAAATAGGCTCCGATCAAGGTGCGCAATTCGTCCCAGACCTTGGCGGGCGGCTCTTCATCCAAGGGCGCGCGCACTTCCTTCATCTTGCTGCCCAATCCTATGAACAGCGCGCGGGCAACTTCGGCTGGGCCAAGATCCACAAAGGCGCCTTCTTCGGCCATCGCAGCTTCGATCAGCAGCTGCTTTTCGAATTTCTTCTGCTGCGCCTCCGAAGGCGGCGCGCCGGTCTTGTAGTCATAAAGATGCAGGAAACCGCGGTCGTCCATGTCGATCCGGTCGGCGCGGCAGGCGATGGTGAAATCCAGCGGATCCAGCCGGGCTCTGCCCTTGGCCTCATACGCAACCGGCCTGGCGCGGAATTGGCGTTCCTGCTCCGCCAGCACAAAGTCGCCGGCAATCTTGCGGATGCGGGTGTGCCACAGAATGCGGGCAACCGGCCAGGGCACATGGGTGTCCAGCAGCTGGCGGGTTTTGTTGATCAGGTGGTCGGCAGTCAGCAGAGAAGGATCGGCCTGGGCCTCCTTGATGAAATGCTCGAACACCTCATGCACCACGATGCCGCGCAGCAGGGCGTCAGGTTCCTGCACCAGCGGATTGAGGGGCTTTAGCCGCAATACATGCTTGGCATAGATCGCATAGGGGTCGCGGATCAGCCTCGGAATTTCGGTGATCGTCAGCCGGCGCGGGCGGCTTGCCACCGGCGGGCGTGGCGAGGGTCGCGGCATCTGCGGGATCGGCGTCGGTTCTTCCAATGCTTCGGTCCAGCCCAGCCATTGGCGGCCCTTGGCCCGCATGACATCCAACGCATCCCGGCCGTCTTGCTCCGGCAGGCCGGACAGCAGGTTGGTCAGCCGGTTCAGCCAGCGCGAGGGCACGGTATCGGCCTCTTCTGACCGCTCAGACCGGGTCAGCCAGACCTCCGGCGCGGCAATCGCCTGCTGAAAATCATGCGCCGACAGGCCGATGCGGCGTTCCGGCAGCAGCAACCCCGCCTGATTGCGCAGCTGGCGGTTCAACCAGGGATCAGGTGCCGCCACCTCGGGCCAGCTGCCCTCGTTCAACCCGCCAAGGATTACCAGATCGGCGCCCTGCACCCGCGCCTCCAGCGTGCCCCAGATCATGATCGAGCCATAGGGCGCATCGCGGTCGCGCACCTCGCCCTGGCTCAGCAAGGCGCCCAGCAAGTCGGCAAAGTCGCGGGCGGTCATCTCGCCGCCATAAGGCGCCTCGGCCTCCAGATTTTCGATGCAGGCAAGGGCAGCTTGGCCGGCTTTCTTGTCCCAAAGGGTGCCGGAGCCCTCAGCCTGGCTGCCCGCGGCAATGCGTTCGGCCAACTCGCGCAGACGCTCGACCCAATCGGTCAGGGGCAGGGTGCCGGCAATCTCTTGATCCGCAAAACAGGCTGACAGCCATGCGGTCCAGCCATGCGTCAGTTCACGGCCTTTCTCAAAACCGGCAAAGGCCGCGGCATCGGGGAAGGGCGGCCCATTGCGGCGCAGGGACAGCTCCAGCTCGCGGGTCTGGCGCAAGTGGTCGCCGCGGCCGGCGCCATCATGGGTCAGCGGGTGTTTAAGCAGTGTCAGCAGGCTGTCGCAGGCCAGCGGCTTGCAGAACAGCCCCGCAACATGGCGCAGGAAGCGGCCCGGCGGCGACAGCTGCAAGGGCTGGCCGGCCGAGTCATCAGGCAGGATATCCCAGCGGTCCAGCGCCGCCGAAACCTGGCGGGTCAGCATCCGGTCCGGGGTGATCAGCGCAGCGGTCTGGCCGTCCTCCGCCGACTGGCGCAAGCGCAGGGCAATGGCCAATGCCTCGGACCGGGGGGAGGGCGCCTCGATCAGCGTGACGTTCCCGGTGGCTGTGTCCAATCCGGTCAGCTGCGGGCCTTCGCTCATCCAGGCGTCGGTCACCGGGGCAGGGCGCAGGGCGAGGGACACGAGTTTATTCCGCTCCGGCGAAACCGGCGGAGTTTCAGTCCATGTCTGCACATCCGCCGGCGAAATCTCCAAGTCTTTCATCAGCTTGTGGAACCGGTATTGCGGATGGTCCTCCGAGATCATCGGATCATCCAGCCCGCTCCAAACACGCTCTGGCTGGTCAAAGTCGAAGCCCGGCAGCACCACCGCGCCTTGCGGCAGGCGGGCAATGGCCTGCATCAGCAGCAGCGTCGTCCCGCGCGAGCCGGTGGAGCCGGCCAGAATGACAGGGTGCTGCGGCGGGGTCTCCTGCCATTGCTCGATCAGGTTCAGCACCACTTGCCGCTGACGCGCCTGGGCATCCATCGCGCCCTCATGCAGGCCGGTGAATTCATCGGCGATGCCGATAAAGGCCTGCGCCCGCGCCCAATGGCCGGACATGTCGGAAACATCCAGATCGCGGATCGTATCCGTGCTGACGCCTTCGCCCTGCATCTCGTCGATTAGCGCCGCCAGGCTGTCGGACAGATCATAAAGCGAGGCGCGCGAAGCCAGATCGGGCTGCGCATCCAGCAGTTTCGCGATCAGCTGCGACAGCTCCAGCCGGCGCCGCAGCGGGGGCAGGGCGGGCGGCAGCCCCTCCAGCGTTGCGCGCTGGGCAAGATCCGTCAGCATCAGCATCCGCGGCAGCAGCATGGCGGGACCATCGTCGAACAGCGCCCGCACCCGCCGCGCCATGCGGGAGGTGTTGAGGATCAGCTCAGCCTTTGCCAGCGCCTCGGGCGGCTGGCCTTGGGCGCGGGCGCGCAGGCCTTCGACCAGCGCCCGCGGGAAATCGACGCCGCAGGGCACGGCAAAGACGCGCGGGGTGCTGGAGGGTTCAAACATCATCTGCGGCGATCAGCTCCTCAGCCAGTACAATCCCTTCGGGGTGGCCCACATCGCACCAGCGGCCGGGATATTCCAGCGCAAACAGTCGGCTGTCCGCTGCCATCCGGTTCCACAGCACATTCAGCGAGAACACCCGCTCCGCAACCTGATGCAACCCGTCTGTTTTCAGGATCTGCACCCCGCCATAAACCAGATTGCCGCCGCGGCTGATGCGGCCCTCGGCATCTGCCGAGAAATCGCCGCCGCCAGCGCGGCCCACGGCGCGTTCCAGCGGCACGCAGACCAGCAGCGCATCCATACGTTCAGGGTCCCAGGCCTCACGCGCCAGTTGCAGCGGGTTCGGGCCTTTCCAGATGGCATCGGTGTTCATGGTGAAAACCGGTCCGTCTCCAAGCAAGGGCAGGGCCTGGCGCAGCCCGCCGCCGGTGTCCAGAATTTCAGGCTGTTCGAGGCTGATCTGCACATCTTCAGGCTCTAACAATGCTTGCAGAGGCTCAGGCATGTAATGCAGATTCGCCGCGATCCGGGCCGGTTGGATCGCCTTGGCCAGCGCCAGCGCGTGACAGATCAGCGGCCGGCCGGCAACGTCGATCATCGGTTTTGGCTTGTCGCGGGTCAGCTCCCGCATCCGGGTGCCAAAACCCGCGGCGAACAGCATGACGGCATCGGGGGAGTGCTGCATCAGGGCCTCAGCTTATCCAGATTGCCCGGCGCTGGCGCAGGCAGGCTTTCACGCAAGAGGGTGGCCACCGGCGCCAGTGCCGGATGCTCCAGCCCGCGGATGAAATGGTCCCAAACACGCGGGATCAGGTCGACATAATGCGGCTTTCCATACTCCAGGCTCAGGCGGGCAAAGACGCCGAGAATACGCAGGTTCCGTTGTACGCCAAGAACGGTGTACGCACTGCGAAAGCCGGATTCTTCTACGCCGGAAGCTTCAATATAGCGGTTGATCATCTGCATCTCGATACCCGCCGGCACATCACGGCGGGCGTCCTGCAAAAGCGACACCAGATCATAGGACGGGTGGCCGGAACGCGCGTCCTGGAAATCCAGCAGGCCGACACGTGCAACCCCTTCCCGCTGTGGCAGCCACAGCAGATTTTCTGCGTGATAGTCCCGCTGGACCAGAACGGTGTCACCCTTGACGGTTTCGCGCAGGATATCTTCGAACAGGTTCTCGAACCGGGCCAGCAGATCCGGGTCGCTGCCGCCAAGAATTCCGGCGCGGTACTTTGACAAGGCCAGCCCGGCCATTTCTGCCATCAGCCGTGGACCATAGGGTTCCAGTTCCGGCATCGGCGCCCGGTGGAGCGCGGCAAGCGCGTCGGTTGCAGCTTCATAGAGCTCCCATTCCAATGCCGGCTCCCGGTTAACGACGCGGGCAAAAAGATCGTCGCCCAGATCCTCCAAGAGCAGAAACCCGTGTTCGCAATCCTGGGCCAGAACTTCAGGAGCACTGAGGCCTTGGGCACGCAGATATTCTGCAATGCGGACAAAGGGGCGCACATCCTCGCCCTTTTCCGGCGGCGCGTCCATCAGCACCACGGATTGCCCATCGGTATTAGTCAGCCGTTCGTAGCGCCGGTTAGACGCATCGCCTGCCAGCGGGCCGCGCTGCCAGTTGGCATAGGGTGTTCCCGCAAGGAAGTTTTCGCACAAGGAATTGCGGTTGGTCATATGCTGATGCGCTCCATCAGAGGCTGCCATTTTGGATCGCTCCAGTGAAGTGTCAGCTGGCGGCGGTCCTCGTGTTCCGGATCCAGGGCCAATGTCAAATGCAAGGCATGGGGCGGTGCAAGTTCCGCCAGCCTGTCCGGCCATTCAACAAGGCAGATTGCCGTTTCGAAAGCCTCGGTCAAACCCAATTCCTCCAGCTCATCCAAAGAAGACAGGCGGTAAAGATCTGTGTGCCAGATCTCTCCCGCCGGCAGATCATATGTCTGCACAAGCGTAAAAGTAGGAGAGGGCACGTCTTCGGGAACGTCCATCAGAGACTGGATCAGATGGCGGGCAAAATGGGTTTTGCCTGCACCTATAACCCCCTCCAGCAACAAGCAATCGCCGGGGCGCAGGGCTCCGGCGATATGCTCGGCCATGCGGGCCGTTTCATCGGGTGACTTAAGCGTGTAGACCGCATTTTTCAGTGTCATGGCGGTACAATGGCGCCGCCGCGGTGCTGCTGCAAGCGGGTTTCCTCATTCACCCTTGGCTGATGGCGGGGAAACGCTCCTGGCTTTCCGGAAGAGGGGCGGCTTGCGGTGAATGGAACCTGACCATTGTTGCACCGTTCTGAATGGCTGAGACCATGCAAACCAGCGGGGTTCCGTCCCGTCGCTGTACCTTGGACCACCAGGCTTCCCGCCCTTCGCCACCTGCGACAAAGTCGCGGATTTCTCCCCACACGGGCGTCGGCGCACAGGTGTCCTGCCAAACCCGGCTCGTGTCCATAATCGACACTTTAGCAAAGCTCGCATCGGGGTTCATTTGCCACATGGCATCATAGACACTGTTGGAGAAGGTCATGCTGCCATCGTTGGCAAAGACCGCAATCGCCTCGTCCATCTGGTCCATGATCGATTGGCCCATTTCCAGTTCGGACCGGAATTGCCGGGTCAGGGTGACTTCGGCGGTGATGTCTTCGAACAGGAACGCAATGGCGCCATCCGGATGCGGCCGGCCGGAAACCTTGTAGACCGAACCCGATGGCAGCGACCATGTTTCCTGGTAGCGGCCTTCGGCTGCGGCTTCCAGCAGGTCGGCCATCTGGTGGCGCCAGCTGGAGTAGCTTTTGGGTTCCGGCATCATCCGCTGGTCGCGCAGCCGGTCAAAGAAGGTCAGCAGGTTGGGCCGTGAGCTCAGGAAGTTCGCGGGCAGGGCGGTCAGGTCGATCAGCACCGGATTGAACAGCACCAGCTGGCGGTTGCGGTCGAAAATTGCCAGCCCGATTGACAGCTGGGCAAAAGTCTTGGCCAGGGTTTGCACAAAGTTGCGCTGGGCAACCTCGGCATCGACCACGGCATTCACGTCAACTGCGTGGCACAGCCAGCCGGCTTCCGTTTCAGTGGTCGAGACATTGTACCAAAGCTTCTTGCTGCTGTCGGGCAGCGGGATATTGATTCTCTCCGGCTTGCCGCTGGTCATCGGATCATGGAGATCGGTAAAAAGCGGCTCGGCAAAGTCGGCGCTGCGGCCGCGGATTTTCTGGCTGAGATCGTCATAGGCCAGGTTGGACCAGGTCACATCCCCCTCTTCGGATTGCAGCCACACCGGATAGGGCGCCTGGTGCACGGCAGCGCGCAGGGTGGTCAGTTCCTGGTCCAGGGATTTGTTCTGTTCTTCCAGCGTGCTGCGGCGCAGCTGTACCCGTGTGACGCCGTCAATCCATTCGCAATGTGCTTCCCGGCTTTCAGCAGAGGCGGTTCCGGACAGGACCAAGGGCCCGACATCCTTTAGGAAACCCGGTGATTGCGGCAGCCCGGGGTAGTTGCGTGCGAGCTGATCGCGCAACATGCCCCAATCAAAGTTTTCCGCCTGATCGCCAATGAATTTGCGGGCGCCGGAGGACCAGCCGATCAGGCTGGTGTCATCGAACAGGAAGACCGCGTCGGTGCGGCCGTCGCCTGCCAGCAAGTCGTGTTCAAGCCCCTGGCGGCGCGGGGAGGGAGACAGCCACCAGACCGCGGCAGCAGCCGTTGCAACGCAAAGCGCTGCCAGTACAAACCATTCGATCGAAGCGAAGTTCTGCATGTCGTCCTGCCTAGTTCAGCTCTCGTTTAGCCGTATGGTTCCCTAATAATGGTTAAATGAAGTTTAATTGGTTGCCCAAAAGTGAATAGTTAAATTTCTAAAGGTATATTTTTCCCGGTAACAGGCCCGCCGGCAGCGATTGCGTCGATTTTCGTCCGGGGCCAGGCAACTTCAACGATGGCGCCGCGCCTGTCGCCATAGGGGCTCAGGGTCTGGAAAGGGTCGGCGCCATTGGCGAATCTCAACTTGGCCCCGGTCCGCTCAAGCAATGTCTTGGCAATGAACAGGCCCAACCCCATCCCTTCGTATTCCGGCCGCTGCTTCTGCACGGTTTCCCCTTTGCGGCGGCGGACAAACGGGTCGCCGATACGGCCCAAAAGATGCGGAGGAAACCCCTGGCCGTCATCGCATATCCGCAGGATGATCCGGTCGTCGTTCCAGGCAGCATCAATCCACACGGTGGATTGCGCGAAATCCACCGCGTTCTGAACCAGATTGCGCAGTCCATGAATGATTTCCGGCTTGCGCATGACTGTCGGCTGCTGGAAATCTCCGCCCTCCAGCGGTTCTTCATGGTACAGAACTGCTTTGCCGCGGTTCATATGCGGCTCTGCGGCTTCCGTCACAAGCGTTGAAAACGGAGCTTGCCTCAGATGCAGGTCATCATTTCCAGCCCGCCCCATTCCGCGCAGGATATCGCGGCACCGGTCGGCCTGTTCGCGGATCAGGGCGGCGTCTTCGCGCAGGTCGGGGCGGTCGTCCAGCTCCTCGATCAGCTCTGCGCTGGTCAGCTTGATGGTGGCCAGCGGCGTGCCCAGCTCATGCGCCGCCGCGGCAACCACGCCGCCCAGGTCCGTCAGTTTCTGCTCCCGCGAAAGCGCAAGCTGGGTGGCACTCAGCGCGTCCGACATGGACCGCATTTCATTGCTGACACGAAAAGAATAGGCACCGATGAAAAGGATCGCGATAACAATGGCGATCCAGTTGCCGAAGATGAAGACATCCGGGATCCGCAGAATGAACCCTTGTTCCGTGCGCAGCGGAAGGTGAAATTCTGCCATCAGGGTAACAAGGATGATCGCAGTGGCGCCGATGATCAGGGTGGAGCGCAGCCCCATCACCGCTGCAGAGATCGTAACCGGCCCCAGCACCAGCAATGCAAACGGGTTGTTCAGCCCGCCCGTAAGATACAGCAGAAAGGCCAGTTGCAGCAGGTCGAACAGAACCATCAGGAAGTTTTCGAACTCCGTCAGGCGCTTGTTTTCCGGAAAAGCAAAGACGGCAATCAGATTGCCGGCGGCAGAAATGCCGATAGCCAGGTAGCACAGGCCCAGTTCCAGCTGCAGGTTAAACCGGTGCTGCGCAACAGCGATCGCTGTCACCTGGCCGGCTATGGCGACCCAGCGCAATAAGATCAGGGTCCGCAGCCGGATCCAGTGGCTGTGTTCCTGACCGCCTGCTGGTCTGAAAAAACGATCGCTCATGGGGTCCAGTGCTCCCGCAGATGTGACGCCGTGCGCCAGTTGCATCGGCTGTATTTCTTGATAGGTCTGGCGCCGCAAACGATCAACAACCCTTCCTTGATGAAAAGTGTGATCCCATGACCCGCGTTTATGCTCTTTTTGCTGCCGCTTTTGTTGCTGCCCTGGTGGGCGGTGCCTGGTTCCTGACGCAGGGAGGCAACGGGGGCGACAAATTCGCACAGTGCCGCAGCAGCCAGATCGCCGGCGGCGCCGACACCATCGGCGGCCCGTTCGAACTGGTCAACGCCAAAGGTGAAACCGTTACCGACAAAGACGTGATCACCGAGCCGTCAATCGTCTATTTCGGCTATACCTTTTGCCCCGATGTCTGCCCGATGGATTCGGCCCGCAACGCCGATGCCGTCGATGTTCTGGCAGAGCGCGGCATCAGCGTGACCCCGGTGTTCATTTCCATCGACCCGGAGCGCGATACCCCTGAAGCTGTTGGTGATTATGCCGAAAACCTGCATGAAAAGATGATCGGCCTGACCGGTTCATTGGACCAGGTGAGGGCGGCCAGCAAGGCCTACAAAACCTATTTCAAAAAGAACGAGGGGGACGAGGATTACTATCTGGTCGATCATTCCACCTTCTCTTACCTTGTGCTGCCGGAAGACGGGTTTGTGGAATTCTTCCGCCGTGACGAAACCGCCGAACAGATGGCGGACAAAGCTGCCTGTTTCATCGGGAAAACTTGAGGCGGGATAGCTGTTTGACCTTTCCCCTTGCCCGGACATATTCTTGCGTGAACTGAAAAACTTCGCGGAGGACCGGGCATGGCCGAAACTGCTCTGCAGGACATTGGACCCGACAAAACGCTGCTGCTGGTCGATGACGACGAGCCGTTTCTGCGGCGTCTTGCCAAGGCAATGGAGAAGCGCGGATTCGAGGTGGAAACCGCAGGGTCCGTTGCGGCAGGCAGTGCCATAGCCACGGCACGGCCGCCGGCTTATGCGGTAGTCGACCTGCGGCTGGAGGATGGCAATGGCCTGGACGTGGTCGAGGTGCTGCGCGAGAAGCGCCCTGACAGCCGGGTGGTGGTTCTGACAGGCTATGGCGCCATTGCCACCGCAGTGGCCGCGGTCAAGATCGGGGCAACCGACTATCTGTCCAAGCCGGCTGATGCCACCGACATCATGAATGCGCTGCTCACCAGCGGCGATGAGCTGCCGCCGCCGCCGGAAAACCCGATGAGCGCTGACCGGGTGCGCTGGGAACACATCCAGCGTATCTATGAGCTTTGCGACCGCAATGTCTCGGAAACTGCCCGGCGGCTGAACATGCACCGCCGCACCCTGCAGCGGATCCTGGCCAAGCGCAGCCCGCGCTGAACCTTCCACTTCAGACACGGGGCTCTGCCCCTCAACGTAGGGTGTTGCGCAGCCTGCGTACGCTGGTCTCACGGGATCTTAAGCGGCCTGCGGCATAGTCCCAGTCGATCGCGGTCACTGCCGGGCCTGACACCCCCGGCAACTTGGAACTGGGCCCTTTGGCACGGGCACGCACAGACGACGTTTCGCGTGCGGGAGCAACCCTCCCGTCCCGCCTCCGCCCCTTGGCGGCGCCGCCATACTTACCTTGCTATCCATTATACGCAGGACAGGCAGCAGAGTAACGATTGGAACCACCGGCATGGCAGCGGCCATAGCTGGGTGAAACCCGTTGCCGGCTACATCCGCTGCAACAGGGCCTGGTGCCGGGCAATGAAATCCTGCCGCACTTCGACCGGCGGGCGCAGGCGGATGTGCAGCCCCTCGGCAATCTCTGCTTTCGGGCGGCCGAAGAACTTGCTGGCTTCTGCCTCTGAAAACCCTGCAATCTGCACCGCCTCCATCCAGGCGCTGATTTTGTCCGCCCGCTTGATCTGCGCCTTGACGGTCTTGGGCAGGGCGGCAGGCAGCCCGAACCGCAGATGGATGGCAGCGGTCAGCCGCTGATCCAGATCGCCGTATCCCGGACCCACGGCCGCCTTGACCGGGGAAATCATATCTCCGATCACATATTCCGGTGCGTCGTGCAGCAGCGCGGCCAGCCGCCATTTGACCGGCGCCTTGGGCTGCATCCGGCTGAAAATGTCCTCAACCAGCAGCGAATGCTCAGCCACGGAATAGGCAAAGTCCCCCATCGTCTGGCCGTTCCAGCGCGCCACAAAGGCCAGCCCATGGGCGATGTCTTCGATCTCGATGTCTACGGGCGTCGGGTCCAGAAGATCGAGGCGGCGCCCCGATAGCATTCTCTGCCAGGCGCGGACGGTTTTGGCGGGCATGACGGTGCATCCTGTCACTGCAATACGCTTTTTGACTACCTGCTGAGGCAATGCCGGGCAATGCCTGCCGGCACTTTGCAAACACGGATGAAAACGGGGTGTTTATGTTCCGTGAGTTTGAAATAGAGCGCTTCAGACCCAATATTATAGGTACACAAGGGGCACCGCCCCCTCTCTGCGGCAACCCCCTTCTGCGACGTGACACGCAACAGAAAGGAGTTTGTCATGTTCAAGCGTCTACTTGGCCTTTCCCTGCTTTTCGGCATGGCTGCAACAGCGCCGCCTGCCCTGGCTGCAAGCTGCGGCGACCGTGAGGTCATGACCCAGAAACTGGAAAGCGGATATTCCGAACGGCTGACCGCCGGCGGACTTCAGAAAAGCCGCCCAGAGGCCACAGTGATTGAAGTTTGGTCTTCAGATGAAACCGGTACTTTCACCGTTTTGGTTACACATGCAAACGGAATCAGCTGCGTTGTGGCAACCGGTTCCTCCTTCTTCCACATAGCGGAAAAAACGCCGGATCCGGGCACGCCAAGCTGACTTTGGCAGCCTGACAGGCTCCCCCCAACAGCCTGACCACCGTTAAAAAGCCAGAGCCGCCGGCTCCGGTTGCGGGTATCTTCGTTGAATATCAACAATTGCAGTGTTAGGCCCTGCTGCAAGTGTACTCGTAACCGGAATGGAGCAGACTATGGCCGGGGATTATATCGTCAAAGACATCGCGCTGGCCGGGTTTGGCCGCAAAGAGCTGGACATCGCCGAAACCGAAATGCCGGGCCTGATGGCGCTGCGCGAAGAATACGGTGAAAGCAAGCCGCTGAAAGGCGCCCGCATTGTCGGCTCGCTGCACATGACCATCCAGACTGCGGTTCTGATCGAAACGCTGGTGGCGCTGGGCGCCGATGTGCGCTGGGCGTCCTGCAACATCTTCTCGACCCAGGACCACGCCGCCGCGGCCATCGCCGAGGCCGGCATTCCGGTCTTTGCGATCAAGGGCCAGACCCTGGAAGAGCATTGGGACTACCTGGACAAATCCTTCATGTTCCCTGAAGGCGCCAACCTGATCCTGGATGATGGCGGCGACGCCACCCTCTATGTGCTGCTGGGTGCGCGCGCCGAAGCGGGCGAGGACATCATCCCGGCGCCGCAGTCCGAGGAAGAAGCCGTCATCAAGGCGCAAATCTTCAAGCGCATGGAGGCATCGCCCGGCTGGTTCACCAAGACCCGCGACGCGATCCAGGGTGTCTCGGAAGAAACCACCACCGGCGTGCACCGCCTGTATGAACTGCAGAAAAACGGCCAGCTGCCGTTCCCGGCGATCAACGTCAATGACTCGGTCACCAAGTCCAAGTTCGACAACAAATACGGCTGCAAGGAATCGCTGGTCGACGGCATCCGCCGCGCCACCGACACCATGCTGGCCGGCAAGGTCGCCGTGGTTTGCGGCTATGGCGACGTGGGCAAAGGCTCCGCCGCCTCCCTGCGCGGTGCTGGCGCCCGGGTGAAAGTGACTGAGGCCGACCCGATCTGCGCCCTGCAGGCCGCCATGGACGGTTTCGAGGTTACCCTGCTGGAAGACGAAGTCGCCACCGCCGACGTGTTCATCACCACCACCGGCAACAAGGACGTGATCCGCATCGAGCATATGCGCGAGATGAAGGATATGGCGATCGTCGGCAACATCGGCCACTTCGACAACGAAATCCAGGTCGCGGCGCTGAAGAACCACAAGTGGACCAACATCAAGGACCAGGTGGATATGATCGAGATGCCCTCGGGCAGCCGCATCATCCTGCTGTCCGAAGGCCGTCTGCTGAACCTCGGCAACGCCACCGGCCACCCGTCCTTCGTGATGTCGGCCTCCTTCACCAACCAGGTGCTGGCCCAGATCGAACTGTGGACCCGCGGCGACAACTACGAAAACGACGTCTACATCCTGCCCAAGCACCTGGACGAGAAAGTCGCCCGTCTGCACCTGGGCCGCATCGGCGTTAAACTGACCCAGCTGAGCGCCGAACAGGCCGCCTATATCGGCGTCAAGCCCGAAGGCCCCTTCAAGCCGGAGCACTACCGCTACTAAGCGGTTTCGCTTTTGAAAAGTCAGCGCCGCTGGAGCAATCCGGCGGCGCTTTTCTTTTGATAGGCAGGGTTTCGGCAACTGGCTCCGTTAGAGTATCGCGGTGAGCGTCTGCCCGGGTGGGCGCGAACGCGCCCGCCGTTTTGCCGGAGGCAAACCTTCGGTTTGACGGGCGGGCAGGCGCGTGCCCGCCGCTGACGCGACGGGCGGGTGACTTCCCTTTTGCGAGGTGTGTACCGGCCCGGCAGGCTCAACCCGGGTTCGGCATATGGCTGCCGCGGCCTTCGGGTGTCAGGTCGTACAGGCTCCACAGCGGCCACAGCGCGTCTATGTGGCGCGGCTGCCAGGGGCTGGGCTCAAAGAACATCTCAGACCCCCAGAAATGCCGGATGGCATCCCTGGAGCGGGTGAAGACATGCAGCATCGGCAGCTGCGCGCCCCCCTCATTCTCGGCCAGGTAATCCTGCTGATAACTGGTTCCTGCCGCAGAAAACAGTGGCAGCGCCTGCCAGCCCAATTCCTCCTGCAACGCAGCCAGGCGCTCAGGCGCAGACTGGGCGACCACTGCAAATCCCATCCGTTCCTGCACATGGGCTACCTGTCCGCGCCAGCCATCCAGGAAGGCGGAACACATCGGGCAGGCGGCCTTGGCCTCCGGGCCGTACATCAGCGAATAGATGGCAAGGGTGCTGTGTTCACCAAACAGCTCCCGCATGGGCACCTTCGCCCCGCTGGTGCTGCGAAAGCTGTAGTCCTGCGCAACCAGTCCGCCTTCCGGCAGGGCCCGGCGCAGGGCCGCGACCTCTTCGGTTTGCGCCCGCAGCGCAAGCTCGGCCTTCAACAGGTTATTGCGGGCAGCCCGGTAGGCGGCGCTTTCATTAGGGAGGTTTACAGGCATGGATCACCTTTCCTGGCTGGTGAACATCTATTTAACAATAGTGTTAAATAATAGGCCGCCCTGTCAAGTGCCGGGGCCGCCGCAGGTAAGCGGTTCCCATTTGTCTTGCATTGTCCGGGTTATTGTTTTGCGGAATCGGGGCGGGACAGCCTATACCTGATGTCACGGTCAGGACGGCCAAGACACAGATTTTCATACGCGTGTGGTGGATATGGGCACGCGGGGTGGAAGGGAAGGTCTTGTTTGTCCGCAAGACCTTCCCTTTTTCAATTCAGACGCCGCAGGCTCAGAACAGCCCCAGCACAGCCCCAGCTGCAGCACAGGCCAGCGTCGCATATCCGCCGTCAATCAGCGTCAGCTTGACCGGCCGCATCCCGTACATGTTGTTCAGCGCGATCCAGGGGCTGATGAAGAACAGCCCGACACCGGCGCCGCCCACCAGGCCCGCACCAAGGGACTCGATGCCTGACAGGGTGAACACATGGCGCATCATGCCAGCGACGATCAGCTGCAGCACAAAGGCCATGGCAAAAACCGCCGGGCTCTGCCCGCCCTTCGGCTTGCCGTCCTCATCGCATTCCACACCCGAGGCCTCAACCCAGGGCTTGGCCAAGGCACCGTAATAGACCGCGCCCAGCACAAATGCTGCCGCCGCCGCTGCAATCACACTGACAAGTTCCACAATGCTCTCCCTGATTGTTCTGCCTGTGGAGAGCAGAGTGGCAGATCAGCCGGGGTCTGTCTCCCCCAGCGCGCAGATGGCGGCCCATTCCGCCTCGCTCACCGGCTGCACCGACAGGCGGGAGTTCTTGACCAGCACCATCTCCTCCAGCCTCGGGTCCGTCTTGATCTGATCAAGGGAGACAGGCTTGGCAAAGGGCCGCACCGCCTTGATGTCGACGCATTCCCAGCGCGCGTCTTCAGTGGTGCTGTCGGGGTGTGCTGTGGCGCAGACCTCGACAATGCCGACCACGGATTTCTCTTTCTGCGAATGATAAAAGAACCCGCGCTCGCCGATTTTCATCTCGCGCATGAAATTGCGCGCTTGGTAGTTGCGCACGCCGTCCCATTCCTCACCATCTTCGCCTTTGGAGACCTGGTTATCCCAGCTCCAGGTGGAGGGTTCGGATTTGAACAGCCAGTAACGCATCAGCCGATGACCTTTTTCCAGGTGATCAGTTCGACAGCTTCAAACAGGCCCGCCTTGTTGTAGGGGTCGTTGTCCGCCCAGGCCTGGCCGGCTGCCATGTCTTCGACGTCCAGAATAACCAGAGAGCCGGCCATATTGCCATCCTGATCCAAGAGCGGGCCGGCCTGCGCCACAACACCGGTGTCGTTGATATAGGCCAGATGTGCGTCGCGGTTATCGAGACGGGTCTGCAGGGCACCGGGTTTGTCGCGGGCAATCAATGCGATGAGCATTTTATTCCTCTTTTAATGGTCTTTTAAGCAAATGTGCCGCTGCCTCGCTGATCGTCAAGCGCTGATCGAGCAAATTGGTTACCGTGAGCGTGATCGGCATGTCCAATCCCATCCGCTGGGCCTGTGCCGCCACGGCCCGCGCAGTGGCGGCACCTTCCACCGTGATGCTGGAATCAAACTCCTCGCCGCGGCCGATGGACAGGCCCAGACGGTAGTTGCGCGACAGATCCGAACTGCAAGTGAGCGTCAGGTCGCCAAAGCCGGACAGACCCGCCAGCGTTTCTGTCTTGGCGCCGCAGGCCAGCGCCATGCGCTGCATCTCGGCGTAGCCGCGGGTCATTAGCGCTGCGCGGGCACTGTCGCCAAGGCCCGCACCGATGACCGCGCCGCAGGCAATCGCCATGACGTTCTTCAGGGCGCCGCCAGTCTCGGCACCTATGGTGTCCGTGGTGCGGTAAAGACGCAGGTTCGCCGTGGTCAGCTGCTCCTGCAGCGCCTTGCACCGCTCTGCATTATTGCAGGCAAGGGTCAGTGCGGTGGGCAGGCCGCGGGCAATATCGGCGGCAAAGCTTGGGCCGGTCAGCAGGGCGGCGCTTGCATCTGGCAGGACTTCCTGAATGACCGCAACCGGGCCCAGGCCGGAGTCCAGCTCGATCCCTTTGCAGCAGGCAACCAGTGTCTTGCCGGTGAAGAGATCACGATGCGCTTCCAGCACCCCGCGCAGTGTCTGCATCGGCACCGCAAGCAGCAGCACGTCAGACGCACAGGCTTGCGAAATATCCGCGGTTACGGTCAGGTTCTCCGGCAGTGCCACACCGGGCAGGCGGGTGCCGTTGCGGCGGCTGTCCTGCATCGACTGCGCCTTCATGGGGTTACGCGCCCACAAGGTCACCGGCCCGTTGCCAGCCAGTGAAATCGCCAAAGCGGTGCCGAAGGCGCCCGATCCCAGAACGGAAATACTCATGCCTTGGCTCCCTTGCGGCCGGATCCGATCAGTGCCGGGCTGCTTTGGTCCAGCGGCCAGCGCGGGCGGGCGGTCAGGTCCAGCCCGTCGCGTGCGCCCGCCTTGAACCGTTCAAGGCCCGCGTAGGCGATCATCGCCGCATTATCCGTGCACAGCCGCAGCGGCGGCGCCGTGAAGGCCGCGCCGGCCTCGGCGCAAACAGTCTCTAACGTAGTGCGAATGGCGGTATTTGCCGCCACACCGCCAGCCACGGCAACAGTTGGCTGTGCAGGCTGCTCTTCCAGATACAGGCGGATTGCGCGGCGGGTTTTCTCTGCCAGCGTGTCCACCACTGCGGCCTGGAACCCGGCACACAGATCGGCGCGGTCCTGACGCGTCAGCCCGCCTTTCTCGGCCACGATCTGATCCCGCATCCGCATCAGCGCGGTCTTCAGGCCGGAGAATGACAGGTTGCAATCCGGCCGGTCCAGCAGCGGCCGCGGGAAGCGGAAGCGTTTGGGGTCGCCCGCTTCCGCTTCAGCCTGCACCGAAGGGCCGCCGGGCTGCGGCAGGCCCAACAGGCGCGCGGTTTTGTCAAACGCCTCGCCCGGCGCGTCGTCGATGGTACCGCCGAGGCGGGTGAAATCCTCCGGCCCGCGCACCAGCAGGTATTGGCAATGCCCGCCAGAGACCAGCAGCATCAGGTAGGGGTAAGCGATGCCATCGGTCAGCCGCGGCGTCAGCGCATGGCCCGCCAGATGGTTCACGCCCACCAGCGGCAGGCCGGTGGCGGCGGCGATCCCCTTGGCGCACATCACGCCCGACATCACGCCGCCGATCAGGCCGGGGCCGGCCGTCACCGCAACCGCATCCATGTCCTTCAGTGTCAGCCCGGCCTCGGCCAGCGCATCGCGCACGCAGAGGTCCAGCTTCTCGGCATGGGCGCGGGCTGCGATCTCGGGCACCACGCCGCCAAAGGCGCTGTGCAGCTCGGTCTGGCCGAACA
This sequence comes from Leisingera sp. ABD4_442, assembly GCF_056160905.1. NCBI lineage: Bacteria > Pseudomonadati > Pseudomonadota > Alphaproteobacteria > Rhodobacterales > Roseobacteraceae > Leisingera > Leisingera sp. ABD4_442. Next base: position 1,208 of record NZ_JBSWYB010000006.1, on the reverse strand, counting down.
CGATCGAGGACAGAACCTCAGGCTGCGCGCCCTCAGCCTGCCGCATTACGGCGGCGGCGGTGTCGTCGCAGCTGCTTTCCAGCCCCAGAATGGTCAGGGTCTTAGTCATGGCCTTACCGTTGCATCGAATTGCCGCCGGGGCTACCACCTAAGCTGCCTGCAAACAATCCCGGGAGCCCTGCGATGGTGCCATTGCTGATGACACGCCCGCTGGACGCGGCCAAGCGGTTCGCGGCCGGGCTGCCTGCTGATGCGCGCGCCGGGCTGCAGGTTGTCCATGCACCGCTGATTGAGATCCGGCCTGCGGGCACCCCGGTCCAATTAGATGGTGCGAAGGGGGTCATCTTCACCTCTGCAAACGGGGTGGAGACCGCTTCACGTGAAACCACCGCCCGCCTGCCTGCCTATTGCGTGGGAGAACGCACTGCGCAGGCCGCTATGGAAACGGGCTGGACGGCGTCCTGCGCAGGCATATGCGCGGATGAGCTGGTTGCAGCCCTTTTGCAGCAGCGCCCTGAAGGACCGTTGCTGCACCTGCGGGGTGCGCACGCACGGGGAAACATTGCACAGAGGCTTGAGGATGCGGGGCTGCCGTGCCGGGAGCAGGTGGTCTATGATCAAGTGCTGTTGCCGCTGACGGAGGAGGCCCAAGCTGTTCTTTCTGCGCAAAAGGATGTGATCGTGCCGCTTTTCTCTCCCAGAACTGCGCGCCATTTTGCCAATCTGTGCGGGGATGGGGCGAATTTGCATCTGATTGCGCTGAGCCCAGCGGTGGCGGAGCCATTGAAAGGCTTGAATTGCAAGACGTTGCGCGTAAGTAGGGCTCCGGATGCCAAGGCAATGGGCGAAGCCGTCCTTGATGCCGCAGCGCAGCTGTCCCGGCTTGAGGGCGGGGATCGCGCAGAGTAGTGTCCAGCGTGTTCGCGAGAATGTATTTTTTAGGAATCGAGGGGGGAGGCCGGCGTGGCTGACAAGAAAAATCCGGAAGACGTGATTGAGCCCGGCCCCGGCGAGACCCAGCCGGTTGAAGAAGTTGTGGAGACTTCGGAACAGGACGTGAGCGCGGAAACTGCCGGCGCGGCGGTTGACGCGGCTGACGAAACAGAATCCCCGGTTTCCGAGACCGAGACCGAGACCGAGACCGAGACCGAGACCGAGACCGAGACCGAGACCGAGACCGAGACCGAGACCGAGACCGAGACCGAGAC
>NZ_JBSWYB010000005.1:0-196218 GCF_056160905.1 Leisingera sp. ABD4_442 | reverse complement strand
GAGACCGAGACCGAGACCGAGACCGAGACCGAGACCGAGACCGAGACCGAGACCGAGACCGAGACCGAGACCGAGACCGAGACCGAGACCGAGACCGCCGCTGAGGATGCGGCGGTTGAAGAGGCGCTTGCAGATCCGGTTGAATCAACTGCCGCCAAGCCTGTGCGCGAGGTGGAGCGGGTTGTCGAAAAACGCGGCGGCTTCGGCTCTGCGGTTCTGGGCGGCGCCGTGGCCGCGGTAATCGGCTTTGTGGCCGGCCAGGGCGGCTGGCTCGACAACGTGCTGCCTGCCTCTATGCGCGGCGGTGTTGATCTGACCGCGCTTGAGACCGGCCAGGCAGAGCTGGAAACAGCCCTTGCCGCTTTGAAACAGCAGGTGGAAGCCAATCAGGCGCCCGACCTTGCGCCGCTTGCGTCCCGCATTGATGCCCTGACCGCTGAAATTGAGCCGCTGAAGAGCGCGCCGGCACCGGATGCGGCTTTGCGGGCGGATCTGGACGCACTGGCCGCCCGCGTGTCCGCATTGGAAACCCGGCCGCTGGAGGGGGCCTCGCCGGAGGCAGTGGCCGCGTTTGAAACCGAACTGGCCAAGCTGCAGGACAGCCTTGCCGCACAGCGCGCGGAAGTCGAGCAGATGCTGGCCGAAGCCCAGGCGATGGATGCCGCCAGTGCCGAGGCCGCGCGGATCGCCAGCGCCCAGACCCAGCTGGCACAGCTGCGGTCCGCATTGGACAGCGGCAACAGCTATGCCGCTAATGTGCAGGAGCTTTCGAACCTCGGCGTGGACGTGCCGGCGGTCCTGTCAGGCCCGGCCGACAGCGGTGTCGCCACCATTTCCGCCCTGCGCGACAGCTTTGCCCCGGCAGCGCGGCTGGCGCTGGCCGCAGCCCGCGAAGAAACCAAGGGCGGCGGCGGCCTGCTGGATTATGTGAACCGGCATTTGGGTGCGCGGTCTGTGACGCCGCAGGAAGGCGATGGCGCGGATGCTGTTCTGTCCCGGACTGAGGCAGCGGTGGCCGCAGGCAAGCTGCAGGATGCGCTGAACGAACTCACTGTATTGCCCGAAACGGCCCGTGCCGCCCTGTCCAACTGGGAAGCCGCGGCAAATGCGCGGGTGGCTGCCGTGACGGCAGCTGCTGAACTGGCTCAAAGCCTGCAAGCCAAATAAGGAAGCCGCCATGCTCTGGTCGTTGTTGAAGATCCTCGTATTTGTCGCAATCGTCGCGCTTCTTGCCTTTGGCGCGGGTTTGCTGATGGAAACAGCCGGCGGTGTGCAGGTAACCGTCGCCGGCACGGAATATACCCTTGGCGCCTTGCAATCGGTTATTGCGCTGGGCGTTCTGGTTTTTGGCGTTTGGCTGTTCCTGAAGCTGCTGTCGCTGCTGGTTGCGACTCTGCGGTTCTTGAATGGCGATGAAACTGCTTTGTCGCGCTACTGGGACAAGGGCCGCGAACGCAAAGGCTATCAGGCGCTGTCGGACGGGCTGATGGCGCTTGCCTCGGGCGAGGGGCGCCTGGCGCTGGCCAAGGCGGCGCGGGCCGAAAAGTTTTTGCAAAAGCCGGAGCTGACCGATCTGCTGGTGGCGCAGGCGGCAGAGATGAGCGGTGACACCCACAAGGCGGCGGAGGCCTACAAGCGCCTTCTGTCCAACCAGCCGACCCGCTTTGTCGGGGTGCGCGGGATCATGAAGCAGAAGCTGTCCGAGGGCGACACGGACACCGCCCGCCAGCTGGCGGAAAAGGCACTGGCACTGCGGCCCAAGCACGAAGAGGTGCAGGACACGCTGCTGCGCCTGCAGGCTCAGGCGGAAGACTGGGCCGGGGCGCGCAAGACGCTGTCGACCAAGCTCAAGACCGGAACCCTGCCGCGCGATGTGTTCAAACGGCGCGATGCGGTGCTGGCACTGTCAGCGTCCAAGGGTCTTCTGGATGAAAGTGCAACCATCGAGCAGCAGGAGCAGGCCATAGAGGCAAACCGGCTCTCTCCGGATTTGGTGCCCGCCGCAGCCATGGCCGCCCGTGCATATATTGCCAAAGGAAAGAAACGGCCGGCAGCCCGTCTGCTCAAGAAAACCTGGGAAAGCCAGCCGCACCCCGATTTGGCCCATGCCTTTGCCGGAATTGAACCGGAGGAAACGGCGGCTGATCGCGTCAAGCGTTTCGACCAGCTGGCCCGTCTGAAGCCGCAGGATGACGAAACCCGGCTGATCATGGCGGAACTGAACATCGTGGCCGAAGATTTTCCTGAGGCCCGCCGCTGGCTGAGCGATCTTGCCGAAAGAGCTTTGGATGCCCGTGCGCTGACACTGATGGCCGCAATCGAACGCGGCGAAGGCGCCGGCGACAAAGTGGTGCAGGGCTGGCTGGCCAAGGCGCTGACCGCGCCGCGCGGGCCCCAGTGGGTCTGTGACAGCTGCAACCACATTCATGCCGAATGGGCGCCGGTCTGCGAGCACTGCTCCAGCTTTGACACGCTGTCCTGGAAACGCCCGGAAACGCCTGAAGTGGCCAGCGTGGCGGCTGCCCACATGCTGCCGCTGATCACCGGTGCGCTGGAGGACAAGAGCGCGGAGCCGGTTGAGGACGCTGAGATTGTCGAAGAAGCTGCGGAGGAAGCCGGCGTATCACAGAGCCCGGCCAAAGAAGCAGGCTGACGGCAGTTTCTGGTCAATACCAGTCATGATGAACGGCAGGCGCGTCCTGCCGTTTTTCATTTCAGGCGCTTGCGCGGTGTGCTGAAAACGATGCAGCAGAATACCGCGTTTACAGTGTTACTGAATGTTTGGGAGAATGGTGCCCAGGAGAGGACTCGAACCTCCACGTCCATACGGACACTAGCACCTGAAGCTAGCGCGTCTACCAATTCCGCCACCTGGGCAGGTGTCGTGAGACCGCCGTATAAGCGGAGTCGCAGGCAGCGTCAAATGGAAACCCGCCGCCAAAGATAGCTTTTTCTGCCAGGCCGGTAAGAATCCGCTCCGGACATTGCAAAGCACTGATATGCCGGGTGATTGCAAAACCGGGGAAAGTGGTGCCGCTGAAGGGACTCGAACCCCCGACCCCATCATTACGAATGACGTGCTCTACCAGCTGAGCTACAGCGGCACAGTTTCTGCCAGCGGCAGAAACCAGTGCAGACCGTTTAAACACTGAGCCTGCACCGTGCAAGCAGGGATCATCCGGATCTTTGCAGATTTCCCTGCGCGGGAGAGGTGTCTCTGGGAAGCTCGCCAAAGCGGTCGCGGTAAAGCCGGGAAAACCGGCCCAGGTGGGAAAACCCGCAGTCATAAGCGATACTGCTGACCGGTGTTCCGGCGGGCTGGGACAGCAGCAGGTAGCGCGCCATGTCCAGCCGGACAGCGCATAGGTATTGCATCGGCGTCAGGCTGAGCTGGCTGCGGAAACCGGCTTGCAGTGACCGGATGCTGCAACCGGCTGCAGCGGCAATGGCAGAAACGGTCAAGGGCTCGGAAGCATTGGCATGAATGAAGTCCCTGGCGCGGCGCATTTGGCAGTTTGATGGCGCTGATTTTGGCTTCATCAAATGACGGATATTGCTGTCCTGATGCGTCAGCAGCCCCAGGATCAGCTGCTCTTCGATCATCGTCTGTTGCATTGAATTCCAAGACCCGAAGCCCGCCTTGTTTTCCGTTGCGGCGACACAGGCTGAAAACTGGCGCATCCAATCCCGCAGGGCGCCGTTTTCCAAGGGAACCGCAGTACGGAACATGACGCCTTCGCAAAGCGGCAGACCGGTGGCGCGTTCTGCAGTTGCATGCAAAGCTTCACGGCTGATCTGCAGAAGCAGCATCCGGCAACCGGTGTGCCATGTCATCCGTGTTTCCCGGGACGGGTTGAGCACTGTGGCCAGGCCAGGGTCAGACACAGCGGGTTCCGCACCATTGGCGACCAGAGCCTGCCCGCTGACCGGCAATTGCACCAGGTAGAAATCCTGGAGCTCTCCCGGATTGATCTCAACTGCTGACCCATAGCTCAGATAGTTGAGCGACAGCGCCTGTCCGCGCACATGGTTGTACCGCATACTGGTGTTTTGCGGGGCACCAAGGGGTCTCAGGCTGTGGTCGCAGAATTTTCCCGCGACCAGGGCGCGCACTTGGTCAAAGTCATGGCCCTCAAACTGCCGCCATGCGCGCAAGGGTTCATGCTGCTCTGTTGTCTGCGGACGGGTCATACCGGCAGCCTAGCACGCCGGTGCCGTCAGGCAATCACACGGTCCTGCGCTATTTTGCGCATTCTGGATAATCCTTTTTCCTGACCCGCCGTAGGCTTGATGGATGAGCTGCATGAGGGAGGAAAACATGGCTCTCGATCAGGGAATTACGAAGGCCGCGGATGGGCTGGACAGCCGGTCCTGGAATGTGGTCGGCCACACCTACACGCCTAAACTGCACAGCGAAAATGCCTTTGTGTGGCACGCGGTCATTCCAGACGGCACCTTTGTTCCGCCGCATGTGCATCCGACCCAGGATGAATGGATCACGATGCTTGAGGGCACGCTGGAGGTGGAGTTTGGCGGTGATGTGTTTCAGGCAGGCCCGGGCGACACGGTGCGGATGCCGATGGGCGTGGCGCATGGTATATTCAACCGTTCCGGTGGCACTGCCTCCTGCGTGTTTGGCGTAGCGCCTTCGCGCAAGCTTTATGATTTGTTCTGCGCACTGGACGGGGTGACCGATCCTCAGGAACTGGTGCGGCTTTCGGCCTTGCACGAGGTCGACTTCCTGCCGCCGCCTTCGGAATAAGGGGGCGGAGATGGTGAAGCGTAAAACGGTCGCGGTCATCGGCGGCGGAGTAAGCGGGCTTGCCGCCGCCAAGGCATTTGCCGAGAAGGGCCATCAGGTTCTGGGGTTTGAGCGCAGCCAGGACCTGGGGGGAGTCTGGGAGCCGTCCCGCTCTTACCCCGGTGTCCAGACACAGTCCCCCAAGGATCTCTATTGCTACACGGACCTTCCAATGCCGAAGGAGTATCCGGAATGGCCAAAGGGGCCTCAGGTCCACGCCTATTTGCATTCCTACGCGGCCAGGCATGGGCTGCATAAGCTGTTTCAGCTGAACAGCAATGTGATGGAAATGGACCGGCGGCCGGATGGACAGCCGGGCTGGCGGCTGCTCATAGAAACCGGTGGCGAACGCAAGGTGCTGGACACCGACTTTACCGTGATCTGCACCGGTCAGTTCTCGGAAAAGAACATACTGACCCACCCCGGACAGGACGCCTTTGTCTCGCAGGGCGGTGAGGTGATGCACTCCTCCGAATACCTGGACCCCGAACAGGCGCGCGGCAAACGTGTTGTTGTGCTGGGCGGATCCAAATCCGCCACGGACGTTGCAGTAAACGCGGCGCAAAACGGTGCCCGGCAGGTGCATCTGGTCTACAGGCAGAATGTCTGGCGGGTGCCGTATTTCGTCGGAGGTATCAATTTCAAGAAGCTGCTGTACATGCGGGCACAGGAAGCGCAGTTCAACGGCTGGGGCCGCAGTTTTCTGCACAAGGCTTTGTACAGCCTTGCAAAACCGCTCATATGGGTAAATTTCCGCGGTCTCGAGACCTTGCTGAAGATGCAGCTGGGGCTGAAGAAATGGGACATGGTGCCGGACATTCCGATTGAAAAGGATGTGTCCTGCTCAGTGCCAATTGTGACGCCGGGTTTGTTCGAAGGGTTCAAAGACGGCTCTATCATCCCGCGCCGCACAACCTTTTCGCGTTACGAAGGGGATGAAATTGTGCTGGAGACCGGCGAAAGAATAGGTGCTGATCTGGTGATTTCAGCGGTTGGCTGGAAACTGGGCATCCCGTATCTGGCGCAGCCCTATTTGGACAAGCTCATCGAGGCGGACGGCCAGTACCGGACGTACCGCCTGGCAGTGAACCCGGACCTGCCGGAGATGGGGTTTGTTGGCTTCAACTCCAGCTTCTGTACCATCTTGTCGGCGGAGATGGTGGCCAACTGGCTTGTCCGCTTTGCCGATGGGAAACTGGCGCGGCAGCCCTCCCGGGCCGAGATGGAAGAGAACATCCAGATGATGCTTGATTGGCGCCGCAAGGAAAGGCCGGCAGCTCAGATCTATGGCGGGCTTTGCTCGGCTCCCTTTCATTTCAAGCATTTCGATGAATTGCTGATTGATATGGGCGCGTCGCAATGGAAGCGGTCCAATTTTCTGACGGAGCAATTCGCGCCTCCCGATGCCAGTGCCTACGGGCGGTTTCTGGCAACAGCGCCGCAGTATCAAGCGGCTTGAGGTCTCACTGCTGCGCCCGCTGGAAACGGTGGGCGCGGTGCCTTGGGACGCAAGCAAGCCAAATTCGCCGCAATCTGTTTCGATGGGTTTTCGGGGGAATGGTGCCCAGGAGAGGACTCGAACCTCCACGTCCATACGGACACTAGCACCTGAAGCTAGCGCGTCTACCAATTCCGCCACCTGGGCAGGTGTCGTGAGACCGGCGTATATGGCGGTTTCCTGAGGGCGTCAAACGGAAAATTGGCGCAGCTTGGCGAGGGTCGGAACCCTGGGCAGAGCCCATTGCCGCGGCGTGTTATATCCGGGTCATGAAATTCATCTTGCAAGCAATATCAGTCAGAAAAATGACCCAGGCAGCTTGGGTTTCATCATTCCAGTCAGTCCCCAGCGTACTCGCCAGGGCGCCGGTGAAACTGGATATGAAACCTTCGAAATGGGCGTCGGACACTTCCAGCTTGCGGTGTTTTTTGCCTTGCTGCTGAAGGATTGCATCCAGCCGGCGGGAATCATCCAGTGCTTCGGCAATATGGGTGAGCGACGCCAGCAGCTTTTCCTCTTGCTGTGACAAGTCATCTGGAAACAGATCGCGGATGTCCGGGCAGGTTTCAAAGAACTTCCGGTAGAACGCCGGCACGAAAGCTTCGAGGTCCATCCGCTCGCTTTCGATGCTCTTCCGGATCAGGGCTTTGTCCTTTTCGCTGACCATTTGAATAAGTCTCCTGAGCACTCATCAGAATAAGAGTATTAAACACACCATTTTGCCTTAACGCCCCGGGGCTGAAGGGAAGGTTAAGCAAACCGTAAAAAGCGCAGCTCCCAGCCTGCGGAGGCGGCGGTTTCTGATACCAATGCTGTGGAATATCCACGTTTTGCGCCTTGTTTGACGCCTCATGCGGCGCTACAGCATAGGGGCAGCTAAATTCAGGAGCCTAAAGATGTCCAAACTGGTCACGATCTATGGCGGATCCGGTTTTGCAGGCCGTTACATTGCGCGGCGCATGGCCAAGGAAGGCTGGCGTGTGCGGGTGGCCGTGCGCCGGCCAAATGAAGCCATGCATGTGAAGCCTTATGGTGTTCCGGGCCAGGTGGAGCCGGTTTTCTGCAATATCCGCGACGACATGTCGGTCGCCTCTGTCATGCAGGGGGCGGATGCGGTGGTGAACTGCGTCGGCGTGCTGAATGAGTTGGGTAAGAACACTTTTGGATCAATCCACGCTGAAGGTGCAGGCCGTATCGCCCGTATTGCAGCGCAGCAGGGTGTTGCCCGGCTCGTGCATATTTCCGCAATCGGCGCTGACGCGAATGCTGCCAGCGAATATTCCCGCACCAAGGCCGCAGGCGAAGCCGCAGTGCTGCAGAATTTCCCGGATGCAATGATCCTCCGCCCCTCCGTGATCTTCGGGGCCGAAGACGGGTTCTTCAACCGTTTTGCCGCGATGTGCCGGCTGTCTCCGCTGCTGCCGATTGCTGCGGGCGCAACCAAATTCCAGCCTGTCTTTGCCGATGATGTGGCCAAGGCCGCTGTTATGGGCGTTTTGGGCGAAGCAGAAAGCGGCATCTATGAGCTGGGCGGGCCGGAAGTGAAGAGTTTCCGGGCGCTGATGGAGCAAATGCTGGGCGTGATTCACCGCCGCCGCATCATTCTGTCGCTGCCGGGGTTTGTGGCAAAGCTTGTGGCTTTTGGCTTCGATATGGTTCAGGCTGCCAGCTTCCAGCTTATTGAAAACAAGGTTTTGACCCGCGATCAGCTGAAAAGCCTTAAGGCAGACAATGTTGTTTCCGAAGGGGCCAAGGGATTTGCTGATCTGGGCATCAGCCCGGTTTCCGCAGGGTCTGTGCTGCCGGATTACCTGTGGAAATTCCGTCCTTCGGGGCAATACGACGAAATGACAAATTCGGCGCGCAACCTGCGCAATGGTGCCTGAACAGCCAGTTACGGCCAAGGGTTTGAAGCGCGGAAGCAATTCCGCGCTTTTTCGCATCCCGGTTCAGCTGCTGTAGGCGATGGCCAGCAGCACCAGGCCCAGGATCACCCGGTAAATCACGTAGGGCGTGAAGCTGACGGAGCGCAGCAGCCGCATCATCAGGCTGAGCGCCGCCAGGGCGGAAAGCATGGCCAGCACCGCGGCGATCCCGGCATCGCGCATCAGCGCAGTGTTGGCCTCTAGTGCCACTTCGGTTCCCAGCAGTACGCCGGAGGCGATGATCGTCGGGATCGACATCAGCATGGCAATCCGGGCGCCGTCTTCGCGGGTGTAGCCGAGCTGCCGCGCGCCGGTGATAGTGATGCCGGACCGCGAGGTGCCGGGGATCAGCGCCAGCATTTGCCACAGCCCCATGATCAGCGCGTCGCGCAGGCCCCAATCGCCGGCCTGTTTCACCGCTGCGCCTTTCTGGTCGGCCCAATACAGCACCAGCCCGAAGCCGAGCATGGTCCAGCCGATCACGGTGATCGACCGCAGCGCATCGCTGAGGCCGGTGAAATGCAGTGCTGCGCCGAACAGGATGGTGGGGATGGTGGCCACGATCAGCCCTGTAGCAAGCCGGGAGCCCTGCGTGTCGGTGCGGCCGGTCAAAGCGCGGGGCAGGCCGGCCAGCCCTGTGCGCACATCGCTCCAGAAATAGACCATCACTGCCGCCAGGGTGCCCACATGCACGGCGACGTCGATCACCTGGCCCTGGTCATTGAGTCCTGTGAGGCCAGGCAGCAGAATCAGGTGGCCGGAGGAGGAAACAGGCAGGAATTCGGTAATGCCTTGGATCAACGCAACCAGGATCAGCTGAAAAAGCGGCATGCTGAAATCATCCTTCGCTGGCCGCGGATGGGCCGTAAACTGTCGCGACTCTGTATAAATCCCGGCTCTGGATTGGAAAGCGGTTATTCGGGTCCGATACGGACCTAAAATTTCTGTACATTTCCGCGAAAAACGATATCAGAAGTAAAGCGCTGGCAAAATAGGTCAGCAAAGTTGACATAAAAGCGTAACCGTACCTGCAGGGGTGCCTGCGCAGCCAGACAAACGATGGAGTCCAGCCCGTGGCCAAGCAACCGATGCTGAAATTTGTGCAGATCGAACGCGACATGCCGGAGAAGCGTGACGCGAGTGTACGCAAGGAAGACTTCAATGAGATTTACGCAGAGTACGCTGCTGCCAAGGCAGAAGAACAGGCCAGCCGCTGCAGCCAGTGCGGTGTGCCTTATTGCCAGAGCCACTGCCCGCTGCACAACAACATCCCCGACTGGCTGCGCCTGACCGCCACCGGCCGCCTGGAAGAGGCCTATGCCACCAGCCAGGCCACCAACACCTTCCCGGAGATCTGCGGCCGCATCTGCCCGCAGGACCGCCTGTGCGAAGGCAACTGCGTGATCGAGCAGTCCGGCCATGGCACCGTGACCATCGGCTCGGTCGAGAAATACATCACCGACACCGCCTGGGAAAACGGCTGGGTGAAGCCCGCCGCGCCGCTGGCCGAGCGCAGCGAGAGCGTTGGCATCATCGGCGCCGGCCCCGGCGGCCTGGCGGCGGCGGATATGCTGCGCAAGGCGGGGGTGCAGGTCACCGTTTATGACCGCTATGACCGCGCGGGCGGGCTGCTGATGTACGGTATCCCCAGCTTTAAGCTGGAAAAGGACGTGGTGGAGCGCCGCAACAAGCTGCTGGCAGACGGCGGCGTGACTTTCGTGCTGAACTGCAATGTGGGCGAGGACATCTCGTTTGAGGAGATCCGGGCCAAGCATAACGCGGTGATCATCGCCACCGGCGTCTATAAATCGCGCGATCTGGCGATGCCGGGCAGCGGGTCCGAAGGCATCGTCAAGGCGATCGATTTCCTGTGCGCCTCCAACAAGAAGAGCTTTGGCGATGAGGTTGCCGAGTTCGACAACGGCGACCTGAATGCGGAAGGCAAAAAGGTTGTGGTGATCGGCGGCGGCGATACTGCGATGGATTGCGTCCGCACCTCGATCCGCCAGGGCGCGACTTCTGTCAAATGCCTCTACCGCCGCGACCGCGCCAATATGCCGGGCTCGCAGCGCGAGACCCAGAACGCCGAGGAAGAAGGCGTGGTCTTCGAATGGCTGTCGGCGCCCAAGGGCTTCACCGATGAGGGCGGCAAGGTTTCCGGCGTGATGGTGCAGAAGATGCGTCTGGGCCAGCCGGATGCCTCGGGCCGCCAGGCGCCGGAAGTGATCGAAGGTGCGGACTATGTTGAGGAGGCCGATCTGGTCATCAAGGCGCTGGGCTTTGAGCCGGAGGAGCTGCCCACCCTGTGGAACCAGCCGGAACTGCCGGTGACCCGCTGGGGCACTGTCAAAGCCGCGTTCAAGACCGGTGCGACCGAACTGGACGGCGTCTATGCGGTGGGCGACATCGTGCGCGGTGCCTCGCTGGTGGTTTGGGCGATCAAGGACGGCCGCGACTGCGCCGAGGCGATCCTGGAGAACTTCAACAGCAAGGCCGCGGTGGCGGCGGAATAAGCCGGCACCCCCCGTACACCGTCTGTGCACCCCCTGTGCACCGGCGGCGCAGCGGGCCAACCGCAGCAAGGTCAGCATTGCTGACCCAGCCAGCAGAAGGAACATGGATATGAGCGAGTTGAAGGGACAATGCATGTGCGGCGCGGTGACCGTCACCGCCACCCCGGCGCGCGCGTCCGTTTCCGCCTGCCACTGCGAAATGTGTCAGCGCTGGGCCAGCGGGCCGTATCTGAGCTTTCAGGCGGCCAGCGGCTATGCGGCGCTGGGGCCGGTGCAGACCTATCAGTCCTCCAGCTGGGCCGAGCGGGCGTTCTGCGGCAAGTGCGGATCGTCGCTGTGGTACCGGATGACCTCGGGCGAGCATAAGGGCCAGACGCAGATGTCGGCTGGCCTGTTTGAAAATGCTGGCGGCAATGCGCTGGGGCTGGAGATCTATGTCGACAAGAAGCCCGCGGGCTATGCCTTTGACAGCAGCTGCCGCAAGCTGACCGGTGCCGAGGTGATCGGCATGTTCACCCAAGCCAATAAGGAAGAGGCGTGAGGCCCCGGGCCCCGCGCTGATTGCCATGCGGCTGAAGCTACGCAAATCCCTCCGCCAGGCCATGTTCCGCCTGCGATCCCGCCGCCTCCACGCGGATGCGGCGCTGGAGATCCGTGCGCTGGAAGGGCGCGGGGACGGCGGCATGATCGTGTTCACCAGCTACAACGCCAATGCCGCCAAGCGCGGGCTGTTGGAGTTTGCGGCCAGCGCCTCGGACCGCGGTGCGCGCCATTGCATATTTGTCACCGACCGCCGCCAGGGCTGGTTCCAGGGCGCAGGCGTTGCGGCTGCGATTCTTCGGGCCGTGTCCGGCTATGTCCAGCAGCACGGCTTGCGGCGGCTGATGACGGTCGGGGTGTCGATGGGCGGATATGGCGCGCTGTCCTATGCCGCGGAGCTGGGGGCCGGCCGCGCGCTGGCGCTGGCGCCGCAATACTGCCCGCGCCCGGAGACGTTTCCGGCGGACCGCCGCTGGATCGGGGCGCGCAGCCGGATCGCGGACTTCAGCCGTCCGGCGCTGGATCAGGCGATGGGCGGGCAGGTGCAGTACACCCTGCTGCATGGGCGCCATAATGCCGAGGATGCGCTGCACTGGCAGGCCTTCCCGCAGGGGCCGGGTATCCATCATTACCTGGCTGACCGCGACAGCCACGATGTTGTCGACCCGCTGCGCGACGCGGGGGCGCTATATCCGGTGATCGGCGCCGTCTGGCAGGACGATCAGGACCACGTGAAAACCCTAATGCAACGGATCCGCGCGGTGCCCCGCGCCTGGGGCGAACGCGCCCTGGATCTGCACACACAACCGGCCGCAGCTGAATGCTGCGCCATCAGTTAATCGGAGAACGTCATGACCAAATTTGATGCCGCATGGGTCAAGGCCGAGGAAAACAAGCGCAAATGGATGGCCGAAAATGGTCTCTATTCCGAGGAGGAAGAGCATTCCTCCTGCGGCGTGGGCCTGGTGGTTTCGGTTGACGGCAAGAAAAGCCGCAAGGTGGTTGAGGCCGGCATCGACGCGCTGAAGGCGATCTGGCACCGCGGCGCGGTGGATGCCGACGGCAAGACCGGCGACGGCGCGGGCATCCATGTGCAGATCCCGGTTCCGTTCTTCTATGACCAGATCCGCCGCACCGGCCACGAGCCGCGCCAGGATGAGCTGATGGCGGTGGGCCAGGTGTTCCTGCCGCGCACCGATTTCGGCGCCCAGGAGCGCTGCCGGACCATCGTGGAAACCGAAGTTCTGCGCATGGGCTATTCGATCTACGGCTGGCGCCATGTGCCGGTGGATGTGACCTGCCTGGGCGAAAAGGCCAATGCGACCCGCCCGGAAATCGAGCAGATCCTGATTTCCAACGCCAAGGGTGTGGATGAGGAAACCTTTGAGCGCGAGCTGTATGTGATCCGCCGCCGGATCGAGAAGGCAGCCAATGCGGCGGCTATCCCGGGCCTGTACATTGCGTCGCTGTCCTGCCGCTCGATCATCTACAAGGGGATGATGCTGGCGGAGCAGGTTGCGGTGTTCTACCCGGACCTGATGGATGAGCGGTTTGAGAGCGCCTTTGCGATCTATCACCAGCGTTATTCCACCAACACTTTCCCGCAGTGGTGGCTGGCGCAGCCGTTCCGGATGCTGGCGCATAACGGCGAGATCAACACGCTGAAGGGCAACCTGAACTGGATGAAGAGCCATGAGATCCGCATGGCGTCGGCGACCTTTGGCGACTATGCCGAGGACATCAAGCCGATCGTGCCGGGCGGGGCGTCGGACTCTGCCGCGCTGGACGGGGTGTTCGAGGTTCTGGTGCGCGCGGGCCGGTCGGCGCCGATGGCGAAAACCATGCTGGTGCCGGAAAGCTGGTCCAAGCAGGCGGTCGAACTGCCGCAGGCGTGGCGCGACATGTATTCCTACTGCAACTCTGTGATGGAGCCCTGGGACGGCCCCGCGGCGCTGGCGATGACCGACGGCCGCTGGGTCTGCGCGGGCCTGGACCGCAACGGCCTGCGCCCGATGCGCTATGTGGTGACCGGCGACGGGCTGGTTATTGCGGGCTCTGAGGCGGGCATGGTGCCGATTGACGAGGCATCGGTGGTTGAGAAGGGCGCGCTGGGTCCGGGCCAGATGCTGGCCGTCGATATGCAAAAGGGCAAATTGTTCAACGACCAGCAGATCAAGGACAAGCTGGCGCGCGCGCTGCCGTTCGGCGACTGGGTCAAGCGGATCAACGATCTGGACGCGACTTTGGCGCAAGTGACCGAACAGCCGCTGTTCAGCGGCGAGGAGCTGCGCCGCCGCCAGGTGGCCGCGGGCTATTCCATTGAGGAGCTGGAGCAGATCCTGGCGCCGATGGCCGAGGACGGCAAGGAAGCGCTGGCCTCGATGGGTGATGACACCCCGTCTGCCGTGCTGTCCAAGATGTACCGCCCGCTGAGCCATTTCTTCCGCCAGAACTTCAGCCAGGTGACCAACCCGCCGATCGACAGCTTGCGGGAATTCCGGGTGATGTCGCTGAAAACCCGCTTTGGCAACCTGAAGAACGTGCTGGATGAGGACAGCTCCCAGACTGAGATCATCGTGCTGGAAAGCCCGTTTGTGGGTAACGCCCAGTGGGACAAGCTGGTGGAGCAGCTGAATGCGCCGCTGGCAGAGATCGACTGTACCTTTGAACCGGGCCGCGGGTCCCTGAGTGCCGCGCTGGAGCGGATCCGGTCCGAGGCCGAGGAGGCGGTGCGGTCCGGTGCCGGCCACATCGTGCTGACCGACCAGCATTCCGGTGCTGACAAGGTGGCGATGCCGATGATCCTGGCGACCTCTGCCGTGCATTCGCATCTGACCCGCAAGGGGCTGCGCACCTTCTGCTCGCTGAATGTGCGGTCGGCGGAATGCATCGACCCGCATTATTTTGCGGTGCTGATCGGCTGCGGCGCCACCGTGGTGAACGCCTATCTGGCCGAGGATTCGCTGGCTGACCGCATCGAACGCGGGCTGCTGGACGGCTCGCTGACCGACAATGTAGCGCGCTACCGCGAAGCCATCGACCAGGGCCTGTTGAAGATCATGGCCAAGATGGGGATTTCGGTGGTGTCCTCCTACCGCGGCGGGTTGAACTTTGAGGCGGTGGGTCTGTCCCGCGCCATGTGTGCGGAGTATTTCCCGGGCATGACCAGCCGCATTTCCGGCATCGGTGTGACCGGCATCCAGACCAAGGCGGAGGAAATCCACGCCAAGGCCTGGAAGACCCAGGAAGGCATCCTGCCGATCGGGGGCTTCTACAAGGCGCGCAAATCGGGCGAGACCCACGCGTGGGAAGCGACCTCCATGCATATGATGCAAATGGCCTGTAACAGAGCCTCATATGAGCTGTGGAAACAGTATTCGGCGAAGATGCAGAGCAATCCGCCGATCCACCTGCGCGACCTGTTGCAGATCAAGCCGCTGGGCAAGGCAGTGCCGATTGAAGAGGTCGAATCGATCACCTCGATCCGCAAGCGGTTTGTCACCCCGGGCATGTCGCTCGGCGCGCTGTCGCCTGAAGCGCATAAGACGCTGAACGTGGCGATGAACCGGATCGGTGCCAAGTCGGACTCCGGCGAGGGCGGTGAAGATCCGGCGCATTTCGTGCCGGAGCCGAATGGCGACAACCCGTCTGCGAAGATCAAGCAGGTGGCGTCGGGCCGCTTTGGCGTCACTGCCGAATACCTGAATCAGTGCGAAGAGCTGGAAATCAAGGTGGCCCAGGGCGCCAAGCCCGGCGAGGGCGGCCAGCTGCCGGGGATGAAGGTTACCGACCTGATTGCCCGCCTGCGCCACTCGACCAAGGGTGTCACGCTGATCTCGCCGCCGCCGCACCATGATATCTATTCGATCGAGGATCTGGCGCAGCTGATCTATGACCTGAAGCAGATCAACCCGCGCTGCAAGGTGACGGTGAAGCTGGTGGCGTCTTCGGGTGTTGGCACCATCGCCGCGGGCGTTGCCAAGGCGAAGGCTGACATCATCCTGATCTCGGGCCACAACGGCGGCACCGGGGCGTCGCCTGCGACCTCGATCAAATATGCGGGCCTGCCGTGGGAGATGGGCCTGACCGAGGCGCATCAGGTGCTGGCGATGAATAACCTGCGCGAGCGGGTGACGCTGCGCACCGACGGCGGCCTGCGCACCGGGCGCGATATCGTGATGGCAGCGATGCTGGGGGCCGAGGAATACGGCATTGGGACAGCTGCCCTGATCGCCATGGGCTGCATCATGGTGCGCCAGTGCCAGTCCAACACCTGCCCGGTGGGGGTCTGCACCCAGGACGAGAGCTTGCGCGCCAAGTTCACCGGCAACGCGGACAAGGTGGTGAACCTGATCACCTTCTATGCCCAGGAAGTGCGGGAGATCCTCGCCTCCATCGGCGCCCGTTCGCTGGATGAGGTGATCGGCCGGGCCGACCTGCTGGCGCAGGTATCGCGCGGGTCCGCGCATCTGGATGACCTGGACCTGAACCCGCTGCTGATCACCGTCGATGGCTCCGCCAATATCGTCTACAACCGCGACAAGGACCGCAATGCGGTGCCAGACACGCTGGATGCGGAGATCGTGCGCGATGCCGCCCGCTTCCTGCAGGATGGCGAGAAGATGCAGCTGTCCTATGCCGTGCAGAACACCCACCGCACCGTGGGCACCCGCACCTCCAGCCATATCGTGCGCAACTTCGGCATGCGGAATTCGTTCCAGCCGGACCACCTGACGGTGAAGCTGCAGGGGTCTGCCGGCCAGGCGCTTGGCGCCTTTGCGGCGCCGGGGCTGAAGCTGGAAGTGTCGGGCGATGCCAACGACTATGTCGGCAAGGGCCTGTCGGGCGGCATCATCGTGGTGCGCCCGCCGCAGGTCAGCCCGCTGGCGGCGAGCGAGAACACCATCATCGGCAACACCGTGCTGTACGGTGCCACCGATGGCTACCTGTTTGCGGCGGGCCGCGCGGGCGAGCGCTTTGCGGTCCGCAACTCCGGTGCATCGGTGGTGATCGAGGGCTGCGGCTCCAACGGCTGTGAATATATGACCGGCGGTGTTGCGGTGATCCTCGGCTCAATCGGCGCCAACTTCGGCGCCGGCATGACCGGCGGCATGGCATACCTCTATGACCCTGAGGGCAAGGCCGCGGATCTGATGAATATGGAATCGCTGGTCACCTGCCCGGTCACCGTTGCCCATTGGGAAGCAGAGCTGAAGGGCCTGATTGCGCGCCACCTGGATGAAACCGGCAGCCGCAAGGCCGCTGAAATCCTGCAGCATTGGGACATCGAGAAGGCGAACTTCCTGCAGGTCTGCCCGAAAGAGATGCTCGACAAGCTGCCGCATCCGGTGATGCAGGAGCAGGCAGCTGTTCCGGCGGAATAAGCCTGGTTAGAGACTGGAATCAGAACCCCGCAGGCAAATGCTTGCGGGGTTTTCTTTTTGGCAGTTGGTTCCCGGGTGCATGCTGGCCTATAGAGAGGCATGGCAAAGGCAGTTGCAAAAAAGAAGAAATCCAAGAGCAGCAGGAAAGCGGCCAGGCTGAAGATCCAGCCGCTGCGCTGGCTGCGGCGCTGGGTTTTGCGGGGGGCGCTGGGCGTTGCTGCGGTGTTCCTGTTTCTGATCCTGCTCTATTCGTTGGTGAACCCGCCGATCACCCATACCATCTGGGCCGAGCAGCGCCGCCTGGGCGAAGTGGACCGGATGTGGGTGCCGCTGGAGGAAACCGCGCCGGTGCTGGCGCGCTCTGTGGTGGCGGCGGAGGATGCGCAGTTCTGCCGCCATTGGGGGTTTGATGCCCGTGCCATTCAGGCGGCAATCGAGGCCGGCGGCAGCCGCGGCGGCTCCACCATCTCGCAGCAGGTGGTGAAGAACGTGTTCCTGTGGCAGGGCCGCAGCTGGCCGCGCAAGGTGCTGGAAACGCTGCTGACTCCGGTGGTGGAGATCGTCTGGAGCAAGCGGCGCATCCTGGAAGTCTATTTGAACGTGGCCGAAATGGATGAGGGCGTCTTTGGCGCCGAAGCGGCGGCGCGTAAATATTTCGGGGTTGGCCCGGAGGATCTGAGCGCCCGCCAGGCGGCGCTGATTGCCGCGGTGCTGCCCAACCCCAAGGAGCGGTCGGCCCGCAAACCGTCAAGCTTTGTGCAGCGGAGGGCGCGGCAGATCCAGGACGGGGCGGCCACCATTCGCGCAGACGGGCGGGCGGATTGTTTCGAGGATTGAATCTTCCGCCCGCCCAAGGCATTGCTGAAACAACCGTTGTAAGTTTTCTGGAGACCCCCTGTAGCCATGGCGCGCCTGTACCACGTTCCCCTGTCCCCCTATTGCCGCAAGGTGCGGTTGTCGCTGGCAGAGAAGAAGATCGAGGTTGAGCTGGTCGAGGAGCGCTATTGGGAGCAGGATCCGGATTTTCTGCGCCGCAACCCGGCCGCCAAGGTGCCGGTGATCCGACTGGACGGGCAGATGATGGCCGAAAGCGCGGCGATCTGCGAATATCTGGAGGAGACCCGGCCCGAGCCGCCGCTGATGCCCAAGGATGCCGAGGGCCGCTATGAGGTGCGCCGCCTGGTGAGCTGGTTTGACGACAAGTTCCACCATGAGGTCACGTCAAAGCTGCTGTATGAGCGGGTGAACAAGAAGATTACCGGCGAGGGCTACCCGGACAGCCGCAATGTCAAGGCCGGTGCCAAGGCGATCAAGTACCATCTGGATTACATGGCCTGGCTGCTGGATCACCGGCGCTGGCTGGCCGGGGACATGATGACGCTGGCGGATTTTGCTGCCGCCGCGCATCTGTCTTCGCTGGACTATATCTCGGATGTGGACTGGAACCGCTCGGCTGTGGTCAAGGACTGGTATGCCAAGATCAAGTCGCGGCCTGCCTTCCGGTCGATCTTGGCCGATCAGGTGCCGGGGTTCCGGCCGCCGCCGCATTACACCGACCTGGATTTCTGATATCAACGGGGTTAGGGGGCGCTGCCCCCGCGGCCCTGCGGGCCGCTCCCCCGGAGTATTTTTGGCAAGATGAAAGAGCGAGCCGGCATCAAGGATAAACTGGTGGCGCAGGCGCTGGCGGAGGGGTTTGTCTCCTGCCGGATCTGCCGCCCGTGGGATGTGCCGCAGGTGCCCGGGCGGCTGCAGGCCTTTCTTGAGGCCGGGTATCACGGGCAGATGGGCTGGATGGCGGAACGGATCCATTGGCGCGGCGACCCGGCTGAGCTGTGGCCGGAGGCGCGCTCAGTGATCATGCTGGCCGAGAGCTATACGCCGGAAGAGGACCCGATGGCGGTGGTGGGGCAGGCGGATCGCGGCGCGGTGTCGGTCTATGCCCGTAACAAGGATTATCACGATCTGGTCAAGAAACGGCTGAAACGGCTGGCGCGCTGGCTGATTGCGGAGGCCGGGGAGGACTGTGAGGTCAAGGTTTTTGTCGACACCGCACCGGTGCCGGAGAAGGCATTGGGTCAGGCGGCTGGGTTGGGCTGGCAGGGCAAGCACAGCAATCTGGTGAGCCGGGATTGGGGCAATTGGGCCTTTTTAGGCTCTGTTTTCACCACGCTGGAGCTGCCCGCGGATGAAGCCGAGCCGGACCGTTGCGGGTCCTGCCGGGCCTGTCTGGACAGCTGTCCGACCGATGCTTTCCCCGCGCCCTACCAGGTCGATGCGCGGCGCTGCATTTCCTACCTGACCATTGAGCATAAAGGCCCTGTGGAAGAGGAACTGCGCGGCAAGCTGGGCAACCGGATCTATGGCTGCGACGATTGCCTGGCGGCCTGTCCCTGGAACAAGTTTGCAGTGGCGGCGAGCGACATGCGCTATGCCGCGCGCGAGGAGCTGAAGGCGCCGCGGCTGGCGGAGCTGGCGGTGCTGGATGATGCGGCGTTCCGGGCGATGTTCTCCGGCTCGCCGATTAAACGCATCGGGCGCGACCGCTTTGTGCGCAATGTGCTGTATGCGATTGGCAATTCCGGCTTGGTGGAGCTGCGCGAAGTGGCGCGCGGGCTGGCGGAGGATCCGGACCCGGCGGTGGCGGATGCGGCGGCTTGGGCGGTTCAACGGCTTTCGTGACGCAAACAGGATGGACGGGCCGCAAATAGGCGTTACACCCGGTCCGGCGAACAGAATTAGAAGGGGCTGGGCATGGCGTTGCTGCTGGGAGTGGACACGGGCGGAACCTACACGGATGCGGTGCTGATCCGCGACGAGAAGGAGGTGATCGCCTCAGCCAAGTCGCTGACCACGCGCCAGGATCTGGCAATCGGCGTCGGCGGCGCGATCCGGGCGGTGCTGGAGCAGTCCGGGGTGCAGCCGCAGGAGGTGTCGCTGGCGGCGCTGTCCACCACTTTGGCCACCAATGCGCTGGTCGAGGGCCAGGGCGGCCGGGTGGCGCTGATCTATATCGGCTTTAAAGAGGACGATCTGGACCGGCACGGGCTGCGGGACGCGCTGAAGGGCGATCCGGCGCTGGTGATCGGGGGCGGCCACACCCATGCGGGCAGCGAGGCGGCGCCCCTGGACACGGAGGCGCTGGAGATGTTCCTGCGCACCGAAGGGCAGGGGGTGACCGGCTTTGCCGTGGCCAGTGTTTTTGCCACCCGCAATCCGGCGCATGAGGTGGAAGCGGCGCGGATCATCCACGAGCTGACCGGCGCGCCGGCCACCTGCTCGCATCAGCTGTCGGCCAAGCTGAACGGGCCCAAGCGGGCGGTGACGGCGGTGCTGAATGCCCGCCTTATCGGCATGATCGACCAGCTGATCGGGCGGGCGCAGGATACGCTGCGCGATCTGGGGATCGAGGCGCCGATGATGGTGGTGCGCGGCGACGGCGCGCTGATGAGCGGCGAGCAGGCGCGCGAGCGGCCGATCGAGACCATCCTGTCCGGCCCCGCAGCCTCTATCGTCGGCGCGCGCTGGATGACCGGGGCGGACCATGCGCTGGTCAGCGACATTGGCGGCACCACGACGGATGTGGCGTTGATCAAGGATGGTAAGCCGGCGATTGATCCGGCGGGCGCGCGGGTCGGGGCCTTCCGCACCATGGTGGAGGCGGTGGCGATGCGGACTACGGGCCTGGGCGGTGACAGCCAGGTGCATCTGAACACCAGCGGGCTGTCGGGCGGGCTGACCCTGGGGCCGCGGCGGGTGGTGCCGGTTTCGCTGATTGCCGCTGACGCGCCGGAGGTGGTGCATGCGGCGCTGGATGAACAGCTGCGCAATCCCACCGTGGGCGAGTTTGACGGGCGCTTTGTGCGGGCGGTGCCGGGAGTGCCGGTGGCGGGGCTGAGCGAACGCGAGGCCGGGCTGCTGGCGCGGATCGGGATGCAGGTGCATCCCCTGGGGCAGATCTTGCGCACCCGGATGGAGCATGGCTCCTTAGGCCGGCTGGTGGACCGCGGGCTGGTGCAGGTTTCCGGCGTGACGCCCTCGGATGCCAGCCATGTGCTGGGCCGGGTGGAGGCCTGGGACCGGGAGGCGGCAGAGAAGGCGCTGACTCTGTTTGCACGGCGCCGGGTGGGCAGCGGCGACATGGTGGCCAAGGACGCGGAGGCATTGGCGCAAATGATCATTGATCAGCTGACAGAACAGACCGCATTGACCTTGTTAGAGTCTGCTTTTGCCGAGGAAGCCGAAGATTTCGGTCTGCCTGCGGATCAGCTGGCGCGGCATGTTCTGATGCAGCGCGGGCTGGCAAAGCACCGCGGCCTGCTGGCGCTGGATGCGGCGCTGAATGTGGATGTGGTGGGGCTGGGCGCCTCTGCCCCCAGCTATTACCCGGCGGTGGGGGAGCGGCTGCATTGCAATATGATCCTGCCGGAACATGCCGGCGTGGCGAATGCCATCGGTGCTGTGGTGGGGCGTGTCACCATGCGGCGCAGCGGCACCGTGACGTCGCCAGCAGAGGGTAAGTACCGGGTGCATTTGGAGAGCGGGCCAGTGGATTACCCGGAGTCCGGCGACGCGTTGACGGCGCTGGAGGCGGCGCTGGCAGGCGAGGCCCGCAGCGCGGCGGAGGATGCCGGCGCCGAGGATATTCACGTGCATGTGGAGCGGGATATCCGCACCGCGCAGGTGGAATCGCGTGAGGTCTTTGTCGAGGGCACTCTGACGGTGGAAGCCAGCGGGAGGCCGCGGGTGGCGCACGCCTAGCGCCGGTTTCACTGAGCGGGTTTTCGGGGAAAACCCGCAGCCTCCGGCGGAGTTATTTTCAGCCAGAAGAAGCACGGATGGTTGCTGTGGATCCGGCATATGAAAAGCCCCGCCGGGGTGCGGCGGGGCTGAAAGCGTATTGTTAGAGCCTATTCAGCGGCTGCGTTGCGCTTGGGCAGCACCCAGTCGGGGCGCGCAAAATGACAGGTGTAGCCATTGGGCAGCCGCTGCAGATAGTCCTGATGCTCAGGCTCGGCCTCCCAGAAGTCGCCCACCGGCTCAACCTCTGTCACCACCTTGCCGGGCCAGAGGCCGGAGGCGTTGACGTCGGCGATGGTGTCGAGCGCCACCTGTTTCTGGTTCTCATCCGCGTAGTAGATCGCGGAACGGTAGCTCATCCCCAGGTCATTGCCCTGGCGGTTCAGCGTGGTCGGGTCGTGGATCTGGAAGAAGAACTCCAGCTGTTCCCGGAAGGAGGTGACGGCGGGGTCGAAGATGATCTCGATCCCCTCGGCATGGGTGCCGTGGTTCTTGTAGGTGGCATTCGGGACATCGCCGCCGGTGTATCCGACGCGGGTGCTGATGACGCCGGGGCGTTTGCGGATCAGTTCCTGCATGCCCCAGAAACAGCCGCCTGCCAGGACGGCGCGTTCGGTGGTGCTCATTTCACGACCTCCACTTGGTTGATATAGGCGCCATAGCCCTCGGCCTCCATGTCGTCCAGATGCACGAACCGCAGGGAGGCGGAGTTGATGCAGTAGCGCAGGCCGCCGCGGTCCATCGGCCCGTCCGGGAAGACATGGCCCAGGTGGCTGTCGCCATGGGTGGAGCGGACCTCTGTGCGGATCATGCCGAGGGTGCGGTCCTCCAGTTCCTGGATATGCGCGGCCTCAATAGGTTTGGTGAAGCTGGGCCAGCCGCAGCCGCTCTCGTATTTGTCGGAGGAGGCAAACAGCGGCTCGCCCGAGACGATATCGACATAGATGCCCGGCTCCTTGTTGTTCAGCAGCTTGCCGGTGCCCGGCCGTTCGGTGCCCGCGTTCTGGGTCACATAGAACTCTTCCTCCGACAGCGCGGCAATGGCGTCCGGGTTTTTGAAGTATTTGGTCATGGTGTCCTCCCGCCTGTTCGCGTTTGCTGCAGAACATGGGGTCTGGATGGTCAAATGCAAAGCCCTGTTACAGGCGGCTCGCAAAGCCGTGTGCTGAGGAACGCCGGGTGTGCCTTCAGGCGGCGAAGGCGCCGGCCAGTTCCGCCGGCAGTTCGAATTCGCTCAGCACCCGGGCGCGGGCCTCTGCCGACATCTTGCGGGCGGTTTTTTCGACGATGCGCTGCACCTTGTCTGCAGGGTGTTTGGCGGCGAAGGGGGCAAAGTACCATTTCAGGAAGACAAAGCAGATGATGTCTTCCAGCGCCTGCACCTGATCATCGCGCTTGATGCCTTCTTTGCGCAGCATCTTTGCGGCGGCGTCCACGTCATCGGCGCCATAGCCTGCGTCCTGCATCAGGGCGGTGACCACTTCGGCGTGGTGCTCTGCCTCGGCCTTGCGCCAGGCGAGATAGCCGGCCCGGCCTTCGGGGAAGGCGCTGCGCTCCAGTTTCCAGCGTTCCACATGCTGGCCGCGGGCGGTGATCTGCAGCACCTCGGCTGCGTCCGGGAACAGGCGGGCCTGTTCTGCGCTCATCCGCTGGCCATAGAGCAGCGCGGCAGGCTGGCCGTCTTCCAAGGTGGGGTCCTGGGCATTGGCGGCGTCGATCGCCTCCAGCACCTGGGTCAGTTGCGCGCTCATGCCGCGTCCTCCTGCTAAGTCTTTGAAACAGGTTACGCTTGAAGGGCTGCGGGTTGCAACGGGCCTGCACGCCGTCAGGCGTGCCGGGCCCAAGGGGCAGGAACGGGCGTCAGCCCGGTTTTGCCGCGCGGGAGGGCTCTGCTGGCGGCGGGGCGGGTTGCCGCGCCAGTTGCACGGCCAGGATGCCAGCGGTGACGATGGCCACGCCGAGCAGGTCGAGGGGGCCGAGTTTCTCACCCAGCAGCACACTGGCGACGGCGACGCCGAACACTGGGTTCAGGAAGTGGAAGGTGGCGGCGCGCACCGCGCCGATGCGGTTCAGCAGCAGAACCCAGATGAAGGTGGCCATCAGTCCCGGCACGATGGTGGTATAGGTGAAAGCCGCGGCCAGGCGCCAGGTGGGGGTGACAAAGATGTCCTCGGTCAGCGGCGCGGCGATGAACAGGATGGCGGAGCCGACCAGCATCTGCAGCCCGACCACCATCATGAAATTGCCGCCCGAGGTGGCGCCGCGCAGGGCAAGCGTTGCGGTGGTGAGGGCGAGGACGCCAATGACGCAGAGACCAACGCCCAGCATATCGACGCCGGCGCTGAGGCGGGTGCCCATGATCAGCGCCACACCCAGGATGCCTGCGGCCAGCCCGGCGTAACCCAACGGCCGCAGCCGCTCGCCAAACAGCATCCAGCCCGCCAGCGCCACCAGGAGCGGCATGGTGGAGGCGATGATGGCGGCCAGGGACGCCTCGATCCATTGCATGGCGACAAAGTTCAGGCCGAGGTAAAGCGCGTTCTGGCAGATGCCGAAGATCACCGTGGCGCGCCATTGGCCGGGGGTCAGCCGCCAGGTCTGGCCCATGGCGCGGGCAATGGCGACGCCGATCAGGCCGGAGATCAGGAAGCGCACCGCCAGCGAGAACAGCGGCGAGGCATCCTGCACGATGATCCGGGCCGAGGTGAAGGCGGAGGACCACATCAGGGCAAAGGCCAGCCCCATGGCAATTGCGCGTGCGTCCATCGTGAATTCCTCCTGCTGCGGCGGAGCTTCGGGGAATTGGCGGGGGAGTGCAAGCGGGCTGATGCTGGTGGTCAGCCCAGCCGGGCCACCAGAATCTGCCAGCTGGCAGCGCCGAAGGCGGCGGCAAAGACGGCCTCAAAACCGCGGCGCAGGCGCAGGTACAGGCGGCTGGCGGCGGCGCTGGAGAACAGGATCGCGTAGCCGTGGAAGATCAACGTGCTTTGCACCGCGATGGCGCCGATCACCACCAGCAGCACCGAGGGTTCGGTGCCGGGGGGGATGCCGATGGCATAGACAGAGCCGAAGAACAGGATCGCCTTGGGGTTGGTCAGATGCAGCGCCAGCCCCTTGGCAAAGGCCGCACGCAGCGAGGCGGCAGACGAGGGGCGCAGGTCCGGCGTGCCGGGCCGGAGGGCAGAGCGGGCGGAGCGGATGGCGAGATACATCAGGTAGGCCGCACCGAAATAGCGGACCGTCTCGAACATCCAGGCGTTGGCCAGCATCACGGCACCGAGGCCGAAGGCGGCGGAGACCGACCAGATCAAGGAGCCGGTGCTGACCCCGGCTGCCAGCGCCAGCCCGGCAGCACGGCCGCGCTGCATGGAGGTGCCGGCGATGGTCAGGGTGGCGGGGCCGGGGCTGACGCCGGCCAGCAGCGCGGCACCCAGGATCAGGATCAGATTGACGTTTTCCATGGCTCGGCTCCCTTGCGCTTTGGCAGCAGCGTGCGCCTCTGGGTGGGGCTTTGCAATCAGGAACGATGCGCTGGCGGGCGAACTGTCAGCTGGGACTGCTGCGGCAAAAGAAAAGGGCCGCCCGGCGGGGCAGCCCTGAAACCATCCGGCATGTGATCCGGTATCAGCCGTTGACGCTGTCTTTCAGCGCTTTGGCGATGGTCATCTTGACCACCTTGTCGGCTTCTTTGGTGAACTTCTCGCCGGTGGCCGGGTTGCGCACTTCGCGCTCGGGGCGCTCGCGGCAGTAGATCTTGCCGACGCCCGGCAGAGTCACGGCACCGCCGCCCGACACTTCGCGGGTGATCAGCGAGCAGACTGCTTCCAGCGCGGAGCCAGCGGTTTTCTTGTCGCTGCCCATTTCCTCTGCCAGAGCGGCAACAAGCTGGGTTTTGGTCATCGGTTTGGACATTCTTCGTCTCCTTAAACTGCCCGAACTGTGGGGCCTCATTGCGCGACATTATCGTTATGTTGTGGGACAACACAACTTCTTGTGTGCGCTGGAGGCAGTAAAACAGGCATTTTTTCGGGGAAATCTGCGATTTTCGCCCTTAAAGGAAGGCTGTTTCGTCGAACGAACGCAGTTTCCGGCTGTGCAACCGCTCCAAAGGCATACCGCGCAGGCGTTCCATAGCTCTTATGCCGATTTGCAGGTGCCGCGCAACCTGGGTGCGGTAAAAGTCCGACGCCATGCCCGGCAGCTTCAGCTCACCATGCAGCGGTTTGTCGGACACACACAGCAGCGTGCCGTAGGGCACCCGGAAGCGGTAGCCGTTGGCGGCGATGGTGGCGCTTTCCATGTCCAGCGCGATGGCGCGGGACTGGGACAGGCGCTGCACCGGGCCGGACTGGTCGCGCAGTTCCCAATTGCGGTTGTCGATAGTGGCGACGGTGCCGGTGCGCATGATCCGCTTGAGGTCGTAGCCTTCGTATTCGGTAATCTCTGCCACGGCCTCCTCCAGTGCCACCTGGATCTCCGCCAGAGCCGGGATCGGAGTCCAGACCGGCAGGTCGTCGTCCAGCACGTGGTCCTCGCGGAGGTAGCCATGGGCGAGGACAAAATCCCCCAGCGCCTGGGTGTTCCTGAGGCCGGCGCAATGGCCGACCATCAGCCAGGCGTGCGGGCGCAGCACCGCGATGTGGTCGGTGGCGGTCTTGGCGTTGGAGGGGCCGACGCCGATGTTGACCAGGGTGATGCCGCCGCCGTCCTTGCGTTTGAGATGGTAGGTGGGCATCTGCGGCAGTTTGCCGTTTTCCGGGATCTTTGCCGCGGCGTCGGTGATTTCGTGATCGCCGGTGCTGACAAAACTGGTATAGCCGCTGTCCGGATCGGCCAGCTGGGCGCGGGCATAGGCTTCGAACTCGGCCACATAGAACTGGTAGTTGGTGAACAGAACGTGGTTCTGGAAATGCTCCGGGCTGGTGGCGGTGTAATGGCTGAGCCGGGCCAGCGAATAGTCGATGCGCTGGGCGGTGAACAGCGCCAGCGGTCCGGTGCCGTTGGGCGGCTGATAGGTGCCGTTGACGATGTCGTCATTGGTGGTCGACAGATCCGGCACGTCAAACACGTCGCGCAGGGTGAACCCCGCCGCACCGTCCTGCGGCACCGTGAGGTCGGGCCGGGAGGCGACCGCGAAATGCACCGGGATCGGAGTGTCCGAGACGCCGATGGTCACCGGCTGGCCGTGGTTGCGGATCAAGAGGGTGATCTGCTGGATCAGGTAATTGCGGAACAGGTCCGGCCGTGTCACCGTGGTGGCATAGGTGCCGGGCGCGGAGACATGGCCAAAGCTGAGGCGGCTGTCCACCTGGGCAAAGGTCAGGGTGGAAAAGCGGATCTCCGGGTAATAGGCACGGATGCGCTGGTTGTCCGGCGCGCCGTCGGCCATAGCGCGGGTGAATTCCTCGCAGATGAAGCCGGTGGCCTGTTTGTAGAGCAGATTCAGCCGGTCTACTGCCTCGGTGGCGTCATTGAAGCTTTCGTCCGGCGGATGGCCGGGATGTTTTGTTGTTATCATTGGGCAGGCTCGATTACCGGGATTTTCTGGAATGTGCGCACGTCGACAAGGCCAAGGTCGGAGATCCTCAGTTCCGGGATCACCACCAGCGCCAGCAGCGAGTGCTGCATATAGGCGTTGTTCAGGGTGCAGCCGCAGGCCTGCATCGCCTCCACCATCACCTGTGCCTTGGCGGCGACCTCGGTTGCAGGGCTGTCGGACATCAGCCCGGCGATCGGCAGTTCGATCAGCGCCAGTTCCTGCCCGTCCCTGTAAATGGTGACGCCGCCGCCCACCTGCGCCAGCCGGTTGGCGGCCAGCGCCATCTGTTCGCGGTCGGTGCCGACCACGATCATATGGTGGCTGTCATGCGCCACGGTGGAGGCCATCGCCATCTTGCTGCTGTAGCCGAAGCCGGAGACAAAGGCGTTGGTGACGCCGCCGGTGGCGCGGTGGCGTTCCACCAGCGCGATCTGGCAGACGTCGCCGCTGCCCTCGACCAGGCCATCCACCACAGGCAGCTCTGCCTGCAGCGCCTTGGTCGGAGCCTGGTTTTCGACCACGCCGATCACATTTGCAGTCACCGCATTGGCGCCTTGGGGCGCAGTGAGTTCAAAGTCCTGAGATGTCAGTTCATGGCCCAGATGCACGGTGCCGCGGGCGCTGGCGGGCCAGTCATAGTGCGGGCAATCGACCTTGATAGAGCCTGATTCTGCCACGATCTGCCCGCGGGCGATCACCACTTCAATGGGCAGTTCGGTGAGGTCCGAAGTCAGGATCACATCAGCCCGGCGGCCCGGGGTGATGGAGCCGATCTCGCGCTCCAGCCCGAAATGGGTGGCGGTGTTGATGGTCGCCATCTGCAGTGCCACCACGGGATCGCAGCCACAGGCAATGGCGTGGCGCACCACCCGGTTCATATGGCCGTCGTTGACCAGCGTGCCGGAGTGGCAGTCATCGGTGCAGAGGATGAAGTTGCGCGGGTCCAGCCCTTTCTCGGTGACGGCGGTGATCTGGCTTTCGACGTCATACCAGGCAGAGCCGAGCCGCATCATCGACCGCATCCCCTGGCGCACCCGGGCAATGGCATCGGCCTCGCAGGTGCCTTCGTGGTCATCGGCCGGGCCGCCGGCCACATAGGCTGCGAAATCGGGGCCGAGGTCGGGGGAAGCATAATGGCCGCCCACCGTCTTGCCTGCGCGCTGGGTGGCGGCGATTTCGGCCAGCATCTTGGGGTCGGCATTGGCGACGCCGGGGAAGTTCATCATTTCACCGAGGCCAATGATGCCGGGCCAGTTCATCGCCTCTGCCACATCTTCGGGGGTGATTTCATGGCCCGTGGTCTCCAGCCCCGGCGCCGAGGGCGCGCAGCTGGGCATTTGGGTGAAGATGTTCACGGGCTGCATCAGTGCCTCGTCATGCATGTAGCGCACGCCGTCCAGGCCCAGCACATTGGCGATCTCATGCGGGTCGGTGAACATCGACGTAGTGCCATGCGGGATCACCGCGCGGGCGAATTCCGCGGGCGTCAGCATGCCGCTCTCAATATGCATGTGGGCATCGCACAGCCCCGGGATCATATAGCGGCCGCCCGCCTCGATGATTTGCGTGTCCGGCCCGGTGCAATAGGAGGCATCCGGCCCGACATAGGCGATGCGGCCCGCCTTGATCGCAATATCATGGCCCGGCAGCTGCTCTCGGGTGTGGACGTTGACCCAGATGCCCTGCCGGATCACCGTGTCAGCGGGCGCGCGGCCGGCTGCTACTTCGATCAATTGCGGGGCGGAGTCGGGCCAGCTCGGAAAAATGTTTTCTGACATAATCCAATTGTTCCGATTGCGGGCGGGAAGGCAAGCGGATTGCTGGCTTTGCCATCAAAGCTTCATGCGGGCGGTGGAAAGGCGCCGAAGACTGACGTGTTTGGCATTGCCGCCGGGCCGCAACGGGGCAACACTGGCCTGTATGGATTACGAAAAAACAGATGCCGACAGTTTCGGCCGTTCCCTGCGCGGGATCGGGATCAATCTGCTGGTGCGTAATGTGCCGGCAGAAATTGCCTTTCTAGAGACTGTTTTTGTCATGAAGGGCCATCAGGTGAGCAAGGATTTTGCCATTGTCACCTATGGCGATCAGGTGTTTCAGCTGCACAGCGACGGCACCTATGCGGAAAATCCGCTGCTGGGGCTGCTGCCGGAAAACCCGCCGCGCGGGGCTGGGATTGAGATCCGGCTCTATGACATTGACCCGGATGCGGCTGTGGCGCGGGCGGATGCCGCGGGTTTCACCATTCTGCAGGCGCCCGCGGACAAGCCGCATGGCCTGCGCGAGGCCTATATCCTGTGTGAAAACGGCTATGCCTGGGTGCCGAGCCGGCCCAAGGGGTAAGGGCTGGGAATTCCTCCCCTTTCCCCCCGCCCAAGGCCGGTCCATGCTAGGCGGAACTATTTGGATGCCGCGAGGGACCGCTGATGCACGCCATTGCCGATACAACCGCCCTGGTCGAGGAGGGTGTGCTGACCCCGGATCAGGCCCGCGCCATCGAGGTGCGTTCGCGCGAGGTGATGGTCTCGCTGGCGGTGAATGCAATCCTGTGTTTCGGCATCATCGCGGCAACGGCAGGCTTCATTTTCTGGCTGGCCGACCCCCTGGCGGTGGCGGTGACAGGCGTATTGATGCTGGGCGGTGGTCTGGCGGTGCTGGCGCGCGGCGGCGAGACGCTGCGGATGTTCGGCAATTCCGCCACCCTGATCGGCGCGGGCATGCTGATGGGCGGTGCCGGGATTGAGCTGGTGGACAAATACGAGGACATCGCCGGCTGGGTGATGCTGCCCGCAGGGGCGCTGGTGGCGCTGATCTGCACCTGGCGCTGGCGGCACGGGGCCTGGTCTGCGGGCTTTGTGCTGGGGGCGATCCTGCTGATGGGGCTGGCGATGCATCTGGCGGGGATCGAACTGCTGCTGCAACAGTATGAAATCGGCTCGCCGTTGCGTAACCTGGCGTTGCTGTATTATGCCGCGGCGCTGGCCCTGACCGGCTGGCAGGTGGACGTGCGGTTTGTCACCGCGCTGGCAATTGCGCCCTTTGCCCAGATGCTGGAGACCGGCACCAGCTATTTTCACGCGGCCTATGTGTTCTATTCGCCGGAATCGACGCTGACGATCCTGCAGATGGTGCTGCTGATCGTGCTTTGCGTCTGGGGCGCGTCCCGGCTGGCGGAGCGCGATGCCCGGCACCTGCGCGTTCTGGCGATCCTGGGGTTTGTGGTCGCAAACCTGTGTGCGCTGGTCGGCTCCTTGTGGGGGGACGTGGTGGGTGAAACCGTCTGGGGGCCGGGCCGCTACAGCGATGGTTACCAGGACTGGGAGGCCTATGCCGCCGCGCGCGATGCCTTCCGCGACAGCGCGCTGTTCATCTCCGAAAACGTCTATTCCGTGCTTTGGGCAGCCGTGCTGGCGG
Organism: Leisingera sp. ABD4_442; assembly: GCF_056160905.1. Taxonomy (NCBI): domain Bacteria; kingdom Pseudomonadati; phylum Pseudomonadota; class Alphaproteobacteria; order Rhodobacterales; family Roseobacteraceae; genus Leisingera; species Leisingera sp. ABD4_442. The sequence goes on along the minus strand of NZ_JBSWYB010000005.1, from coordinate 165,804 downwards.
CGGTGATCTTCTGGGCGGCGCAGCGGCACCAGCGCGGGCTGTTCAATGCGGCGCTGACCTTTGCCGCGATCCACGCCTATACCCAGATGTTCGAATCCTTCGCAGATGAGCCGCTGGCCTATGTGATCGGCGGTCTGGCCGCGATTCCGTTGGCCTGGGGGTTGTGGCGGCTGAACCAGTGGATGGCGGCCAAGCAGGCCTAACCGGTGCTGCGCAAGCTGCGCGGGGTGGTCCCGAACTCTTCCTTGAAGGCCCGGGTCAGCGCGCTTGGGTCGTCGTAGCCGCAGCGCAGGGCAATTTCGGAAACGCTCAAAACAGTCTCTAACACGAGCTTTCTGGCCTGTATCAGCCGCAGCCGCCGGTAGACCGCTTGCGGTGTCGCCCCCAGCTCCGCCTTCATCCGCGCCTCCAAGTCCTTCTGGCTGCGGCCTGCCTTTCTGGCCACGGCAGCGATGGGCAGGGGCGTTTCCAGATTGGCCTGCATCACCGCAACCGCGCGGGCAACCGATTTGCCGCGCACCAGGATCGGGTCCTGGGTTTCGGTTGCCTCAGGCGCCATGAACAGCGTGGCAACCTCCAGCCGCAGCGCGGCGCCATGCTGGTCTCCGATCAGCTCCATCATGGTGTCAAAAGCGGCGAGCGCGCCGGTGCAGGTGATGCGGTCGCCGTCCCGGACCTGACGGGCGCGCTCTGCCTGAACCTCTGGGAAAGCCTCAGTAAAGCGGTCCAGTTCCTCCCAGTGGATGGTGGCGCGCCGTCCGTCCAGCAGACCGGCCTGCGCCAGCAGCCAGGCGCCGGTATCAAAACCCGCCAGCACCCTGTAGCGGTGCGAAGCCGATTTCAGCGCCCGGGCAGTGGCCACGGTAGCATGGCGCAGGAAGTCATAAGACGGTATCGCAATCAGCAGATCGCCGCTGCAATCACCCAGTTTTCCATGCGCCCGCACCTCCATCCCTGAGGACGACACCGCAGGCCCGCCGTCCAGCGTCAGGAACCGCCAGGCGTAAACCTGACGGCCCGAGAAGGTATTGGCTGCGCGAAGCGGCTCCACCGTGTTGGCCAGGCAATGGGCGGAAAAGGCATCAAACAGCAGCACATCCAATTGCTGCGCCGCAGCGGCATCTTTTGTCCAACTTCGCATGATTATTTCTAACCTTGCATGATGAACGCGTGCAAGCGGCGTAATCTGATCCGCAACAGATTTGCCGAAGGAAGACCGCCATGCAGTTCGGGATGACCGAAGAACAATCGATGATCGTGGAGACCACCCGCGCCTTTGTGGAAAAGGAGCTCTATCCGCATGAGGCGGAGATCGAGCGCACCGGCCACCTGGACATGGACGTGATCCGCGATGTGCAGAAGAAGGCGATGGAAGCCGGGCTTTATGCCGCCAACATGCCAGAGGAAGTCGGCGGCGCCGGTCTCGATACCCTGACCTGGCTGATGTATGAAAAGGAACTGGGCCGCGCCAACTATGCGCTGCACTGGACCGGCGTGGCGCGGCCGTCGAACATCCTGCTGGCGGGCACCGAGGAGCAGAAAGAGAAGTACCTCGTGCCGTGCATGAAGGGCGAGAAATGGGACTGCCTGGCGATGACAGAGCCGGATGCGGGATCGGACCTGCGCGGCATGAAGGCAACCGCGCGCCAGGACGGTGACGACTGGATCCTGAACGGCACCAAGCATTTCATCAGCCACGCCGATATCGCCGATTTTGCCATCTGCTTCATGGCCACCGGGGTTGAGGACACCCCGCGCGGGCCGAAGAAAAAGATCACCGCCTTTTTCGTCGACAAGGGTACGCCCGGTTTCGAGGTGCGCGACGGCTACGGCAACGTCAGCCACCGCGGCTATACCAATGCGGTGCTGGAATTCGACGACTGCCGCCTGCCGTCCTCGGCCATTCTGGGGGAGGTCGACAAGGGGTTTGAGGTGGCCAACACATGGCTGGGCGCCACCCGGCTGCAAGTGGCCGCGACTTGCCTGGGCCGCGCCGAACGGGCGCTGCAGCACTCGATCGAATACGCCGCCGAGCGCAAGCAGTTCGGTCAGCAGATCGGCAAGTTCCAGGGCATTTCCTTTAAACTCGCCGACATGGCGTTGGAGCTGAAGGCAGCGAACCTCTTGACCTGGGAAGCCGGCTGGAAATTCGACCAGGGCACCGTCACCGAGAGCGATATGTCGATGGCCAAGCTGAAGGCGACCGAGATGCTGGCCTTTGTCGCCGATGAGGCGATCCAGGTTCACGGCGGCATGGGCCTGATGGATGAGCTGCCGCTGGAACGCATCTGGCGCGACGCGCGGGTCGAGCGTATCTGGGAAGGCACCAGTGAAATCCAGCGGCACATCATCAGCCGCGAGATGCTGCGCGCCGTCGGAGGCTGATCCATGACCCAACCCGGGAAACCAGTTGTTACCATTACCTACTGCACCGGCTGCAACTGGCTGCTGCGGGCGGGCTGGATGGCGCAGGAGCTGCTGCAGACCTTCCAGGACCAGCTGGGAGGAGTGACACTGGTTCCCGGAGATTTGGGCGGGATCTTTGAGATCCATGTTGACGAGGAGCTGGTCTGGGAACGCAAACGGGACGGCGGCTTTCCGGATGTGAAAGAGCTGAAGACCCGCGTGCGAGACCGGATTGACCCGGACCGGGATCTGGGCCATCTCGACCGGCCGGCACCTTGAAACCCAGCAGTTCTTTCGCCTTCGGCGAGGATATTTGAAGGCCAGAAGAAGAATGAAACCAGATCCAGCCCCCGGAGGGCAACGCCGCAACCGGGGGCCTTCTCCTGGCGCGGTCATCGGCGTCCCCGCCTGTACCGCGCAATCAGCGTTGCCGATTCTGGTTAATGAAACCCTACCTTTCTTCTGGCTCAAAATATCCCCGCCGGAGGCTCCCGAACTCTCAACCAGCGGAACCGCCAGAAAATGACACGCGACCTTTCCCGCCTTTTCCGTCCTAAAACCATTGCTGTGATCGGCGGCGGCGCATGGTGCCGCCAGGTAATCGAGCAATGCCAGAAGATGGGGTTCGAGGGCACCATCCGGCCCGTCCACCCCAAGGCCGAGGAGGTCGCAGGCCTGCCTGCCTTCAAGGACGTGGACAGCCTGCCGGAGGCACCTGATGCGGCGTTCATCGGGGTGAACCGCTTTGCCACGATCGAGGTGGTGCGAGCGCTGTCGGCGCGCGGTGCTGGCGGGGCAGTGTGCTTTGCCTCGGGGTTCCTGGAGGCTGCTGCCGAGGACGCAGAAGGCGCCGGTCTGCAGGCGCAGCTGCTGGAAGCGGCGGGTGAAATGCCCTTCCTTGGCCCTAACTGCTATGGCTTCATCAACTACCTGGATGGCGCGCTTCTGTGGCCGGATCAGCATGGCGGACAGCGGGCCGAGAAAGGCGTGGCGCTGGTCACCCAAAGCTCCAACATCGCCATCAACCTGACCATGCAGAAACGCGGCCTGCCGCTGGCCTATGTGGTCACTGCCGGCAATCAGGCGCAATCCGGCATTGCCGCAATTGGCGAGGCGCTGCTGGAAGATGACCGTGTCACCGCGCTGGGCCTGCACATCGAGGGCTTTGGCGATCTGCGCGCCTTTGAGGCTTTGGCCGCGCGGGCGCGCGAACTGGGCAAGCCGGTCATCGCGCTGAAGGTCGGCAAATCGGCTGAGGCCCAGGCCGCAACTGTTTCTCATACCGCTTCGCTTGCGGGCGGTGACGCGGGGGCTGGGGCTTTGCTCTCACGTCTTGGCATTCCGCGTCTGGATGACCTGCCCTCCTTCCTGGAGACGCTGAAGCTGCTGCATGCGGCGGGGCGGCTGCCCTCGAACAGCATCGCAACCATCAGCTGCTCCGGCGGGGAGGCAAGCCTGGCGGCGGACACCGGCCATGCACGGAAGGTGGAGTTCCCGCCTTTGAATGACCGCCAGAAAACGGATCTGCGCGCGGCACTCGGCCCGATGGTGGCGCTGGCCAATCCGCTCGACTACCACACCTATATCTGGCGCGACACCGAGGCGATGACCAAGGCGTTTGCCGCGATGATGGATCCGCAGCTGGCGATGACAATGCTGATCGTGGATTTCCCGCGCGATGACCGCTGTGATGCGTCGGACTGGGAATGCGCCATTCAGGCCGCGATCGGTGCGCATCAGGCCACCGGCGCCAATGTTGGCCTGGTGGCAACCTTGCCGGAACTGCTGCCGGAGGACGTGGCGGCCCGGCTGATGGATGCGGGCGTGGTGCCCTTCTGCGGCCTTAGCGAAGCGATTGCCGCTTGCGAGGCGGCCAGCATGCCGTTGCCGGACGGGCCTGCGCCTTTGCTGCTGCCGACCCCGGTTGTAGAGCCCGATCTGGTGCCGGAAGCCGAAGCCAAGTGGCAGCTAGCGAGCTATGGGCTGCGCACTCCGCGCTCCAAACGGGCGGCTTCTGCCACCAACGCCCGCGCGGTGGCGGTGGACGTCGGCTTCCCGGTGGTGCTGAAGGGCGAAGGCGTTGCGCATAAGACCGAGGCGGGGGCAGTGGCGCTGAACCTGAATTCCGGCCAGGAAGTCAGCGACGCCGCCTTCAACATGCCTGCGCAGCGTTTCCTGGTGGAGGAGATGGTCACCGGCACGGTGGCAGAACTGCTGATTGGCGTGGTCAAGGATCCGGCGCATGGCTTTGTCATGACGCTGGCGGCGGGCGGCACCTTGACTGAGCTGATGGAGGACAGTGCCTCTTTCCTGCTGCCGGCTTCGGATTCGGAGGTTGAGGCGGCAATGAATTCGCTTCGGGTTTCCAAGCTGCTGGACGGCTACCGCGGCGCGCCTTCGGCAGACCGCGAGGCGATCCTGCGCGCCATCCGGGCGGTTGAGGCCTATGTGATGGAAAACGCACTGGGGCTGGAGGAGATCGAGATCAACCCGCTTTTGTGCACACCTTCGGATGCGGTGGCAGCGGATGCGCTGATGCGCAGGAAATACTAGGGCTTCAGCCCGGAAATGGTACGGCATGGCAGATGCCAGGAGGAGATGACATGAGCGATAACCCCGTAAAGACCCGCCGCGATGGCGCCATTCTGGAAGTGACGCTGGACCGGCCCAAGGCCAATGCCATCGATCTTGCGACCAGCCGGGTGATGGGCGAAGTGTTCCGCGATTTCCGGGACGACCCGGAATTGCGGGTGGCGATCCTGACCGGCGGCGGCGGGAAGTTCTTCTGCCCCGGCTGGGATTTGAAGGCTGCGGCTGACGGCGATGCGGTGGATGGCGACTACGGCGTTGGCGGCTTCGGCGGGTTGCAGGAGCTGCGCGACATGAACAAGCCGGTGATTGCAGCGGTGAACGGTATTGCCTGCGGCGGCGGGCTGGAGCTGGCGCTGTCGGCGGATATGATCATCGCCGCCGATCACGCCACCTTTGCGCTGCCGGAAATCCGCTCCGGTACCGTGGCGGATGCGGCCAGCGTGAAGCTGCCCAAGCGCATCCCCTATCACATCGCCATGGAGCTCTTGCTGACCGGGCGGTGGTTTGATGCCGAAGAGGCCAACCGCTGGGGGCTGGTGAATGAGATCGTGGCAGCGGACCAGCTGATGGACCGCGCCTGGGAGCTGGCGCGCCTCTTGGCCTCCGGCCCGCCGCTGGTCTATGCGGCGATCAAGGAGATCGTGCGCGACGCCGAGGACAGCAAATTCCAGGATGCGATGAACCGCATCACCCAGCGCCAGCTGGCCACCGTGGATGTGCTTTATGGATCCGAGGACAACCTGGAAGGCGCCCGCGCCTTTGCCGAAAAGCGCGATCCGGTCTGGAAGGGGCGCTGACGCAGCGCGCCGCCAGGCGCGCTGCCGGGCCCAAGGCTGCAGGTAGCTCCGCAAGTGCTGCTGAAAGACGCGGGACATCTGCAGATGCCCCTGCTCAGTTGGGCCCGGCGCCGCGCTTTGCGCGGCGTTTTCTTTCCGCTGAGAAGCTCTTGAGGAGCAGGTTTGCTCCTCAAGCAGCCAGTTCGGGTGTATGACCCGGCATCGCCGCCTCAAGGGCAAGCCGCGCTTGCCGCGCGGAGGCTGCGCCTCCCTTGACCCGGCACTGACGGGACAGAGTCACACTTTCTGAAACAGCGCAATCAGCGCGGTGTCGTCCTTGTGATCCCCGGTTGCACGGTCACCGTAAATCCGCACTTGCGGCAGGGTCAGGTTCTTGATCCAGTGCCCGCGCTGCAGCCGGTCGAAAGTTTCGGGGAATCCTGCCTTCTGGTAGAACTTCGCGTTTACTGACAGGGCGAACCAGGCATCGGGTGCCGCAACCCGCAGCAGGGCGGGCAGGACTTCCGGGCCGAGATGGCCATGGGTGAAGGTGCCGGAGGAGACCACGCCGCTGTAGGATCCGCGCGGCACCGGAATGCCGTCCAGCAGGTCAGCCTCGATCACATCGCGGTAGGCGTCCTTGCGCAGGGCTTCGGCCAGCATGGCGGCGCTGATGTCGGTGGCGTCGACAGGCTCAACCCCGAAGGCCCGCAAGGCCTGGCCGCAAAGGCCGGTGCCTGCGCCGACATCCAGAACCGGGCCCTGCCCTCCGGCGGCGGCAAAAGCCTTGGCGGTTGATCCGGGCAGGCAATAGCCCTGCCCGGCAGCGAAATCCTGATCGTATGTGCTGGCCCAGCCGCCGTACAGCCGCTTGGAATCGGCAGCCGTCCGCAGGGCGTAGGCCTCTGAAAGTCCGGGTTTCTGATTGTCCATGCGCGCCATCAAAAGGCGGATGGGGATTCGAATCAACCCTTGCGCCCGGGGCATCGCCGGCGCATCTAAGAGACATGAGAAAAACGCTGCTTTGTCTTGGATTTGGCTATACCGCGCGGGCGCTTGCGCCGCGCCTGCTGGCGCAGGGCTGGCGTGTCATCGGCACCTCCCGTGAGCCAATGGAGGTTGATGGCGTGGAGATGATCACCTGGCCCGGGCAGGACGTGCCGCTGGACGGGGTGACGCATATCCTGAACTCGATCGGGCCAAATGCCGGAGGGGATCCGGTGCTGGCTGCGCTGGGGAATCAGATCGCTGCCGCGTCCGGGCTGGAATGGGTTGGCTACCTTTCCACAACTGCTGTTTACGGCCATCATGATGGCGCTTGGGTGGACGAAGACACGCCTGTCTCACCCTCCAGCCAGCGCGGCGACTGGCGCGCCCTGGCAGAGGCCCAATGGCAGGCGATTCCCGGCCTGCCGCTGCATATCTTCCGCCTGGCGGGCATCTACGGCCCTGGCCGCGGACCCTTTGCCAAGCTGATGGTGGGCCGGGCGCGGCGGATCGTGAAGCCGGGCCAGGTGTTTTCCCGTATCCATGTCGATGACATCGCCCAGGTGCTGGCGGCCTCCATCGCGCAGCCCCGCCCCGGCGCCATCTACAACGTCTGCGACAACGACCCGGCGCCGCCGCAGGACGTGCTGGGCCATGCGGCAGAGCTGCTCGGCCTGCCGGTGCCGGCCGAGGTGCCCTTTGACGAGGCCGGCATGACGCCGATGGCGCGCAGCTTTTATGGCGAGAACAAGCGGGTCAGAAACCGCCGGATCAAGGACGAGCTGGGGGTGGAGCTGCTTTACCCGACGTATCGCGAGGGGCTGCGGGCGGTGCTGGAGGCCGAGGATATGGAGAGCTTTGTGCCGCCGGCCGAGCCGCCGGGGGTGTGAATGCGTTGACTGGACCCGTTCAGTTGGCCTCCAGTCTGACGATGACGGAAATTAAGCCCGCTTCTCGCCAATCGTAGCGACATCCAGCACCTCCAGAACCTTCGCCTCAATCTGGGGCGCATTCATCGCCGCGACCTCATACATATCCGCAGGGCTGGCCTGGTCGATGAAGGTGTCGGGCAGCACCATGGAGCGGTACTTGAGGCCGCCGTCGAACACGCCTTCCTCGGCCAGAAGCTGCGCCACGTGGGAGCCGAAACCGCCCACGGCACCCTCTTCGATGGTAATCAGCGCCTCGTGATCCGCGGCCAGTTGCAGGATCAGATCGCGGTCCAGCGGCTTGGCAAAACGGGCGTCTGCAATCGTGGGCGTGATGCCTTTGGCAGAGAGCGCCTCGGCAGCTTTGCGGACCTCACCCAAACGGGTGCCGAAGGACAAGAGCGCCACGCGCTTGCCCGCCTGGATCATCCGGCCCTTGCCGATTTCCAGCACTTCCGGGGTCTCCGGCATCTCGACGCCTTCGCCCTCGCCGCGCGGGTAGCGGAAGGCAATGGGACCGTCGTCATGGGCGGCCGCGGTGGCAACCATGTGCACCAGTTCGGCCTCGTCGGCGGCGGCCATCACCACCATGCCGGGCAGGTTGGTCATGAAACCGATGTCGAAACTGCCTGCGTGGGTGGCGCCATCGGCGCCGACCAGCCCGGCGCGGTCGATGGCAAAGCGTACCGGCAGGCGCTGGATCGCCACATCGTGCACCACCTGGTCGTAACCGCGCTGCAGGAAGGTGGAATACATCGCGCAGAAGGGTTTCATACCGCCCGCCGCCAGCGCTGCGGCGAAGGTGACGCCGTGCTGTTCGGCAATGCCGACATCGAAGGTGCGCGAGGGGTAGCGTTCGGCCATCAGGTTGAGGCCGGTGCCATCGGGCATTGCTGCGGTGACGGCGCAGATTTTGTCGTCCTTGGCGGCCAGTTTCACCAGTTCATTGCCGAAAACCGAGGTGTAGGAGGGGGCGTTGGAAGGGGCCTTCTTCTGCTCGCCGGTCACCATGTCGAACTTGGCGGTGGCGTGGCCCTTGTCGCGGGCGGCCTCTGCCGGGGCGTAGCCCTTGCCCTTTTTGGTGAGGACGTGGATCAGGATCGGGCCGGTTGCCCGCGCCTTGACCGTGCGCAGGACCGGCAGCAGCTGGTCCATGTCGTGGCCGTCGATGGGGCCGAGATAAGAGAAGCCAAGTGCCTCGAACATGGTGCCGCCTACCGCCATGCCCTTGAGCATATCCTTGGCGCGCTTGGCGCCTTCGCGGAAGGGTTCGGGCAGCAGCGAGACGGCGCCTTTGGCGGCGGCCTTCAGCTCCTGGAACGGCTCGCCCGCGTAAAGGCGCGACAGGTAGGAGGACAGCGCACCCACGGGCGGGGCGATCGACATTTCATTGTCGTTCAGGATCACAATCAGCCGCTTGCCCAGATGGCCTGCGTTGTTCATCGCCTCAAAGGCCATGCCTGCGGACATCGAGCCGTCGCCGATCACCGCGATGGCATCGCCGTTGCCCTCGGGGATCACACCGCCCAGGTCACGCGCCACGGCGAACCCAAGTGCTGCGCTGATGGAGGTGGAGCTGTGGGCCGCGCCGAAGGGGTCGTACGGCGACTCGGAACGTTTGGTGAAACCGCTGAGCCCGTCCTTCATCCGCAGGGTGCGGATGCGGTCGCGGCGCCCCGTGAGGATCTTGTGCGGGTAGCACTGGTGGGAGACATCCCAGATCACTTTGTCGCGCGGGGTGTCGAACACGGCGTGCAGCGCGGTGGTCAGTTCCACAACGCCAAGGCCCGCGCCCAGATGGCCGCCGGTGACCGAGACGGCGGCAATGGTTTCCTGCCGCAGTTCCTGCGCCACCTGCACCAGTTGCGCATCCGTCAGCCCCTTCAGATCCGCGGGGCGCGTGATCTGGTCCAGAAGCGGGGTCTTGGGCCGGTCGGACATGGTGTCTCCTTGGGCTGCGCCTTTTAGCGGCGTGGCGCGGGGTTAGCTGTCGCGCGCAATAACGAAACGCGCGGCTTCCTTCAAGGTTGCGGCGTCTTCACCATAGGGTGACAGCGCGGCACAGGCATCCTCGCAAAGCGACTGTGCGCGGGCTTTTGCCTCTGCCAGTCCCAAGAGCGAGACAAAGGTCGCTTTGCCGGCATCGGCATCCTTGCGCACGGCCTTGCCGACCTTGGCGGCATCGCCTTCCACATCCAAGATGTCGTCAGCGATCTGGAATGCAAGGCCAAGCGCGCGTGCGTATTGCCGCAGCGGCGCCGCATCATCGCCTGCCAGCACAGCACCGGCGGTAGCGGACCATTCAATAAGGCAGCCGGTCTTGCGGCTTTGCAGTTTGGTGATCTGGTCCAAGGTCAGCGGTGCGGCTGCGGTTTCGGCAGCGATGTCCAGCATCTGGCCCGAGACCATGCCGTCCTTGCCGGAGGATTGCGCCAGCCCGCGGATCAGCTCCAGCGCATGGGGGCCAACCTTGGGGTCCGCCAGCAATTCAAAGGCAAATGTTTGCAGGCTGTCGCCTGCCAGCACTGCCATCGCCTCATCCCATTTCCGGTGCACGGTGGGCTGGCCGCGGCGCAGGTCGTCGTCGTCCATGCAGGGCAGGTCGTCATGCACCAAGGAGTAGGCATGGATGCACTCGATGGCCAGCGCCGCCTCTATCGCGGCCTCTTGCGGCACGCCGTGCAGACGGGCGCTTTCCAGCACCAGGAAACCGCGCAGCATCTTGCCGCCGGTGATGGCATAGCGCATCGCCGCGTGCAGATCGTCGCTGCCCGCCAGCCGCAGTTCCATATGCGCGGTGATGCGGGCATGCGCGTCTTTCAGCGCCTCTGCAAAGGGGCGCGCAGTTTCAAGGGAAAACTGGGTGTCTGCGGCGGCACTCATGGCTCAGCCGGCGTCCAGCGGCTGGGTGCCCTTGGGGGTGCCGTTTGCGTCCAGGGTGATGGCAGCCACCTTTTCCTCGGCGCGCTTCAGCTCGTCCTCGCAGCGTTTCTTCAGCGCGGCACCGCGTTCGTACAAAGCGATGGACGCATCCAGCGCCACGTCGCCGCGCTCCAGCTGGTCCACCACGCCTTCCAGCTCACGCATGGCCTGTTCAAAGCTCATCTGGTCTACGGGGGTCTCAGTCATGCCGGTGCCTTCATTAATTCTTCCACATGCGCGCGGGTTGCCGCGGACAGCGCGTTCAGATCATATCCGCCTTCCAAAGTCGAGACGATACGGCCCCCGCAGAGTTCACTGGCAAGTTTGCACAGTTCGGCGGTGATCCAGGCGAAATCGGCGGTGGCCCAGTTGAGGCTGGCGAGCGGGTCGTCCTGATGGGCGTCAAAGCCCGCGGAGATGATGATCAGCTCCGGTTTGAAGGCTCTAATACGGGGGAAGGCCTGGGTTTCATAGGCCGCCTGCATCTCTGTCCGGCCCGAACCCGGCGGCAGCGGCATGTTGAGGATCTGGCCATGGGCGCCGTCCTCATCCGGGCGGCCGGAGCCGGGCCAGAGCGGCATCTGCTGGCTGGTCACCACCAGCGCGCGGGGCTCGTCCCACAGAAGATCCTGGGTACCGTTGCCGTGGTGGACGTCGAAATCCACCACCGCAACGCGGCTGAGGCCGTGATGGTCCAATGCGTGTTTGGCCGCCAGCGCGGCATTGCCGAACAGGCAAAAGCCCATAGCCGTGTCTGTTTCCGCGTGATGGCCCGGCGGGCGCACCGCGGCAAAGGCGTTCTGCACCTCGCCGCCTAAGACCATATCGACGCCGCGCACCACCGCGCCCGCGGCGCGGAAGGCCGCATCCAGCGAGCCGGGGGACATGAAGGTGTCGCCGTCGATCTGTGCCCAGCCCTCAGCGGGGGAAGCCTTGCGCAGGTCTGAGAGGTAGCCGGCCGGGTGGATGCGCAGGATGTCGTCCTCAGCCGCCATCGGGGCTGTCACCCGCTTCAGGTCCAAGGGCTCCAGCGCGTGCAGGATGTGTTCGAGCCGCGCGACCTGCTCCGGGTGGCCGTCAGGGGTCACATGGCCCAGGCAGTCGGCATGGGTGATCAGGGCGGTGGTCATCGGCGGTTTCCTCCTGCGGCGGGTTCTGGCGCGACCCTAGGAGGGGGCAGGGTGTGGCTGCAAGGAAAAACGGGGAGTGCCAAGCGTGCACCGGGCGTACACCGTCCGTACACCCCCTGTGCACCGCCCCGGTGCCGCTTGGCTGGAAGGAAAAGGGGGCGCTGCCCCCGGCACTCGCGGAGTGGGGCTCTGCCCCGTTCGGCCCTGAAACCGTCCCCCGGACGGTTTCCAAGACGGGCCTCACCCCCCGGGATATTTTTGGCCAGAAGAAGAGGCGGGCTGGTCCTAGTCGGGGGCGAGCATGTAGCCTGCGCCGCGCACGGTCTGCAGGTATTGCGGCTGTTTCGGGTTCGGCTCGATCTTGCGGCGCAGGCGGGTGATCTGCACGTCGACCGCGCGTTCCTGCGCCTGGCCGCGGTCGCGGCCCAGATCCTCGACCAGCTTGGTGCGGGAGACCGGCTCGCCGGGCTGGGCCGAGAAGATCTTCATCAGCTGGCTTTCAGTGCCGGTGAGGCGGATCAGCTCATCGCCCTGCCACATCTCGCCGCGCTCTATGTCATAGCGGATGGCGCCCAGATGCAGCACCTTGGGGGCGCTGTCCTGGGCCGTGGTATCTGGCATCCGCCGCAGAATCGCATTCACGCGCAGCAAGAGTTCCTTGGGCTCAAACGGTTTCGGCAGATAATCGTCGGCGCCGGCCTCCAGTCCTGCGATCCGGTCTTCGGTCTCGCCCTTGGCGGTCAGCAGCAGGATCGGGGTGGCCATACTCTCGCGCAGCGACTGGGTCAGCGAGATGCCATCCTCGCCCGGCATCATCACATCCATGATGATCAGGTCGAAATCCAGCCCCGCCAGCACCCGCCGGGCATGGGCGGCATCGCGCGCAGCAGTGACAAGAAAGCCGGAACGCATCAGGAATTTCTTCAACAGGCCGCGGATGCGCTCGTCATCATCCACGATCAGCAGATGGGCGTCGTTCATTGTCATACGCCGGTTTCCCGCAGCTTGGTGTAGGCGCGGCGCATGTCCGCGTCCATCATTGCCTCCAGCACTTTCTTGAAACCCTGCACCGCTTCGGGGCCGGCATCCTTGTAGGCGGCACGCATCCTGGCGCGCTGGGCGTCCGACAGGGTGGCCTCCAGGGCGGCACCCTGATCGGTCAGATACAGGTGGCGTTCGCGCTTATCCAGCTCACCCACCTTGCTGATCACCAGACCGTCGCCGATCAGCGTGCGCAGCACCCGGTTCAGCGACTGCTTGGTCACGCCCAGGATGCTGAGCAGATTGTTCACCGTAGTGCCCGGCGAGCGGTTGATGAAATGGATTGCCCGGTGATGCGCCCTTCCATAGGACATTTCGGCCAGGATCCGGTCCGGATCAGCAGTAAAGCCGCGGTAGGCAAAGAACATTGCCTCAATCCCCTGGCGCAGCTGTTCATCTGTCAGAAACAGCAGGCTTTCGCCGCCGTATCCCTGCCCTGTCCGGCCCTCAGGCATTCGGTGCCCCCTTATCTGTCTTGCCGGGCAGTTTATGTCAGTGTTGTTGACATTCCAAGGGTGAAGATGTATCGAATCGCAGCTTTGGCGCAAGATTATGACCGGACCGGCCGTATCTGGCGCAATTAATGGAAATTCCGCTGAGTTTAGGAGGGTGCGGTATGGCAGGCTATGATGACCGCGACGGTGTGATCTGGATGGACGGCGAGTTGGTCGACTGGCGGGATGCCAAAGTGCATATCCTGACCCATGCGATGCATTATGCCTCCTCGGTGTTTGAGGGTGAGCGCGCCTATAACGGCAAGATCTTCAAGAGCCGCGCGCATTCCGAGCGGCTGATTGCTTCGGCCGAGGCGCTGGACATGCCGATGCCTTATACCGTCGACCAGATCGAGGCGGCCAAGGAAGAGACCCTGAAAGCCTCCGGCCTGCAGGACGCCTATGTGCGGGCGCTGGTCTGGCGCGGCTCGGGGGACGACATGGGCGTTGCTTCGGCGGCCAACCCGGTGCGCATGGCGATCGCGGTCTGGGGCTGGGGCGCCTATTACGGCGATGCCAAGATGCAGGGCGCCAAGCTGGCGATTGCCGAGTGGAAACGCCCCTCGCCCGAGACCATCCCGGTTCATGCCAAGGCGGCCGGCCTCTACATGATCTGCACCATCTCCAAGCATAAGGCGACCGCGCAGGGCTGCTCGGACGCGCTGTTCATGGACTGGCGCGGCTATGTGGCCGAGGCCACCGGCGCCAACATCTTCTTTGTGAAGGATGGCGAGGTGCATACCCCGCTGGCGGACTGCTTCCTTAATGGTATCACCCGCCAGACCGTGATCGGCATGCTCAAGGACAAGGGCATCACTGTGCATGAGCGCCGCATCAAGCCGGAAGAGATGGAAGAGTTCGAACAGTGCTGGCTGACCGGCACCGCGGCCGAGGTCACTCCGGTTGGCGAAATCGGCCCCTACAAGTTCGAAGTCGGCGCGCTGACCCGCGAGATCGCCGAGGACTACGAGAAGCTGGTGCGCGCTTAAGCGCAGCTGGCTAGGGTCAGGACCCGAATATCCTGCACCGCTGGCGTTAACAGAAGCCCCTGCTCACCGGCAGGGGCTTTATTGCTGGCTCAGAACAAAAAGTCATCCGCCCCGAGATCGGACAGTTCGACGTTATTCAGCAGGATCGAATCTCCATTTCCGAAATCGATCAGAACGTCTGACCCCTGCTGGCTCAGCAGGGAGGAAAGCTGCCCTTCAAACTGATCGACAGAGGCCACGCCTGACAGGTCGATTTTTTCCGCGCTTTTTCTGGCGCCAAAGTCGCGGATAGTGTCCTGGCCGCCGCCGTCAGAGAACACAAAGATGTCGGGCATTCTGCCGCCATACAGCACGTCGTTTCCGGCGCCTCCGTCCAGCGTATCCTGACCCCAGCCGCCGTTAAGCCGGTCCCTGCCGGCACCGCCGTTCAGCTGATCATTTCCCAAACCGCCGGCCAAACGGTCATTTCCGCCGCCGCCGTTCAGGAGATCATCGCCCTGTTCGCCTTTCAGCCGGTCCCAGCCTTTGCCGCCGGACAGGCGGTCGCCGCCATAACCGCCGAACAAAAAGTCACGCCCGCTGCCTCCGGAGAGAACATCGTCGCTGTAGTCACCGGTCAGCGTGTCCCGCCCATTTCCTCCGTAAAGGGTATCATTGTGGTAGCCGCCAGACAGAGAGTCATTTCCAAGCCCGCCGAACAAAGTGTCGCTGCCATCGTCGCCCAGCAAAGTGTCGTTTCCACCCCGGCCGCGGATCAAGTCGTTGCCGTAGTACCCCAAGACCCGGTCGTCATAGTCCAATAGCTCGAAAGTATCATCGTAGTGCAGAAGGAATTCAAAGCCTTCCAGATCGCTGGCACCCTCAACCCGCCGCAGATCGTCTTCACTCAGGCTGCCGGGTTCAAACGACAGCGTCACCAGTTTGCTGTCGTTGTCTCCAAGAATAGACACCGCATATACCGGATCCTTCCGTGCAGTTTCGTCGGGTGCCCGGTAATCATACCGATTAAAATCTCCTTCAAACAGCAGTCGCTGGCCTCCTAGCATTTCATTGAAGGAAGTATCGCCTGCAATATAGCTGGAGCCGGAAGCCCATCTGGAAAGGTTGCCCATGTACCAGAAATTGTCGTCGCTGAGAGCCAGAAGATCGACAGGGGCGGTTGCAGTTACGTTTGCCACAGAGTTGCTCCGGAATTAAATTTCAACCTGTAGTTAAGCAAGGTGGAAGGGCACCGCAAGGATGTCTCTGGCAGTGTGATGCTTGGAAACCTTCACAGGAAAGGCGGATTGGCCTATCCCAACGGATAGCTGGCTGACCGTCTGTGCGCCTGCAGACGGCGTGAAATCTGTTTAATTGCGCCGCGGCTGGAAGCATAGTGGATGTTAACGGGCCTGCATCATCGGGATGAGCTGCCCGGTGCCTGAGGGTTTTGCTGTTCTGGGTGAGGGCTGATAACTCCCATGGCTAAGCGGGGAAACGGGAACAAGTCGCGGGGGAATATGGCGGTCATCGTATTTGCACTTACAACGGTAAATCCGGACGATCTGGAAGCGCTCAGCATGTATCTGGGCACAACCAGGCCTCTGCTGGAGGAGGCAGGCGCGGAGATTATCCAAGGCTATGAGATTTCGGACACAATTGTTGGTGAAAAACTGCCGGAAATGGCAACGATCGTCCGCTATCCGGACCGGGAGGCCGTCGATAAAGTGTTTCAGAGTGCTGAGTACCATGCTTTGAAAGAGATCCGCCAAAGGGCGTTTCTGAGCTATCAGATTGGCGTTGTGGAAGCTGAAGGTTCGCCGCTGGTCCGCTGATGCGCCCGGACGTTCACATTCCTTTGCAGATCGTCCTGAACCGTGGACGCGGGGCGCCAGACGCCTAACATAGGCGGCATGTTGGACCTGCTTAGCGATATTCTCACCCGGTTGTCTCTCAAGGGGACGTTTTACTTCCGCACCTCCTTTACCCCGCCGTTCGGGATCCAGGTGCCGCCTTACGAAAACGTCGCCCGTTTCCATTTCGTGCAGCGCGGCGAACTGAAGGTGCATGTGCCTGCAACCGGCGAGACCCTGCGGCTGAAGCAGGGCGACCTGGTGCTGATCCCGCATGGCGCGGCGCATATGCTGCTGTGCAACGAGGTGCAGCCGCTGGAGGCGCTGCCGCTGGAGCAGGTGCTGGAGGAGGCCGGATACGATGGCGGCGGGGTGCTGGTTTACGGCGGCGAGGGTGCCGGGCGCGATACCCAGCTGATCTGCGGCCATTTTTCCTTTGCCGCCATGCCGGGGCGGCGCGGCACCGGGCATATGCTGATCGACCGGCTGCCGCCCTTTATCGTGATCGAGAACTACGGCGAGGAGGCCGGCGCCTGGATTGAGGCGACGCTGCGGATGATCGGCTCGGAGGTGCAGGGTGCCCGCATCGGCGGCGACCTGATTGCGCTGAAACTGTCGGAGGTGCTGTTTGCGCAGGCGATCCGCGCCTATCTGGAGCATCAGAGCCCCAGCGGCTCGGCGCTGGCGGGGTTTGCCGACCCGCGGCTGTCCCGCGCGCTGACTGCGTTCCACCAGTCCCCGGCGCAGGAGTGGAGCGTCGAGGGGCTGGCGCGCGAGGCCGGCATGTCGCGCACCGCTTTTGCGCAGGAATTCACTGCCAAGATGGAAGTGACGCCGATGCAGTACCTGACCACCTGGCGGATGCAGATCGCCTGCCAGGGGCTGACAGAGCAGGGGATGAACGTGGCCGATGCGGCGGAGCTGGCTGGCTATGCCTCCGAGGCGGCGTTCTCGCGCGTGTTCCGCAAGCAGGTGGGCATGTCGCCCGCTGCCTACCGGCAGCAGCATGTGGCGGCGTGATCAGGCTGTGCCGCCGGAGTTCTGAACGATCTGCATTGTTTTGCAGAGGATCTGAAATTCAACGTCCAGAGGTAAGAGGCCAGATTGGGGTCAGAGCCGCAAAGCTGCGGCCAAGACAGCTTCAATCACAAGGACCTGACCCATGTCTCTGCGTTTTGTCACCCGCACCATCCACGCTTACCTCGACTACCCCGTTGCCATCGCCCTGATGGGGCTGCCGTTCCTGCTGGGCCTTGGCGAAAGCAACCCGCTGGCATTGTGGCTGTCGGTGGTGACCGGCATTGCCGCCTTTGTGCTGACGGTGCTGACCGATCATCACCTCGGCCTGATCCGGGTGCTGCCATACAAGCTGCATCTGACCGTGGATCTGATTGTCGGCCTGACCTTTCTGGCAGCACCTTTTGTCTTTGGTTTTGCCGGGCTGGATGCGGCCTTCTACTGGCTGAACGGGGCCGCTGTTGTTGCGGTAATCTCGCTCAGCGCGCCGGAAGAGGCAGAGGCGGCCTCGGCCTGATCCCTATTGGCGCAGCAGCCAGTCCACCACCGCCTTGGCCCGGCCCTGTGTGCTGGGCCAAAGCACGTAGAACCCCTGATCTCCCAGGCGCGGTGCCTGCCAAAGGATTTCCAGCGGCTGGCCGCCCAGGAAAATCCGCGGCACCAGCGCAATGCCCTGACCGTTCATTGCCGCATCCATCGCCAAGGCGGTCTGGTTGAATTGCAGGATCCGCCCTGTTGCCGTCAGCCCGTCCTGCCGCAGCAGCAGGTCCCAGTGCCGGTGCCCGTCCTGGATCAGGGTTTGCGCCGCAAGATCCGCCAATTCAGGCTGATTTCCCGCTGTTAGAGCCGCATCTGTCCTGCTCACTGCTACCAGATCCACCAGCGATAGAAGGGCAGAGTTCAATCCGCTTTCCTGCGGTTTGGCGCCCTGGCGGATGGCGATGTCGATGCCGTCGCGCTTGAAATCGGTCAGGCTTTCCTCTGCCACGATCCGCAGGTCGATATCGGGGTGGCGGGCCTCGAACTCCGGCAGGCGGGGCACCAGCCATTTCGAGGCAAAGGAGGGCGGCACCGACAGCGTCACCCGCTGCACGGCGGGGGCCAGCTGGTCCGTTGCATCGCGGATCAGCATCAGCGCCTGCCGGACCGGGGCGTGGTAGCTGCGCCCTGTGTCGGTCAGCGTCAGGCCGCGGGCATGGCGGTGGAACAGCTTGTGGCCCAGATCGGCCTCCAGCCGCCGCACCTGCTGCGCCACGGCGCCCTGGGTCAGGTGCAGCTCCTCCGCAGCGCGGCCGAAATTCAGGTGGCGGGCGGCGGCATCGAACATCCGCAGGGCATTGAGGTTGGGCAGGCGCATCGCATCTCAGCCAGTAGTTTTCCTACAGTCTGGCGCGATGAGACATGATTGGTCAAGAGCGGCTTGAGCCGCCATCCTGAGACCAAGCAAAGGAGTATGGATATGACCAAAGTTGCCCTTTTCACAGCCGCTGGCAGCGGCATGGGCGCAGATGCCGCCCGCCACCTTCACGCACAGGGGTATGAGGTTGCGATCCTGTCCTCCTCCGGCAAGGGCGAGGCGCTGGCGCAGGAGCTTGGCGGGGTGGGCCATACGGGCTCTAATTTGGAGCAGTCTGATCTGCAGGCGCTGGTGGACAAGGCGATGGAGCGCTGGGGCCGGATCGACGTGCTGGTCAACTCGGCAGGCCACGGTCCCAAGGGCGACATCCTGGAGATCAGCGATGACGACTGGCACTTGGGAATGGAATACTACCTGATGAATGTGATCCGCCCGGCGCGGCTGGTGGCGCCTATCATGGCGGCGCAGGGCAAGGGGTCGATCATCAACATCTCCACCTTTGCGGTGTTCGAACCGGATCCGCTGTTTCCGACCTCCGGCGTGTTCCGGGCCGGGCTGGCGAGCTTTACCAAGCTGTTTGCCGACAAATTCGCGGCCCAGGGCGTGCGGATGAACAATGTGCTGCCGGGGTTCATCGACAGCCTGCCGGAGACCGAGGACCGCAAGGCGCGGATTCCGATGGGCCGCTATGGCACTGCCCGTGAAATCTCCGCGCTGGTGGCCTATCTGGCGTCGGATGATGCCGCCTATACCACCGGGCAGAATATCCGTGTGGATGGTGCCCTGACCCGCGCCATCTGACCTGTTCCACCTGGACGCAGGCGGGGCGCCCGCCCCTTCAAATGAGGGCGGGCGCGTCGCCCTGGCGGGCTCCAGCCGCTCAAGAGCCCTTTGCAGAGCCTGTTATCCGCCCTTTGGGTCGATCATTGGCTTGGCCTTGCCGCGCTGCAGGCCCAGCCGGTGCTCGCGCCAGATCACCAGCGCATTGCCGGCAATCACCAGGGCCGCGCCTGCCAGCATCACCAGCGTCGGCCATTCCTCGAACCAGACATAGCCGATCACGATGGCAAAGATCATCGAGGCATAGTCATAGGGCGCCAGCATCGAGGCGGGTGCAAAGCGGTAGGAGGAGGTGACCAGGATCTGCGCCACCCCGCCGACCAGCCCGGCGCTGACCAGCAGCGCCGAGGTTTGCGTATCCGGCATCACCCAGCCGAAGGGCGCGGTCAGCAGCGCCAGGCCCGAGGCGGTCAGCGAGAAGTAGAACACGATCGCCGCTGTGTGTTCGGATTGCACCATCCGGCGGATGTGGATCTGCACAAAGCCGCGGGCGATTGTCGCCGCCAGCACCAGCAGCACGCCCAGCAGAGCGCCGTCGCCGAGGTCCCCGCCCAGGCGCGGCCAGATCATGATCATGACCCCCAACAGCCCAACAGCCACGGCTGAAATCCGGACCATCCGGATCTTTTCGCCGAGAAACAGCGCTGCCAGGATCAGGGTGAAGATCGGGGTGGCATAACCGATGGCGGTGACCTCGGGCAGCGGCAGCAGCGCCAGCCCCATGAAGGTCATCCCCATTGCCGAGGTGCCCACCAGCCCGCGCCACACGTGAAACATCGGTTTGCGGGTGATCAGCCCGTGCCGCAGCTCGCCGCGCATCGCTAGCCAGGCCACGATCACCGGAATCGCAAAGAACGAACGGAAAAACACCGCCTCGCCCGCGGGCACATGTTCCGACGTCGCCTTGATGATCCCCGAGAGCGCGGTGAACAGCGCAATTGCGGTCACCTTGAGCAGGATCGCCAGCATAGGCCGATGCGATGTTAAGGATTTTGCCATGGCGCGAACCTGCGCCCCTGCGCCGCAAAGATCAATGGCTTGATTTCAGCCTTTGGCCGCGCGCAAATGGCGCCGCCAGATGAAGGAGCCGCCGATGTATGACGCCAACCACCTGATCCGCCAGCTGCGCGAGTCGTCCCTGGGGCGCGAGGATGATGTTTTTGCCCGCCTGCCGGATGGCAGCACAGTGAGTTTTGGCGCGCTGTTTGCAGGGGCGGAGCGGATGGCCGCAGCGCTGGCTGCGCAGGGCGTGCTGCCCGGCGACCGGGTGGCAGTGCAGGTGCAGAAGACCATTCAGGCGATTGAGCTGTATCTGGGCACCGTCATGGCCGGCGGTATCTTCCTGCCGCTGAACACTGCCTACACCGGGCCGGAGGTGGCCTATTTCATCGGTGATGCGACACCGCGCGTGATGGTTTGCGACCCGGCGCGGCTGGAGGAGATCAGCGCCGTGGCAGGCGCCGCGCAGGTGCTGACGCTGGACGCCGAGGGGCAGGGGAGCTTGCGCGATCTGGCGGACGGGCAGGGCGGGTTTGCGGCAGTTGCCCGGGAGCCCGGTGACCTGGCTGCGATCCTTTACACCTCGGGCACCACCGGGCGGTCCAAAGGGGCGATGCTGAGCCACGATAACCTCGCCTCCAACTCGCTGATGCTGCGGGAATACTGGCGGTTCACGGCGGAGGACGTGCTGATCCACGCGCTGCCGATCTTCCACACCCATGGCCTCTTTGTGGCGACCAATGTGGCGCTGTTTGCAGGTGCTCAGGTGGTGTTCCTGCCGGGGTTTGATGCCGATGCCATTCTGGACGCGATGCCCAATGCCACTGCGCTGATGGGGGTGCCGACCTTCTATACCCGCCTGCTGGCGGACGCGCGCCTGACCCGGGAGCGTGCGGCGAATATGCGCCTGTTTATCTCTGGTTCTGCGCCCTTGCTGGTGGATACGCATGAGCAATGGGAAGCGCGCACGGGCCACCGCATCCTGGAACGCTACGGGATGACCGAAACCAATATGAGCACCTCGAACCCTTACGATGGCGAGCGCCGGGCCGGTACCGTCGGCTTCCCGCTGCCAGGGGTTGAGGCACGGGTGATGCAGGACGGTGCAGAGGTGTCTGCTGGAGAGATCGGCGTGCTGGAGGTGCGCGGGGCCAATGTTTTCCAGGGCTACTGGCAGATGCCGGAGAAGACGGCGGAGGAACTGCAGGCCGATGGCTGGTTCATCACCGGCGACATGGCCAAGATCGACGCGGATGGCTATGTCACCATTGTCGGGCGCGAGAAGGATCTGGTGATCACCGGCGGTTTCAACGTTTATCCCAAGGAGATCGAAAGCCTGATCGACGATCTGCCCGGGGTTCTGGAAAGCGCGGTGATCGGCGTGCCGCATGCGGATTTCGGCGAGGGGGTGGTTGCGGTGGTGGTGCCGGAAGGTGACGGCACCAGCGTTGAGGCGATCACGGCGGCGCTGTCGGGGCAATTGGCCAAGTTCAAGCAGCCCAAGGAGATCATCCTTCTGGACGCCCTGCCGCGCAACACCATGGGCAAGGTGCAGAAGAAAGCCCTGCGCGAGGAATACGCGGGGCTGTTTGCTTGAGGGGCAGCGTCCGGCCCGGCGGGGAGGGCGTGTAGCGCCCACCCCGTGGGGGGCGGGACGGGCGCTGCCCGCGCCGCATAGCGGCGCAGGCGGGTTAGTGAGCGTGGGCATGCGCCTCTTCCTCGCGCCATTCCCGCACCGCGTGCACCAGGATCTGGAACGCAGAGCTGAGGAACAGCCCGCCCATGATGCCGGCCACAATGAGGTCCGGCCAGCCGGTGGCGGTGCCCCAGACACCCAGCGCCGCGATCATCACCGCCACATTGCCGATCGCATCATTGCGCGAGCACAGCCAGACCGAACGCACATTGGCGTCGCCGTCCTTGTAACGCGCCAGCAGCATGACCGAGATCAGATTGGCCGCCAGCGCCATGAAGCCGATCACTCCCATGATCTGCGCCTGCGGCACGCCAACGTAAAACACCTGATAGATAGTGGAGCCGAACACCCAGGCGCCCATCAAGAGCAGGCTGATCCCCTTGCCCAAGGCGGCCAGCGCCCGGGTGCGCAAGCTGGCGCCGATCACCGCCAGTGAAATACCATAGGTCAGCGCATCGCCCAGAAAATCCAGGGCGTCTGCCTTCAGCGCCTGGCTGCCGGACAGCTGGCCCGCCCCCATTTCCACCGCAAACATGCCGGCGTTGATGGCGATCACCAGCCAAAGCCTGCGTTTGTAGTCCGCTGATACCCCGTCGAACCGGGCTTTGTGATTGCAGCAGCCTGCCATTGCTCTTGTCCTCATTCCTGATTCGAGATCAATGTAGGTGCTCTAGTCACTAGAGCTTCAAGAGGTTCTTACCGTGTTTTCCATCGGCCAGCTGTCCAAGGCCACCGGCGTCAAGGTGCCCACCATCCGCTATTACGAGGAAATCGGCCTGCTGCCGCAACCGGGCCGCAATGCCGGCAACCAGCGCCGCTACGGGCAGGACGGCATGGATGCATTGGGTTTCATCAAACACGCCCGCGACCTCGGCTTCCCGCTGGAGGACATCAGATCGCTGATGGCGCTCGACGGGCACTTGGGCGAGGATTGCGCCGAGGCTGACCGGATTGCCCGCAGCCAGCTGGCCAATGTCCGGGACCGGATCCGCAAGCTGGAGCAGCTGGCGTCCGAGCTGGAGCGGATCAGCCATCTCTGCGACGGCGGGCACGGGGGCTGCTGCAAGGTGCTGACAGCCCTGGGCGACCACAGCCAATGCGCAGGCGATCACATCTGAACGCTACCGCTTCGGCCAGCTCCAGCGCGGCGGCTCCAGATCCTCAATCCGGGTCTCTCCGAATTCCTTTTGCAAGATCACGGACAATGCCCCGGTGTCCTCCAGTTCCTGCGCCAGATGGCTGTTGTGGGACACCACGATGATCTGGCTGTCCCGGCTGGCGCGTTTGATCAGCCGCGCCAAGGGCGCGATCAGCTCCGGGTGCAGGCTGGTTTCGGGTTCGTTCAGCACCATCAGCTCGGGCGGGCGCGGGGTCAGCAGCGCGGTGGCCAAGAGCACATAGCGCAGGGTGCCGTCCGACAGCTCCGCCGCCGACAAAGGCCGCAAGAGCCCGTGCTGCTGCATCTCCACCGCAAACAGCCCGCCCTGAAGCGAGACATCGACGCTGGCGCCCGGGAAGGCATCTTCGATGGCTGCGTCAAAACCCGGCCCGTCGCCGATTTCCCGCAGGGTGGCAATCGCCGCAGCCAGATCCGCACCGTCCCCCGCCAAAGCCGGGGTGCGGCTGCCGACGGCGGGGCGGCGGGCGGGCGAGTCCCGGTCGGTGCGCAGGCTGTCATAGAAGCGCCAGCCACGCATCCGTTCGCGCAATGACAGCATTTCCGGCGCCTGCACCGGATCGGCGGCATGGGTCATCATGCTGTCAAAGGGACGCAGGTCGCGCGACAGCTCCACCCGCCGGCCGCTGCCGTCCCGGCCCGTCACAACCGCGCCGCGGCGCTCGGCAATGCTGTTGGCGCGGCCCAGGCTTTCGCCGACCCAAAGCGCTTCGGATTTGATTTCGGGATCGTTGCCGAACATCGTCCGCGGCACCGGCGCGGGCAGGCCAAGGTCGACCGCATATCCGTAGTCTTCTGCCGAAAACCCCAGCTTTAGAGCCACAGCTCCCTTGCGCCGAGTGCCCTCAACGGGAACTTCGCCGCGCTTCATGCGGGCGCTGATGTGTTCCGGGCCGGCCCACAGTGTCGACTCCAGCCCGCCCTCACCTGCCAGTGAAGCGATGGCCCTGCCCTGGGCCACCTCCGCCAGCAGCCGCAGCGAACGGTAGAGCGAGGATTTGCCTGCCCCGTTGGCGCCGCTCACCACGGTGAGCTGCTCCAGCGGCAGGGTTGCATCGCGGATCGAGCGGTAGCCGGAGATGGCCAGGGTAATCAGCATGGCGAAGGACCGGATGTGAAAAGCGCTGTGCAAAACCTGCTTGGTTTTGCAGCGCTTCGCAACAGGTCCCGTCAGGCATCAACTGTTCAGCCGATATGGCCCTGGTTTTCGCCGATCTGGCCGCGGTGCAGCAGCAGGTGGTCCAGGATCACGCAGGCCATCATCGCCTCTGCCACTGGCACCGCGCGGATGCCGACGCAGGGGTCGTGGCGGCCCTTGGTGATCACCTCGGTCGCGGAGCCGTCCTTGCGGATCGACTGGCGCGGAGTGAGGATCGAGGAGGTTGGCTTTACCGCAAAGCGCACCACAACATCCTGCCCGGTGGAAATGCCGCCGAGGATGCCGCCGGCGTGGTTGGAGGAATACTCGGGTCCGTTTTCGCCCATGAAGATCTCATCGGCGTTTTCCGAGCCCTTGAGGCGCGCGGCATTCATGCCTTCGCCAATTTCCACGCCTTTTACAGCGTTGATCGACATCATCGCGGCGGCCAGGTCGGTGTCCAGCTTGCCATAGACCGGCGCGCCGATGCCTGCGGGGACATTGCGCGCGACAACTTCAACAACTGCCCCGACCGAGTCATGCGCCTTGCGCAGGGCTTGCAGGTAGTCTTCCCATTCCTGCACTGCGCCTGCGTCGGGGATCCAGAAATCATTCTTCTCAATTGCGTCCCAGTCGAACCGGCTGCGGTCGATCTCCAGCTCGCCCATTCGGGTCATGTAGCCCTTGATCTCCAGCCCGGGCGCCAGCGCCTTGATTGCTTCACGTGCAACACCGCCGGCCGCCACCCGCGCCGCGGTCTCGCGTGCGGAGGAGCGGCCGCCGCCGCGGTAATCGCGGTTGCCGTATTTCTGGAAATAGGTGATGTCGGCGTGGCCCGGGCGGAAGGTCTGGGAAATCTCGCCGTAATCCTTGGACCGCTGGTCGGTGTTCTCGATCATCAGCTGTACGGGCGTGCCGGTGGTCATGCCGTCGAACACGCCGGACAGGATCTTGACCGCGTCCGGCTCATTGCGCTGGGTGGTGTTCTTGTTCTGGCCGGGACGGCGCTTGTCGAGCCACTGCTGCAGCATTTCCGGCGCCAGCGGCACGTTCGGCGGGCAGCCGTCGACGGTGGCGCCAAGCGCAGGCCCGTGGCTTTCGCCCCAGGTGGTGACGCGGAAGAGGTGTCCAAAGCTGTTCATCGACATGAGGCGCGGTCTCCTTTGCGGGACGTGCTTAGCGGGCAGGGGCCTGTGCCTCAAGCGGATTCCTCTGCGGCAAAGGCGAGAGGGGGCGCTGCCCCCGCCGCCTGGGGCGGCTCCCCCGGGATATTTTCTGCCAGAAGAACACGGGATCGGCGCGGGCAGCGGTCCAGTTTGCATGGACCGTAGGTCCTGACGGGGCTTTGGCTTGTCTTTGCTGCGGCTGGGGCATAATGTTCGCGCCACCTCGGGGTGCGCGCAGGCGCTGAGATGACACCCGTTGAACCTGAACCGGATCACACCGGCGGAGGGAAGGTACTGGACAGCCTCCACCCTTGCCCAAAGCCGCAAAGGAGGATGGCATGAAACATCTTGCATTTGCAGCGGGACTGCTCGGCGCCTCGGCAGCCTTTGCCGAGACGCCCGAACTGGTCGTTTATACCTATGACAGCTTTGTTTCCGACTGGGGGCCGGGGCCTGCGGTGGAGAAAGCGTTTGAGGAAGTGTGCGGCTGCGACCTGAAACTGGTTGGAGCGGGCGACGGTGCTGCGCTTTTGGCGCGGGTCAAGCTGGAGGGCGCGCGGTCGGACGCGGACGTGGTGCTGGGGCTGGATACCAACCTGACCGCGGCGGCCAAAGAAACCGGGTTGTTTGCAGAGCATTCGGTCAGCGCCGAGTTTGCGCTGCCGGTGGAGTGGAACGACGCGACCTTTGTGCCTTATGACTGGGGCTACTTCGCCTTTGTGCACAACGCTGATGCCGCAGCGCCCGCGGACTTCAAGGCGCTGGCCGCCAGCGACACCAAGATCGTCATTCAGGATCCGCGCTCCTCGACCCCCGGCCTGGGCCTGCTGCTGTGGGTCAAGGCCGCCTATGGCGACGAGGCGCCGGAGATTTGGAAGGGGCTCTCTGACAACGTCGTGACCGTGACCAAGGGCTGGTCCGAGGCTTATGGCATGTTCCTGGAAGGCGAGGCCGACATGGTGCTCTCCTACACCACATCGCCCGCTTATCACCTGATTGCCGAGGAAGACGGCTCCAAGGCGGCGGCGGCCTTTGACGAGGGGCATTACATGCAGGTGGAAGTGGCCGGCAAGCTGGCGAACAGCGATCAGCCGGAGCTGGCGGATCAGTTCCTGGCCTTCATGGTGTCGGACGCGTTCCAGTCGATCATCCCGACCACCAACTGGATGTACCCGGCGGTGACCCCGGCGGCAGGCCTGCCGGAAGGATTCGGCACCCTGATCGCGCCTGAAAAATCGCTGCTGCTGAGTGAAGCTGAAGCGGCAGAGGTGCGCGATGCGGCGCTGGGCGAATGGCTGGACGCGCTCAGCCAGTAAGCGCCTTTCCCGGTATTAGCGCTGCCCTTTTGGTGGCTGCGCTGATATTGGGGACGCTGGGGGCTGTTGCGCTCAGGGCTGAGGCCGGCACCGGGTTTGGCGCCAGCGACTGGGCCGCGCTGCGGTTCACCCTGACCCAGGCGAGCCTGTCGGCGCTATTGAGTGTTGGCCTCGCCATTCCCGTCGCCCGCGCGCTGGCGCGGCGGCGGTTTCCGGGGCGGAGCCTGCTGATTGCGTTGTTGGGCGCGCCCTTCATTCTGCCTGTTATTGTGGCCATCCTGGGCCTGCTGGCGGTCTTTGGCCGGGCGGGCTGGCTGAGCCAGGTGCTGATTTCCCTAGGGTTAGAGCCTGTTCAGATCTACGGGCTGCACGGAGTGGTGCTGGCGCATGTGTTCTTCAATCTGCCGCTGGCGACGCGGCTGATCCTGCAGGGCTGGCAGGAGATCCCCGCCGAACGCTTCCGGCTGGCGGCGCAGCTGGATGCCGGGCCGCTGGCGATGTGGCGGCTGCTGGAAGGGCCGATGCTGCGGCGGGTGGCACCGGGGGCGCTGGCGGTTGTCTTTGCCATTTGCCTGTCGAGCTTTGCGGTGGCGCTGACCCTGGGCGGCGGGCCGAAGGCGACGACCATTGAACTCGCCATCTATCAGGCCTTTCGTTTTGACTTTGACCTGGGCCGCGCGGCGCTGCTGTCGGGTATGCAGCTGCTGCTGACCGGTGCCGCCGCGATGGTGGCGCTGCGGGTGTCGGCGGGTGAGGGCTTTGGCGCGGGCCTGGACCGGGCGGTGCGGCGCTGGGACGGGCAGGGCGGATTTGCGCGCTGCCTGGATGGGTTTTGGATTGCCCTGTCTGCCGCGTTTTTGCTGCTGCCGCTGGCGGCGATTGTGCTGGCGGGGATGCAGGGGCTGACAGATTTGAACAGCGGTGTTTGGCAGGCGGCGGGCAACTCCATTCTGGTTGCCGCGCTCAGCACCGTGATTCTGCTGATGCTGGCCCTGCCGATGGCCGCTGCGGCTGCTGCCGGGCGTAGCGGCATGAGCGAGCTGTCGGGTATCCTGGGGCTTGCGGCCTCGCCGCTGGTGATCGGCACCGGGCTGTTCATCCTGGTCTACCCCATTGCGGACCCTTTTGCGCTGGCGCTGCCGGTGACAGCGCTGGTCAATGCGGTGATGGCGCTGCCCTTTGCCATGCGCATTCTGGTGCCGCGTGCACGGGAGGTGCTGGGGCGCTATGGCCGCTTGTCGCTGTCGCTGGACATGCAGGGCTGGGCGTTTGTGCGCCGGGTCTACCTGCCGCGAATGCGGGCGCAGACCGGGTTTGCCGCAGGACTGGCCGCCGCCCTGTCGATGGGGGATCTGGGTGTGGTGGCGCTGTTTGCTGATCCGGAGTTCGCAACGCTGCCCTTACAAATCTACCGGCTGATGGGGGCCTACCGGATGGAGGCGGCGGCAGGGGCAGCACTGCTGCTGCTGCTGCTGTCGATGGGGGCGTTCTGGATTTTGGACCGCGGAGGGCGCTGGCATGCTGAGGCTTGAGACCTGCCGGATCATGAATGGCGATTACGCGGTGGAAGCGGATCTGGCGATCGCGCGCGGCGCTTGCGTGGCTGTGATCGGACCCTCCGGTGCCGGGAAATCGACGCTGGTGGAGGCGATTGCCGGTTTCCTCCCCGTCACCCGCGGGCGCATTTTGTGGAATGGCACGGACCTGACCCGCCAGGCGCCGGGCAAGCGGCCGGTGGCGATGCTGTTTCAGGACGGCAACCTGTTCCCGCATCTGACCGTGGCGCAGAATGTGGGCCTGGGGCTGCATGCGAACCTGCGGCTGAACGCGGCGGAGTGGGGCCGGGTAGAGGCCGCGCTGGCCCGTGTCGGGCTTGACGGCATGGGCACCCGCAAGCCTGCGGCGCTGTCGGGCGGGCAGCAAAGCCGGGTGGCGCTGGCGCGGGTGCTGGTGCAGGGGCGCGACATTCTGCTGCTGGATGAGCCCTTTGCCGCGCTGGGCCCGGCGCTGAAGGCTGAAATGCTGGATCTGGTGGCAGAGCTGGCGCGCGAAAGCGGCGCCACGGTGCTGATGGTCAGCCATGACCCGAACGACGCCCGCCGGATTGCGGATCAGGTGGTGCTGGTGGCGGAGGGAAGGGCGCATGAGCCGCAACAGACGGCGGAGCTGCTGGACAACCCGCCGCCTGCCTTGAAGGCGTATTTAGGTTAAGCGGCCAGTGCCGTTTCCCGCGTTTTTGTAATCATCAGGGCTGCGCTGGCGGCTTCGTTGCCTTTTTGCACAAAGTGCGCGCGGTAAATTGCCATGTGATGTTCGGTTTCCTGGAAGTGGTGCGGGGTCAGTGAGACCGACAGCACCGGCACCCCGGTGTCCATGCCGGCGCGCATCAGCCCGTCGACCACCGCCTGGGCGACAAAATCATGCCGGTAGATACCGCCGTCGACGACCAGCGCTGCGCAGGCCACGGCGGCGTATTTTCCGGTTTTGGCCAGCTCCTGCGCCAGCAGGGGCATTTCAAAGGCGCCGGGCACGTCGAACACGTCGACCTGCTCTGCCGGGATCAGCTGCAGGAAACCCTCCAGCGCCCGGTCGACAATATCGGCATGCCATTGCGCCTTGATGAAGGCATAGCGGGTGTGTGTCATTTCGTAATCTCCTTGTGGTTCTGACACGTCACCCAAGGCGATCACGAGCAGACGGGCGCGCGCCTGACGCCGCCCTTCTGCACGTTCTCTTCCATCCGGACTGTGACCGTCGGCTCTGGAGTCGCACCAGATCTGCTGACACATCTGTGCTTTGTTCCACAATTTATCCGAAAACCGGTTTCCACTTTTCGGATTGTAGACACAGACGCCGCTCGCGGGCTTACGGGACGTGCCCGCTTACCGCCGGTGGGGAATTCCGCCCCGCCCTGAGAACGGCGCGACATTGGCAAGCAGCGGAGATTCCTGCAAGCAGGAAAAACGCGGCCGCGTCAGGTTTCCACAAGATCGTAATGCCTGATGGTGCGCGACTCGACCAGTTTGGCCTCGGCCGGGTCGATGTGCGGGCTGGTGTAATCCTCACCCACAAATGCCTTGAGCGAGGCCAGATCCTTCCACACCATGACAAAGCTGAACTCCCGCGGGGTTTCAGAGCGCGGTGCGCCCGGCAGCACTGAGACGATGCCATCGGTGCCCTTCATCAGCGGGATTGCGGTTTCGTGAAAGAACCTGCTGAATTCAGCCTCCTTGCCGGGCCGGACGGTAACCTGGAATATCCGCATGATCATTTTGGGCTCCTGTCACTTGTTACAGAGTTCCAGTTTAACACAGTGCGGCAATTGCCCCTTCCCCTCAGTCCCGCTTGCATTAGGCTGCAGCCAAACAGCGGAGGATTTCCCATGAAGCTCACTTTTTCCCAAGCATCCCCCTTTGCCCGCAAGGTTGTGGTGCTGCTGCATGAAACCGGGCAGCTGGAGGATGTTGAAATACTGGACGTCACCACCACCCCCCTGAAACCTGCTGCGGATGTGAAGGCCAGCAACCCGCTGGCCAAGATCCCGGCGCTGGAGCGCAATGACGGCCCGGCGCTGTATGACAGCCGGGTGATCTGCGCGTACTTGGATGAGCGCGCGGGCGGCAGGCTGTCGGGCGGCTGGGACAGCAAGGTGCTGGAAGCCACCGCCGACGGGATCATGGATGCGGCGGTGCTGATGTCTTATGAAAGACGGCTGCGCCCAGAGGAAAAACAGTGGGATAGCTGGCTGGAGGCACAGCAGGGCAAGGTGCTGGGCGGCTGCGCTGCGCTGAATGCCCGCTGGATGAGCCACCTGCAGGGGCCGCTGGACACCGGGCAGATCGCCGTGGCCTGCGCACTGGCCTATGTGGACTTCCGCCACCCGGACACCAACTGGCGCCATGGCAATGAGGCGCTGGCAGATTGGTTCGCGGATTTCGAATCGCGCCCGTCGATGCAGGCGTCAAAACCGCCCGCGGCTTGACGCCTGCCCCTTGAAACAGGCCGGTGCCGCGCCGATATGGGTGCGGCACTGTCACACAGGCGTGACAGAATTGCCGTCTGCGGCTTTCTGCGCGCCCATGACCGCTGGACGAACGGCTCTCTCCCCGCTAGACACGCGCCTGAGTCACTGCGAGCAATCGCGGTGCATGCGCATGTTTGCCCTAAACGGGCGCTGGAATTGGAGAAAACCTCGTGTCCCACGCAGAAGACCACGAAGGAACCCGGAGAGATTTCCTCTACTACGCCACTGCCGGCGCCGGGGCAGTGACTGCGGGTGCCGCCGTATGGCCCCTGGTCAACCAGATGAACCCCTCCGCCGACGTGAAAGCGCTGTCCTCGATCCTGGTCGATGTCAGCGGCGTGGAAGTTGGCACGCAGATCTCGGTCATGTTCCTGGGTAAGCCGGTGTTCATCCGCCGCCGCACCCCGGAAGAGATCGAGGCCGCCCGTGCCGTGGAGCTGTCCGAACTGATCGACCCGCGGTCGGAAAACCCGAACAAGCCGGGCACCGATGCGGCTGACGTCAACCGCACCATGGACGAAGCCGGCGAATGGCTGGTGATGATGGGTGTCTGCACCCACCTGGGCTGTGTGCCGCTGGGCGACGGTGCAGGCGAGTTCAACGGCTGGTTCTGCCCCTGCCACGGTTCGCACTACGACACCGCAGGCCGCATCCGCAAAGGCCCGGCGCCTGAGAACCTGCACGTGCCGGTGGCTGAGTTCACCGACGCCAACACTATCAAGCTGGGATAAGGAAACGCGCTCATGTCCGGTATTCCGCACGACCATTACGAGCCGAAGACAGGCGCAGAAAAGTGGCTGCACAGCCGCCTGCCCATCGTCGGCCTGATCTATGACACCATCATGATCCCCACCCCCAAGAACCTGAACTGGTGGTGGATCTGGGGCATCGTCCTGGCGTTCTGCCTGGCGCTGCAAATCGTCACCGGCATCGTCCTGGTGATGCACTACACCCCGCATGTTGATCTGGCGTTCGCCTCTGTCGAGCATATCATGCGCGACGTGAACGGCGGCCATATGCTGCGGTATCTGCATATGAACGGCGCCTCGCTGTTCTTTGTTGCCGTCTACATCCACATCTTCCGCGGCCTGTATTATGGCTCCTACAAGGCGCCCCGCGAGATCACATGGATTGTCGGCATGCTGATCTACCTGATGATGATGGGCACCGCCTTCATGGGCTACGTGCTGCCCTGGGGCCAGATGTCCTTCTGGGGTGCCACCGTCATCACCGGCCTGTTCGGCGCGATCCCGTTCATCGGCGAAGCAATCCAGACATGGCTGCTGGGCGGACCGGCGGTGGACAATGCCACCCTGAACCGCTTCTTCTCGCTGCACTACCTGCTGCCCTTCGTGATCGCAGCGCTGGTGATCGTGCATATCTGGGCCTTCCACACCACCGGCAACAACAACCCCACCGGTGTTGATGTCCGTAAAGGTTCGAAAGCGGAAGCCGAGAAAGACACCCTGCCGTTCTGGCCGTATTTCGTGATCAAGGACTTCCTGGGCCTGGCCGTTGTGCTGGTGATCTTCTGGGCCATCGTCGGCTTCATGCCGAACTACCTTGGCCACCCGGACAACTACATCGAAGCCAACCCGCTGGTGACCCCGGCGCACATCGTTCCGGAATGGTACTTCTTGCCGTTCTACGCGATCCTGCGTGCCTTCACCTCCGAGGTCTGGGTGGTGCAGTTTGCCTCCTTCGTGACCGGCGGCATTATCGACGCGAAGTTCTTCGGCGTGATCGCCATGTTCGGCGCGATCCTGGCCATGGCGCTGGCGCCCTGGCTGGACACCTCCAACGTGCGTTCGGGCCGTTACCGCCCGATGTTCAAATGGTGGTTCGCGCTGCTGGTTGTCGACTTCTTTGCCCTGATGTGGCTGGGCGCGATGCCGGCGGAAGAGCCCTATGCATCCTTCTCGCTGATCGCATCGGCCTACTGGTTCGGCTACTTCTTCGTGATCCTGCCGCTGCTGGGCGTGATCGAGAAGCCGCTGGCACAGCCTGCCACCATCGAAGAGGATTTCGACGCCCACTATGGCAAGAAGTCTTCTGCAGACGCCACTCCTGCCGAGTAAGAAGAAGGAACACCTAGCAATGTTCAAGAAACTGGCAACCGGTGCCGCCTTCGCTCTGGCCCTGATCCCTGCTGCGTCCTTCGCAGCAGGCGGGGCAGGCCATGTCGAAGATTACGACTTCTCGTTTGAGGGTCCCTTTGGCACCTACGACCGCAACCAGCTGCAGCGCGGCCTGCAGATCTACACCGAAGTCTGCGCAGCCTGCCACGGGCTGAAGCTGGTGCCGATCCGCACCCTGTCCGACGAGGGCGGCCCGCAGATGCCGGAGGATCAGGTGCGTGCCTATGCAGCTGACAACTTCAGCGTCTACGATCCGGAACTGGATGAGGACCGCCCGGCCAAGCCGGTCGACTTCTTCCCGGAGAACAACAACGCAGGCGCCCCTGACCTCAGCATGATGGCCAAGGCGCGTGCGGGTTTCCACGGCCCCTACGGCCTGGGTCTGAACCAGCTGTTCAAAGGCATGGGCGGTGCTGAGTACATCGCTTCGCTGCTGGCCGGCTACACCGGTGAGACCAAGGAAGAGGCAGGCACCACCTTCTATGAAAACACCGCCTTCCCGGGCGGCTGGATTTCGATGGCGCCGCCGCTGTCGGATGAGCAGGTGGAATATGCCGACGGTCACGCAAACGACGTGGAAGCCATGTCGCAGGACGTCGCAGCCTTCCTGATGTGGACGGCTGAGCCCAAGATGATGGCGCGCAAGCAGGCCGGTTTTGTCGGCGTGCTGTTCCTGACCCTGCTGTCGGTGATGCTGTACCTGACCAACAAGAAACTGTGGGCGCCGCACAAGGGCAAGCACTGACAAGAGGTCTGGTTTTTCAGACTTATTTTAGGAAACCCCTGCGCTAAGGTGCAGGGGTCTTTTTTTGTGGGATTGTTAAGATGGCTTCTGTTTTTCCTGCGTCCGCAGATAGCAAATTTTTTGTTTCGCAGCCCGGCGCTGTCTTTATCGGCGGGCATGTCCGCCTCACAGCAGGGGCTGCTGACGGGCCCGCCGTGGCCGTCACGCCCGAAGCGGATGGGGCGGTCATCCGGAGTGAGGGCCGGATCGAAGCCGGGGCCGGCTCAGGTGTTATGGTGCGGGCCGCGGATGCCTATGTACTGAACGCTAAGGGCGGCAGCATTGTTGCGGACCGGGACGGGGTCCGGGTTGCAAGCACGGGTGTTGATCTGGTCAACCGGGGCGATATTTTCGGGGTGGCTGCGGCCGTTAATGTTTCGAGCTTTTCTGACAGCGTGTCCGCGCGCGCTGATATTTCCAACAGCGGCAATTTGGACGGCGTCCAGTTTGGCGTCAGGGTAGGCCGCCCAGGGTCCGCCGACATCACCAACAGTGGCAGTATTTCCGGCCGGACCGCGGTATCGGTTTCAGGGACGGCGACGATCATAAATACCGGTGACATCACAGGTGATGCATTTGGTGTCAAATCACATGGGCGCAGTTTCGTCAAAATCGTCAACTACGGAGATATTGCAGGCGATACTGCAATCGAAGTGGGTGCTCGTGCGCAAATTGTAAATTACGGGACAATCTCTGCAGACAGTTCCGGTTTCGCTATCTCCGCACTTGGGCGCTACACGCATAGGGAACTGGAACTGACCAATCATGGCTTGATCACTGGAAATATCCAGGGCAGCGCGGTCTATGAGGAAACACGTGGCGGCGATACCGGGGATGTTTTTGTAAACGCTGGCCGCATTGAAGGCGCTGTTGATCTTGGAGCCGGCTTCGATTTGTACCGGACTATCGGAAACGGATCTGCGGCATCAGTGTCCGGAGGGGCAGACAACGACACCCTGATCGGTGGCGATGCTGATGACTATCTTGGCGGCGGAACTGGCGATGACCGGCTCAGGGGCCGGAACGGAGATGACACCCTATGGGGCGGTTCGGGGGATGACTTTATCTCCGGGGGGGCTGGTGATGACATTCTGTCCAGCGGGACTGGCAGCAATACCCTCATCGGGGGCAAGGGCAATGACAGTTTGTCTGGCTATTGGTCAGGAGGTGACAATTGGCTGCACGGTGGAGTGGGGGCTGACACGCTGGAAGGCGGTGGCGGCATTGATACTTTTGTCTGGACGTCGGTTGGAGAATCTCCTGTTGGGGGCGGTCACGACCGGGTCAAAAGATTCGACACAGACAACGATCTTCTCGACTTTCAAAACGTTTTGGAGGCGGACAGCTTCACTTACCTCGGCTCCGGCAGGTTTACGGCGTCCGGAGACGCGGAGCTGCGGGTGTTCCGCAAAGATGGCAATACAGTGATCCGCGCCGATGCAGACGGTGATGGCAAGGCTGATCTGAAGATCGTCCTGCTGGAAACAACCGGCCTGACGGAGGACAACTTCCTGCTGTAGTCGAGCCGGACCAGCTGATCCGGAGCCGGCAGACGGCCAGTTTTAGATCAGGCGGCTGTGAGGCGGGTGCTGGTTGCTCCTGCAATCGCCGCCGTGACGATGCTGCCTTCTTCCTGCGCGGTGGCAAAGGCCACCTCGGTGAACTGTTCGGTTCGGCCCATATGCGGGTTTTCCATCAGGATGCGGTGGGTCTGGCCCACCTGCGCCGCCAGGTGGCGCTCCACCTGAGCGTCACCAGCCGCGCGCAGGCGGGCTGCGCGTTCCTTGATCACGCTGCCGTTCACCTGGTTCGGGATCTTCGCCGCCGGGGTGCCCTCGCGCTTGGAATAGGGGAAGACGTGCAGCCAGGTCAGATCGCAGTCGGTGACCAGTTTCAGCGAGTTCTCGAAATGGGCGTCGGATTCGGTCGGGAAGCCCGCGATGATGTCGGCGCCGAAAGTCATCTCCGGGCGCAAGCGGCGGGCTTCCTCGCAGAAGGCAATGGCGTCGTCGCGCAGGTGGCGGCGGGCCATGCGTTTCAGGATCAGGTCGTCGCCGTGCTGCAGCGACAGGTGCAGATGCGGCATCAGCCGCGGTTCGGTGGCGATGGCCTGCATCAGGTTCTCGTCCGCCTCGATCGAATCGATGGAGGAGATGCGCAGCCGCGGGAGGTCCGGCACCAGCCTCAGGATCCGCATCACCAGGTCTCCCAGGCGGGGCTGTGCGGGCAGATCAGCGCCCCAGGAGGTGAGGTCCACGCCGGTCAGAACCACCTCGTTGTAGCCCCTGTCCACCAGCCGCTTGATCTGGTCGATCACCACGCCCGCGGGGACGGAGCGGGAGTTGCCGCGGCCATAAGGGATGATGCAGAAGGTGCAGCGGTGGTCGCAGCCGTTCTGCACCTGAACATAGGCGCGGCTGCGGGTGCCGAAGCCGTCGATCAGGTGGCCTGCGGTCTCTGTCACCGACATGATGTCGTCGACCTGGACCTTTTCTGTGGTGCCGATGAAATCCGGGCCCTTGGCGATGTCCTGCCAGGTCTCGGGCTGCATCTTCTCGGTGTTGCCGATGACGCGGGTGACCTCTTCCATTGCGGCAAAGGTCTCCGGCTCGGTCTGGGCCGCGCAGCCGGTGACGATGATCGGCGCCTCCGGGTTTTCGCGGCGCAGCTTGCGGATCTCCTGGCGCGCCTTGCGCACGGCCTCCGCCGTTACCGCACAGGTGTTGACCACCACGGCGTTCTCCAGGCCTGCCTGCTGGCTCAGCTCCTTCATCGCCTCGGTTTCATAGGCGTTGAGGCGGCAGCCAAGGGTGGTGAATTTGGGTGCGTTCATTCCAGCGACTCCAGGAATTCGCGGGTAAAGATGCCGTCGAAAACATGCATGGTCGGGCCGGTCATCCAGACGCCATCCTCTGCCCAGTCGATCCAAAGGGTGCCGCCGTCCAGATCAACCTGCACCTTGCGGCTTGTCAGCCCGCGCCGTGCCGCGGCAACGGCTGTTGCGCAGGAGGAGGAGCCGGAAGCCAGCGTGACGCCCACACCGCGCTCCCACACGCGCATGCGGATGCGGTCGGGGCCGGTCACCTGGGCGACCTGCACATTGGTGCGCTGAGGGTAGAGCGGATGGTGCTCGTAGCGGGGGCCGAACTCCGCCAGCGGAATAACTTCAGCGTCCTCGACAAAGAAAGTGCAGTGGGGGTTGCCCATGCCGGTGGCGGTGGGGCCGCCTTCGATCGGCAGTTCCAGCGTGTCCATTTCTTCGGCCAGCGGGATGTCCTGCCAGTCCAGCTGCGGTGCGCCCATATTGACCGACGTGAGCCCATTGCCAGCGTCGCGGGCATAGAGATCGCCACGGTCCGTGGTCAGATGCAGATCCGCCTTGCCGCTTTCCAAGATCAGGTGGCGGGCAATGCAGCGGGTGGCGTTGCCGCAGGCGCCAGAGGTGGAGCCGTCGGCATTGTAGAAGGTCAGATGCGCGTCGCCCGGGCCGTTTGAGATCACAGTCAGCTGGTCAAAGCCGACGCCGAACTGGCGGTGCGCGATTCCCTTGGCCATTGCCGGGGTGATGGCAATGTCCTGTGCGCGCGCGTCGACAACGACGAAGTCGTTGCCCAGCCCGTGCATCTTCATGAAGGGAATTTTTATGTCTGCGGAGGTGCTCATGGCGGGCATATAGACCCGGCGCGGAGATGAATCCAGCCTTCGGCGAGAAAAGTTGAAAAAAGGGGTTGACCCCCTGCGCTACTCCCCCTAGATACGCCGCCTATCGGGACAGCGTGACACACACCGCCACGCCGGACCAAAGCGAAATAAGTGCTTGAACCTTCTGGGAAAAACACTTAGACCGCGACGAAGAAGTGGGCCGTTAGCTCAGTTGGTAGAGCAACTGACTTTTAATCAGTGGGTCGCAGGTTCGAATCCTGCACGGCTCACCACTTCCTCCAAAATATCCACTGAAACTAGCTCAAACTGCTGATTTGCATCAGAGATCGTGGCTAGTTCCATTTCTGATGATCTCCCTGACATGATGGCTTGCAGGACGTTGCTCCGGCCAGGCTTTAGTCAGCGCTGGCGCAGAATGCCAAGCCCCTTCCGGCGGACCAGCCGGCGGCCCTTGACGGCTTCGCGGAAGACAATCAGCAGGCCGGCACCGACGATCATTGATAGCCCAGTCCAGGTCGCAAGGCCGGGCAGGCTGCCGAAGATCATCCACCCCCAGAACACAGACCAAGGCAGGTAAGTGTATTCAAAAGGGGTGACGACCGAAGCCTCGGCGAGGCGGTAGGCCTGCGACAGAGCAAAGAAACCGACACCGGAGATGCCGCCAAGGGCCAGCAGCAACAGCCAGTCGCGCTGGCTGGGGGCGGCCCATTCGCGGTAGAGGAAGGCCAGGCTGGGGTGCGGCGATTCGGTCTGCAGGTTTGAGAAGATCAGGCCGAGGAGCGCACCTGCGGTGATAAAGAACACCAGCGTGGACAGGGTCATTGAGCCGCCGTTGGTGCGTTTTCCCAGCTTGCGGGTGGTGATGATCGAGACCGCATAGGCAATGGCAGCGAGCAGGGCCAGGACG
The DNA here is from genome assembly GCF_056160905.1 of Leisingera sp. ABD4_442. NCBI lineage: Bacteria > Pseudomonadati > Pseudomonadota > Alphaproteobacteria > Rhodobacterales > Roseobacteraceae > Leisingera > Leisingera sp. ABD4_442. Next base: position 127,484 of record NZ_JBSWYB010000005.1, on the reverse strand, counting down.
GCTGCGGGTTCGAAAACACCGGCGCCGGGCTGCACGATCACCAGCACGCCGCCAAGACCGATGAAAACGGCGAACCAGCGGAACAGGCCGATCTTTTCACCAAGGAAGACGGTGGCCAGCATGGTGACGAAGATCGGGGTGGAAAAGGTGATGGCGGCGGTCTCGGCCAGGCCGATGGCGGCCAGCGCCATATAGTAGACTAGGTAGGAGCTGAAGCCGGCAGCAGCCCGCAGGAGCTGCAGCGGGATCGAGCCTAGCCGCAGCGGCCAGAGGGTGCCGTCGAGCCAGGCAATGGCAGCCACGATTGGCAGCGCAAATACGCCGCGCCAGAACACGATCTGATGCACCGCATAGCCGCCGCTGAGGCTTTTGATGATCACGTCCTGAATCGGAAACAGAGTGGTGGCCAGAAGCAGGAACAAAATCCCGGCCACGGGCCGGGAATCGGGGGCGTCCTGCACCTGGGGTGCCTGCGGGGCAAATTCCGGTGTGTTTGCTTCTGTGACAGCCATCGCGCGACTCCTCGTGTTGGAGGAACAGGCTGCCTGAGAAGGCGGCGGCTTCTGGCGGAACTGCGACAAGAGCGTCGCTGGCAAGCGCATGGGTGTGAAAATTCAAACCGTTACCGAACTGAAGCGGGGTTTACAGGGGCTGGCTTTGCAGGTCTGAGTTGGGGGAAAGCCAGGCGAAAGGAGATATTCAGATGGGTGAGGCTCTGTTTGCATTGCCGCAGGCGCCGGTGATTCCGGTGCAGGGGGAAACTGCGGGCTATCCTGTGGGACGGGTTTTCTGTGTCGGGCGCAACTATGCAGCCCATGCCGCCGAGATGGGCAATGAAGTGGACCGGGAGGCGCCGTTCTATTTCACCAAGGCAGCGGTCAACGCGGTTCTGACAGACACAGTTGTGCCCTATCCGCCGGGGACCGAGAACTTCCATTACGAGATGGAGCTGGCGGTGGCCATTGGCGCGCCGGTCTTCCGGGCTTCGCCCGAGGCGGCGCAGGCTTCTGTCTTTGGCTATTGCTGCGCGCTGGACATGACGCGGCGCGATTTGCAGATCCGCGAGCGGCAGAAGCAGCGGCCCTGGGATCTGGGCAAGGATCTGGAGAATGGCACGGTGCTGGCACCGTTGACCCGGGCCGCGGACTGGGGCAGCCCTGCGGGGCAGCGGATCTGGCTGGAGGTGAACGGGGAGATCCGCCAGGATGCCTCGCTGGACGAGATGATTTGGTCTGTGGAGGAAATCATTTGCCACCTGTCCGGCTATTACCACCTGCGGCCTGGGGATGTGATTCTGACCGGAACACCGGCCGGGGTGGGGCCGGTGCAAGGCGGCAACCGCATGCGCGGCGGCATTGACGGGCTGGAACCGGTCGGGCTGTCCCTGACTGCTGCGGAATGACGCAAGGCGGGCGGCCGTCACGATTGTTGTTGCCATATGGCCGATTCGATATGTATCAATTTGGGTGTAAATGCGGGGAGCTTCGTAACATATAATCTTGTGAATTTGTCTGCAGACCTCATTTGCAGGCGTATTTCATGAGTGAAAAATGCATAATCTGCTGTTGATAGTTACAAACGCACCTAATAGCAGGGATGCAAGCGGTTCGTTAAATGAACCTGAGGCGGGGCTCTGACGGCGGAAACGGGAAGATTTTGGCCGGGTGACGCAGCAATGTTGCGCGAAGCGGGTGCCCGGCAAGTGAATAGGTCAAAGGGAGGACGACATGACCACTCGGAGAAAGCTACTGGGCGCGGTTGGCGCGGCAGCCGTCGCAGCGATGTGCGCGGCACCGGCATTTGCCCAGGACGTGACCCTGAAATTGCACCAATTCCTGCCGGCGCAGGCAAACGTGCCGAAACTGATCCTGGATGTCTGGGCGGATAACGTCGAGGAGTCCTCGGGCGGGCGCATCAAGATCGACAGGTTCCCGTCGATGCAGCTGGGCGGCAAGCCGCCGGAGCTGATGGACCAGGCCATCGACGGCGTGGCGGACATCGTCTGGACCGTGGTCGGCTACACGCCCGGCCGCTACCCCTCGACCGAAGTGTTCGAACTGCCCTTCATGATGACCAATGCACGCGCGGTGTCGCATGCCTATTGGGAAATGTTCGACAAGCACATGAAGGACACCGAGTTCAAGGACGTGCATATCCTGGGCACCTGGGTGCACGGGCCGGGCATGATCCACACATCAGATCCGGTGGAAACGCCTGAAGATCTGGAAGGCATGAAGATTCGCGGCGGCGGCCGTTCGGTCAATGCGTTGCTGACCGAGCTGGGCGCAACCCCGGTTGGCATGCCGGTTCCGGCAATCCCGGAAGGCTTGTCCAAAGGCGTGATCGACGGCACCACCATCCCGTGGGAAGTGACCGCAGCGCTGAAGGTCCCGGAACTGGTGGAAAACCACACCGAATTCACCGGAAAGGCGCTTTATACGCTGACCTTCGTTCTGGCGATGAACAAAGAGAAATATGAAAGCCTGCCCGACGATCTGAAAAAGGCCATCGATGACAACTCCGGGCTGGAATTCTCGGTCTTTGCCGGCGGCACCCAGGCAGATTCCGACGGCCCTTCGCGCGAAATGGCGCTGGATCTGGGCAACACTGTCATCACCTTGGACGAAGAACAGACCGCCATCTGGCGTGAGCGTTCGCAGCCGATCTATGACAAGTGGATCGCCGATATGAACGAAAAGGGTATCGACGGTGCCGCGCTGATCGAAGAGGCCAGCGGGCTGATCGAGAAATACACGCCGCAGTACCAGTAACGCGGATTGACTGATATTGGTGAAGGGCCGCGCGGCATTGGCAGCGGCCCTTTGCATACCGGAATAAGGCAATAGAACCATGCACAAGCTCATGATGCGGCTGGCCAAGGCCATGGCCTACCTGGGCGGTGCGGTCCTCACTCTCCTGATCATTCTGACATGTGTCTCGATCGCCGGACGGCTGCTGAACGGCGTCTTCCATGGCGATCTGATGGAGCGGATTGCACCTGGGTTTTCGAAATGGATGACGGGCTGGATCGGACCGGTCAACGGCGACTTTGAGCTGGTCGAGGCGGGCGTGGCCTTTGCCATCTTCGCGTTCCTGCCGCTGTGCCAGATCACCGCGGGCCATGCTTCGGTCGATGTGGTGGCAAACGCCTTTCCGCGCGGGGTGAAGCGGTTCCTGCGGATGGTGACCGAACTTATCTTTGCCGCTGTGCTGGTGCTGATTGCCTGGCGGCTGGGGGCAGGGCTTGCCGGCAAATATTCCAATGGCGAGACCTCCTTCCTGCTCGAATTTCCGATCTGGTGGGCCTATGCGATCAGCATGGTGGCGGCAGTCGTGGCAGCCATTGTGGGCATCTACATGGGTGCGGTGCGCACCCTTGAATTCTTTACCGGCCGGATCCTGATCTGGGACGGCGTGGAGGGCGAACAGTGACGGCTCTTGAAATTGGCATCGCCTCTTTTCCGGTCCTGATGCTGCTGATTTTCCTGCGGGTGCCGATCGGGCTTTCGATGTTCCTGGTCGGGCTTGGCGGGCTGATCTGGGTCACGGATGGCACCCAGGTGGCATTCGGGCGGCTGAAAAGCGAGACCTATACGACCTTCTCTTCCTATTCGCTGACCATTGTGCCGATGTTCCTGCTGATGGGGCATTTCGCAACGCTGGGCGGCATGTCCACGGCGCTGTTCAAGGCTGCCGAAGGATTCCTGGGGCACCGGAAGGGCGGCGTGGCGATGGCCTCCATCGGCGCCTGTGCGGGTTTTGGCGCAATCTGCGGTTCGTCTCTGGCCACCGCCGCCACCATGGGCCGCGTGGCGCTGCCGGAGTTGAAGCAATATGGCTATGCCGGTGGTTTCTCCACTGCGACGCTGGCGGCGGGCGGCACGCTGGGCATCCTGATCCCGCCCTCTGTGGTTCTGGTGATCTATGCCATCCTGACCGAGCAGAACATCGCCAAACTGTTCCTGTCGGCCTTCATCCCCGGTCTGCTGGCGGCCCTGGGGTATGTGATTGCGATCTCCATCTATGTGCGCCTGTTCCCGGAAAGCGCAGGCACCCGCCCGCCGGTTCCGATGCGCGAACGCTTTGCAGCGCTGTTCCATGTCTGGCCCGTGCTGCTGGTCTTTGGCCTGGTGGTGGGCGGCATCTATCTCGGCTGGTTCACCCCGACCGAGGGCGCGGCCGTGGGTGCCTTTGGCACCGGGCTGATTGCCTGGTTGAACGGCGGGCTCACCCGCGAAACCCTGGGTGAGAGTTTCATGGTCACGGCGCGCTCCACCGCGATGATCTTCTTCATTGTGCTGGGTGCGGGTTTCTACAACGGCTTTTTGGCGCTGACCAAGGTGCCGCAGGAGCTGGCGGATTTTGTGGTCAGCCAGGGTCTCAGCCCCTGGGTGGTGCTGGCGCTGATCCTCGCCTTCTATCTGGTGTTCGGATGCCTGATGGACTCGCTGTCGATGATCCTGCTGACCATCCCGATCTTTTTCCCGGTGATTTCGGCGATGGATTTCGGCCTGCTGTCGCTGCCCGCAATGCAGGCGGACGCGGCAATGGAGGTGCTGAAGGCAGGCGTGCCCGAGGGTATGGGGGCCGAAATGCTGGCCTCGATACAGGACGCCATAGCCGCCGGTGCTGAACTGACCCGTGAGCAGATGAAGGAACTGGGCATCCGGGTGACTGAGGGCCGGGTGAACCGGATCGAGGCGGAATATGTCGCCATCTGGTTCGGCGTGCTGGTTCTGATCGTGGTGGAGGTCGGCTTGATCACTCCGCCGGTTGGCATGAACCTCTTCATCATCAACGCGATGGACCGCAAGACCAAGATGATCGATACCTATAAGGCGGTGATGTTCTTTGTCGCCTCCGACATCATCCGGGTGATAATCTTGGTCGCTTTTCCGGTCATCACGCTGCTGCCCCTGATGCTGACGCAGTAAGACTGACCGCCCTTCCCGCAATGCCGGGGAGGGCACATGTTTTCCAGTGCAGGAAATGGAAATATTTTGTGACACAGGCTCTGATTGACCTGAATCACAATTTGAGGTTCCGATAATCCGACCGAATTGCAGAAAATGGGGAGACCCGCCATGCAGATCAGCCGCAGCAAAGCCTCTGCGCCGAAAGTTCAGGCGCTGGCAACGGAAGTGTCCGGGTTGCAGGGGCCTTGTGTCGGCTGCACAAATTGCGTCGGGCTTTGCGATGCGCTGATTGAAGCGCTGGTGCTGCCCGACCTGATCCTCTCCCGAAAGCGCGGCAATACCTGACGCTGCGGCTCTGGCCGTTATTGCCATTTGATGCCGCCGGCCCGCACCGGTAGGATACCCGCGCAGGTTTCATGCGGAGCGGTCAACAATGGCAGTGCAGGACAGTTTCATCCACGAAATCCGCGTGGGCTGGGGCGATTGCGACCCGGCGCGGATTGCCTATACCGGGCGGCTGCCGGCCTTTGCGCTGGAGGCAATCGACGCCTGGTGGGAGCATCACCTGAATGGTGACGGCTGGTATCAGATGGAACTGGACCGCGGCACCGGCACGCCGTTTGTGCATATGAGTATCGATTTTCGGTCGCCCGTAACGCCCCGTCACCGGTTAATGTGCGAGGTTTGGCCGTCGGCATTGGGCGGCAAGTCAGTCACCTTCCGGGTGGCCGCACGGCAGGATGGCAAGCTGTGTTTCGAGGGAAAGTTTGTTTGCGTATTCATTGCGCCTGAGACGTTTACGGCCAAATCAGCGCCGCAGGACTACCGTCACGTGATTGAGGCGCGGCTGCAGCCGGACTGAAACCGGCTAGCGCAGCCAGCTGTCTGCAAAACTCACGCTGCTAAGGCCGGCAAACCGCGCCACCCGGTGCAGCTCCGCGTCAAGCCGTGCTGTGCGGGCTGCTGACCACCTTACGTTCTGCTCCGGCCAAACGGCGGCCACGCGCAACAGATCTGCATCGCGGTCCGCTTTCATGTCTATGCGGCCCACCAGCCGTGTGCCTTCCATCAGGGGAAAGACGTAGTAGCCGTACTGCCGTTTTGCGGCCGGGGTGAAGACTTCGATCCGGTAGTGAAAGCCAAACAGCCGTTCCGCCCGATTGCGGTCGCGCAGCGCAGGGTCAAAGGGGCTGAGCACCCGCATCCGTCCCGGCGCCGGGCCAAGCTCTGCAGCGGCCTCAACCGTGCCTGGGCGGGCAAACACTTTGCGCAGCTTTCCGTCTGATTGCGTGATTTCGATTTCTTCCAATTCACCCAGGCGCAGTTGTTCCGCGCACCAAGTCCTGGCTTCGGCCGGAGAAGCCGTGTCCCAGAAAGCCGCAATTTCACCGGATGTCGCAAATCCCAGCCGGTCCAGCGCGGCGGAACAGAGCCAGCGGACGGTAGCCGTTTCATCGCAGGAAAGAGTGCCGGGACAGAGAGGCGCCTCGATTACCCGCTCTGTCAGGTCATAGCGTTTCTGGAAACCCTGACGCCCGACCACGGTCAAAGCGCCGGAGCGCCAGAGAAACTCAAGCGCGGTCTTGGAGGGGTGCCAGTCCCACCAGCCGCCTGATCCTTTCTTCTCATCCTTGCCGACGTCGGAAGAGCTGACCGGGCCATGGTCGCGGACGTAATTCAGCACGGCTTCGAACCGTGCCTCAAATCCGTCCCGGCGCCAATTGCGCCAGCGTTTGCGCAGCAGGCCGGCGTCGCGCTGAAACCGAAGATGCCAATGCGGAAAGAACGCCATGGGGATCACAGCGGCATCATGGGTCCAGTGCTCAAACAGCTTTTTGTCGCGTTCATAGAGCTGCTTGAGATGCTTGGCGCGGTATCCTGGCCGGCGGGAATAGAGGATGACATCATGGGCCCGCGCCACAGTATTGATGCTGTCCAGCTGCACGAAACCAAGCCGCTCGATCAGCGCTAGCAGATCGGAGCCCTTGGCTGGCCCCGAGGGCTGTTCCAGCAGCGCATGGCGTTCCAGGAAAAGCCGGCGCGCATCTTGATTGCCAAGCCTTTGAAGCGCCATCAGCGCCGTTTCAGCGTGTCGCCGTAAGCGATGGTCGGGGTCAGAGTGACATGTTTCTCGATGTCAGCCTCCGGATCTTCAAGCTGGGCGGCGATGATCTCTGCTGCCTTGCGGCCAATCTCCAGGCGGCAGGCGTCCATTGTAGCAAGCTTGCGGGGGAGGCCTTGCAGCAATTCAACACCGTTGAACCCGGCCAGGCCGATCTGGCCTGGAACGCTGATGCCCTGCTCCTGCAGAAACAGCAAGCCGCCCGCGCCAATCATATCATTGGAATAATAAAGAAAATCCAGTTCTGGGGAACGCTCCAGCATGGCTTGGGTCATCTCTCGCCCCTTGGCAAGCGCCGAACCGCCAGAATAGAACTCCCTGTCCTCGATCTCCACGCCTTCCTTGGCCAGAACCTCTGTGAAGCCTTCAAACCGTTTGCGCGCCCGGTGGTCGAGCGGCATTTTCGTACCCATGAATCCGATATGCCGGTAGCCGGCCTTGAGAATCGCCTTGGCCATCTCCCTGCCCGCACGGCGGTGGGAGATGCCGACCATCGCATCCACCGGCTTGCCGTCTGTGTCCATGATCTCAACCACCGGGATGCCGGCGCTGCTGAGCATCGCACGCGCGGCGTCAGTGTGTTCCAGGCCCGCGATGATCACCCCGGAAGGGCGCCAAGACAGCATCTCGTAGAGCACTTTTTCTTCTTTTTCGGGCTGATAGTCGGTCACGCCAACCACAGGTTGAAGCTCCGTGTTCTCCAGCACCTTGTTAATGCCGGTAAGCACTTCGGGGAACACCATGTTCGACAAGGACGGGATGATCACTGCCACCAGGTTCACCCGGTTCGACGCCAATGCACCCGCAATCTTGTTGGGCACATAGCCGAGTTCCTTGGCCGCGGTCAGCACCTTGGTGCGGGTCTTCTCGGAAACGTCCCCGCGGTTGCGCAGCACGCGGCTCACAGTCATTTCTGAAACACCGGTTGCTTCGGATACGTCGCGAAGGGTGAGCGGGCGCTTGCTGTCCGTGGTCACGTTCCTGAGCCTCTTGTTACTGCTGTCTTCAGGTTAGCGCAGACATCTGTTGCTGCACAATGGAAACTGCGCGCGGCAAATCGGCTTTTGGCCGCCCCCATCCCATTGTGATCGCAGGAGGGATTTGCTATCGCGTTAATACGCACGGCCCCGTGGCTCAACTGGATAGAGCAGCCCCCTCCTAAGGGGCAGGTTGCAGGTTCGAATCCTGCCGGGGTCGCCAGTAGCTCCTGAAAGCATTTTCCTTTCAACGCCTTGCATGGCTTGACGCAGAACGCGGGCTGTTACGCCGCCATCTGGGGTACGATGCAGTTTCTCCATTGTTGAAACTTCATCTGTTCGTACCTTGGCAGGGAGAAATACAATTTCAGGGTGTTTTTTCAATCTCTCCGGATGATGCGGCTCAGTCCGATGCGGGCCAGGCTGAAAGGGAGCCAGTGCCAAGCGCGGTTTCTGGCACATGAACTGCCGGCCCGCCGGCATTTATCTGATGGGAGACTGAAATGACTGTTTATCTGAAAGAAATGCTGTCCCGCCTGCGCCGCGACGAGCGTGGAGTGACGCTGGTTGAGTACGGCATTGCAATTGCGCTGGCTGTTGCATTGGGAACGGCGGCGCTGACTGATCTCGGCGATGAAATCGAAGATGGCATGGTGGCCGCAGGCGCCGAAATGCCGGACTCCGGTACCCCCTGATAGGGGATTGGATACTCGGCCGCGCAGGGTCAACAGCTGGTATCAAACCCTGCGCTGCCGAACAGCAGCCCGGCCGAAGGCACAGAACAACACTGGACCCCGCCGCTAGGCAAACCGGTGAAGCAGCCATCCGCTGACCAAGCTTCAGCAGATCACTGATGGAAGGAAACATGGCATGAATATTCCGTCACTTTTGAGCATGATTTCCGGACTCGCCCTGGCTGGAGGCTCGGCTTATGTCGCCAAGGACTATATTGACGGGCAGAATGCGGCCCGCACGGCCGCCGGGCCGGAACTTGTCGAAGTTGTTGTTGCCTCGCATGATATTGCTTTCGGCACGGTGATCACGGCCCAGTCCCTGACCACCATCGCCTGGCCGGCCCAGGCGCAGCCGGCGGGAACATTCACCGGATTTGATGCTTTGCTGCCGGATGCAGGCCAGCCGCCACGCCGGGCACGCCGCCCCATCGCTCAGGGTGAATTGATCCGCGCGTCGAAGATTTCCAAGTTCGGGGAAAAGGTGACCATTGTTCAGGCCCTAAGCCCGAACCACAGGGCGATGGCAATCAAGGTCAGCGCCGAAACCGCTGTGGGCGGATTTGTTACACCGGGTGATCACGTTGATATTCTGCTGACGCAAGGCCGGGGAACGGATCTTAAAACAGTAACCATCCTGCAAAACGCGAGAGTGATTGGTGTGGATCAGGATGCCAATGAGGAATCCGAGGCCCCTGGCGTGGCCCGCACCGTTACTGTCGAAGTTACACCGGAGGAGGGCCAGAGGCTGGCATTGGCACAGCGGGCTGGCACGCTAAGCCTGACCCTGCGGACCCTGGATGCGCCTGATGAGGACGTGCCGCTGGAGTCCATTGGCCTGCGCGATGTTCTGCGCAACCCTGCACCGCTGAGCGCGGACAAGCCGGTGCGAAAAACCGTCCTCATCCGGCGTGGCACCGAAGTGTCCGAAACTGAGATCCGCTGAAACCTGCCGCATTTTGGGAGATGAGCAGCCATGCCCCGGACATCCCGCACACGAGAATTCATCGCCAGTGAGAGTGGCGCCATGCTTGTCACTTGGGGGCTGAGCTTTGCAGTGCTCCTTGGCATCGCCGCAATGTCATTCGATCTGGGCCGGACCGGCATCACGCGAAGCGAACTGCAAGCCTTCACCGATAATGTCGCCCTGGCGGCCGCTGGGGAATTGGACGGAAATTCTGATTCGATTACCCGCGCCCGTGCCGCCGCAGCCAATCTGATCAGCGACCGGAAGACCTTCGGCTCAGGAGGCAGCGTGTTGAGCGGGGATACCGATTACGTACTCACATTTTTTACCGAGCTGCCAAGTGATGACACAGCGGCGCTTACGGCCGTCACCGCGGATCCTGCGGAGGCTGTTTTTGTGCGCGCTGAGGCCGTTCCAAGCACGGTGGGTGCCACGTTAGGCGCCGCCTTTGCCGCACTTGCAGGAACCACCCGACCGAATGAGCAGGCGCGGGCGTCCTCGGTTGCGGGATTCACTCAATATGCCTGCGACATTACTCCTTTGATGTTTTGTATCCCGCCAGGGTTTTCAGCTGATGCCAGTATCGGGGAAATGATCTTGTTGCGCTCTGGCGGCAACGGCGCGGCTTGGGGGCCGGGTGACTTCGGCTTTCTTGATCCGGCCAAGGTGCTGGTGGATGACGAGGGCCCGTGCGCTGGTCTGAACGGAGCGCAATTGGATGCTTGCCTGCTTGGCGCTGAGGGCACCATTACCCAGTGCTTTAATCAGCGGGGCGTGGATATCGAGCCAGGCCAAAAGGTCGGAATCCGTGATGCGGTCTTCAATGTCCGCTTTGACATTTATAAAGCGATTATGAACGGCAAGCGGAATGATCCCGATTACCGGCCGGCGCCCAATGTCATCAAGGGGATCGTGCCAAAGGGCGGCGGGAGCTGCATCAAAGGGAAAGAGCAGGTTTCCCCTGACACGGTCGGCCTGCCTCGGGATGACTGCTTTGGCACCGGCGGATGCTCCCGCTTCGGGGACGGTATATGGACGGCAGGCCGGACTGAATATGTCGATATTAACTACGGCGGGGTTGATCCGCATCCCGGCGCAGCAACCCGGTTTGAATATTATCAGGCGGAAATCAACGCAGCGGGCGGTCCGGGCAGCAGTGCTGACATTCTGAGTGGCTTGGCCGAAACTGGGCGGCCAATCTGTGCACCAAGCCAGAGCGTGGACAAGAACCGGCGCGTGGTCATTGCTGCGGGCGTGGACTGTGCAGCGAATCCCGTTAACGGCTCAGCCACTGACGTGCCGGTCGAGGAATTCGTGAAGGTGTTTCTGACCGAACCAGTTGGTGACGACGGCGCGTCGCCACCGACCCTGGATATCTGGGGTGAAGTTGTCGGCAGTGCGGGGGGCGGTTCCGGAGGTACCGGAAATGCAGGCGTCTTCCGCGATGTAGTTCAGCTGTACCGGTGAAAATGATGCTGAGCCGGGGACATATCAAAAGCAGAATAGCGGTCTTTCGCCGGGAAGATTATGGCGCGGTCCTGGTGGAGTTCGCGCTGATGCTGCCCATGATGCTGCTGATTTTCGCCGTTATCATTGAGGGCGGCAGAATGATGTGGGCCTATCAGGCCGCGGTTTCCGGTGTGCGTGACGCCGCCCGGTATCTGGCGCGGGTCGCGCCTCAGGATATTTGCAGCTCTGGCGGGTCTGTTGCCGGCTACACGCCACAGCTGACCAGCATCGTGCAGCAGAGTATTCAAGAAACTGCGCTGTTTCCGCCGGGCTTGGCAGTGACGTCTGTCACGCCAGCCCTGACCTGTCACGCTGGCAGTTACAGGGTTTCTCCATCTCCAGTCGTGGAAGTCAGGGCCAGCCTATCAATGACATTCCCGTTTGCAGGCATCTTTGCGCTGAATGGTGGCAGCTTGCCTGGCATCACCACCTTTGTTGCCGATCAAAGCAGGGTGTTTGGCACGTGAAAAGCTTTACGAGGGCATATGCGGCACTGCGCCGGTTCCGCCAGGATCAGGGCGGTGCCTCTCTGGTGGAACTTGGGGTAACTATGCCGCTGTTCCTGCTATTGTTCATGGGGATTATCGACTTTGGCAGAATGGCATTCCACTATGTGGTGGCCGAACGCGCGATGAATGTCGCTGCGCGGGTGGCAGCGGTACGTCCGCCCGCCTGTGCCGGAGTCCCGGAAATTCATGAGCGCGATCCAGCCGCCAGCGGAACGCTGCCCAGCTTTGGAACGTCGTGCCGGGCTGGACCTGACGTCTGTTATGATGCTGGAACAGTGACGTGCGCTGGCTTGGCCGCCAGTTCGACAGCGACTGAAATCTGGCAGCTGGTGCGCGGGGCTATGCCGCCGGGCGCTACGATCTCTGCGCTCTCCTTTAGCTACAGTTATGACCAGAATCTCGGGTTTCTGGGTGGCCCTTATGTGCCTGTTGTCACTGTTGAGCTGCGGAACCAGTCGTTTGAGTTTGTATCGCCTTTGGGACGGCTGGCAGCGCTGGCGGGCGCCTCTGCGGATCCATCCCTGGGGGCGGATGTGCCGTTTCCGCCGATGAGTGTTTCCTTGCCGGCTGAGGACCTGGCGCTAGGGCAAAGCGGTTGAGGCATAGCAGAAAGGAGTTGCCGATGCAGGATGAAGGTACTTCCATCGTTGTGGTCTCGAATGATCCGGCGCTTAGCACGCTGGTCACAAGCGTGGCGCAGTTCCGACCAGGGACCGGGGTAAAGAAGTGCATCGCGGAGCTGAGCGAAATCAACGGTACTGCTCTGGAATTGGCGCAGGAAAACGACCTGGTGATCTTCCGGGTTGGCGAAAGTGCCAAAAGAGATGCTGCGGCAGTAAGAGGAATTTTGGACCGCACAGGCGGCGGGGCACTCTTCCTGGCGCTGGCAGACGCGAACATGCCCTTTTCGGAACTCCGCAGACTGGCTGACGCCGGGGTTGATGATGTCTTGCCGGACACGGTCTCGCCGGATGAACTGTCCAAGTCCATTCGGAATTGCCTGAATAGGGTGAAGCCTGTGAATGGCGAGGTGAATGAGCGTGGTTCACGCGAGGGGATGGTGGTCCCGGTCAGCCAGTCTGGCGGCGGGGCGGGTGCGACGACCCTGGCAGTGAACTTGGCAGATTGCCTGACCCGCCGACGCGGGCTGCGTGTCAAGGAAGCCGAATTCCGAGTGGCCTTGGTAGATCTTGACCTTCAGTTCGGGACCATCGGGAGCTTTCTGGATCTGCAACCGAACCGCTGCCTTTATGAACTGGCCAGCGAAGGGTTTATCCCGGACCAAGTATTCTTGGAGCAATCCATGACCGAAGCCCAGCCGGGCTTGTGGGTGCTGGCCGCACCCTTAGAAATCGCGCCCTTGCATGCCTTGCAGCCGGAGCAGATTAAGACCCTGATCGCGCATTTGCGCAATAAGTTTGATTTTGTTGTGCTCGATTTGCCCCGGGCGGTGGCGGAATGGCTGACGCCCGTATTGGAAGCCAGCGAACGGCTGCTCATGGTGACGGGCAGTTCTGTCCCGTCGATATGCCAGGCGCGGCGATTGCTCGACTTTTACGGCGAAACCAGCATGCGTTTGCAGGCCGATATTGTGATCAGCCGGGAAAGCAAACCCTTGTTTTCTGCCAGTCATCACAAGGAAGCTTCCAAGCTGCTCCAAAGGCCGTTCAAGTACTGGCTGCCAAACGATCCTTCGGCGGCTGGCGCGGCTGCTGACAGCGGCGTGCCATTGTCTTCAGCTGCCAAGCGATCGGGTTTGACAAAGGCAATCCGGCGCATGGCCGAGGAGTTGATCGAAACCCGGAACGCCCGCCCGCCGGCGGAGCAGGCCACGCATAGAAAGGCGGTTTGAGATGTTCAGGAACTTTGGCAAACGGACAAAATCCGCCGGCGATGCGGAGACGGTTGTTTCCCTTTGGCCCCAGACGGAGGAGGCGGCATCTCCTTTGGAAGCGGAACTTCCTGTTGAAGATCTGAAACTGATTGCGTTTCTGGAACTCAAGAGCCGGATGCATGAAGCCTTGATTGAGCGCCTGAATCTTGCTGTGATCGACAAGGTTGAGGCAGAGGAGCTGCGCCGGGAAGTTGCCCAGCTTGTCAGCGACGTATTGGCGGAGGAAAACAATCCGCTGCGCGCGGATGAATTCCGCCGCCTGGTGGATGAACTCATTGACGAAGTGCTGGGGCTCGGGCCGCTGGAGCCGCTTTTGGCGGACCCGGGTGTGAATGACATTCTGGTCAATGGCCATAAGACTGTGTTTGTCGAGCGGGGCGGGGTGCTGGAGCAGACCGGAGTGCGGTTCCGCGACGAGAAGCATCTGTTGCGGATTATCGATAAAGTCGTCTCCCGTGTCGGGCGCCGGGTTGATGAAAGCAACCCGTGGGTAGATGCGCGGCTGGAAGACGGCAGCAGGGTCAATGCAATCATCCGCCCCTGCGCAATTGACGGGCCGTCCCTGTCGATCCGCAAGTTTGCGCGTGATCCTCTGACGCTGGAAAAACTGGTTGCGAACAAGGCGATGAATGGCCGGGCTGCAGCCTTTTTGCAGGCGCTGGTAGAGGCGCGGATGAACATCCTGATCTCTGGCGGGACTGGTTCAGGCAAGACCACCATGCTGAACGCGATCTCCGCAGGCATCGATCCGCGGTCGCGAATTGTGACCATCGAAGATGCGGCAGAGCTGCAGCTTCAGCAAGCGCATGTTGTTCGGCTGGAGACGCGGCCGCCGAACCCTTCCGGCGGCGGCGCCGTGAGCCAAAGGGATCTTGTCCGCAATGCCCTGCGGATGCGCCCGGACCGCATCATAGTGGGCGAAGTGCGGGGTGCAGAAACCTTCGACATGCTCCAGGCAATGAACACTGGTCATGACGGGTCAATGACCACCGTTCATGCAAACTCTGCCCGGGATGCGCTGGGCCGGATCGAGCAGATGGTTTCGATGATGGGCATGGAGCTGCCGTTGGCAGCGATCCGTTCTCAAATCGCGTCTGGTCTTCAGTTCATCGTGCAGCTTGCCCGGATGGCAGACGGTCAGCGGCGGGTGGTCAGCATTTCTGAGCTTACCGGGCTTGAGGGGGAGGTCATCACAATGCAGGACATTTTTGTGTTCCGAAGGCTCGGCAAAACCCCGGAGGGCGGAATCGCAGGCGAGTTCCTTGCCACGGGTATTCGGCCGCAATGTGCGGGGCTGCTTGAATCAGCAGGCGCTGGCCTCGACGCGAACATGTTTCTGCCGGAGGGAGCGTGAATGTACCAGGATCTCTTGAGCGCTTTTGCAGGATGGAATGGGTATCTGGGCGGGTATGCCATCTATTGCGGGGTTGCCGTGGGTGTGCTGCTTGCAATGTCCGGGCTTAAACAAATCCTAAGCCGGAAAGCCAGCGCAGAAGCGATGCGCAGCCGCCGGTTGAAGATGATCGCGCAGGGCCGCAGCGGGGCCGAGCGGCTTGCGCTCCTGAAACCGCCTTCCTCCAAGGCAGGATGGCTCCGTTTGCCTGTCGTGGGGCAACTGCCGAAGCTCCTTCTTCAGGCAGGCTTGCCATTCGGCGCCGGGGTGTTCCTGAGCGGCTGCGCTGCGCTGACCCTGATTTTCTGTCTGGCTGCGGTTTCCTTTGCGGGTCCGTTGGCAGGCATTGCAATAGGTGTAAGCGGAGGACTTGGGATTCCGGTCGCCTTGGTTATTAATCAGCGGCAGAAACAGTTGGAAAAGCTGATGCACCAATTGCCGGACGCGCTGGAAATGATGGCGCGGGGGTTAAAGGTCGGCCATCCGCTGAACAACTCCATAGATATAGCCGCCCGTGAAATGCCGGACCCGGTGGGGACGGAGCTGGGGGTTATCTTTGACCAAGTGACTTTCGGGGAAGACTTACCAGATGCCGTACAGGAGTTCGCGGACCGGGCGGGGCTTGAGGACGCCAAATATTTGGCTGCCAGCATTGGGATCCAGCATGGAACCGGTAGTGATCTGTCCGTAATGCTGGAAACCTTGGCGCGGGTCATCCGCAGCCGCATTGCGTTGCGCCGGAAAGTACACGCGCTGGCGTCCGAGGGGCGGTTGACGGCTTGGCTATTGTCGGCACTTCCGCTGGTCATTTTTGCGACGGTTTCTGTCCTGACGCCCAGCTATTACTCGGGCGTGGCCGATGATCCGATGTTCCGCCCGATGATGGGCGGGATCATCCTGCTGACTGTTTTGAACGCTGCCGCGCTCAAGAAACTCGTCAGTTTCCGGATTTGACCGGGGAGGTAGCTATGCAAGAAGTCATAAACGGAATTTTGGTGCGATTGGACGTGTCCGCGAGCGTGATAGCTATGGCGGGTTTCGCGGTGGCAGCCTTGCTTCTCTACTTTGGTTTGGCTGGAACCCTGGCCAGAAAATCACCCGCAGCGGCCCGTCTCTCATTGTTGGGTGATACCCGAAAGCGGATGCGCCGGGATATGAACCTGCTCAAAGACCCGGAACCCTCTGCGGACGGGCTGATGAAAGCCTTCGTTCCGGCTGACCAGCGTGAGCGCTCTGCGCTGGAAAGCAAATTGTCCCAGGCCGGGTTTTCGCAAGCCGGAGCGCTGCAGAAATTCATGCTGATCCGTGTCTTTTTGGGGCTTGCCGTGCCTGGATTGCTGCTTTTGATCATCGCCGCCGGGAAAACGCCTGGCCTGCTTCCGCCAAATCCGGTCACCGGATTTGTTGCCGGCTGGACGAATCTGCAGGTGTTTCAGGGGCTCAGCAGCCTGGTTGGGGCGGGCTATTTCGGTCCGGTTTACGTGCTGAACGCACGTGCGGCCGCACGGCGCCGCAGAATCGAGGAAGCGTTTCCCAACGCTTTGGATTTGATGAGGATCTCAGTGGATTCCGGCTTGGGCTTTGATGCTGCCATGACCCGGGTTGGCAACGAGCTGGCAGTGGTCGCTCCCGATTTGGCTTTTGAACTGCTGAGTATGCAAAGGCAGGTTCAGGCTGGAAGGCAGCGGGAAGACGCCCTGCTGGACATGGCCAGCAGGACCGGCGTTGAGACTGCTAAATCCTTTGCCAATGTTGCCCTGCAGTCCATGCAGTTCGGAACCAGCATGGCATCAGCGCTGGCAACCTATTCTGAAGATTTACGGGAACAGCGGGAGATGCGGGCGCAGGAAATGGCCAACAAGCTGCCGGTTAAAATGTCAGCTGTTCTGGCTTCTTTGATGTTGCCAGCCTTGATCATGATCACGATCGGGCCAGTGGTAATCCGCTACATTCGCTTTATCGCCAGCTGAGCCGGAAAACGTTCAACAATTCGGGTTAAGTGCTGGAATTGGTTCTTTCTCGGTCGCTGATAGAGGTGATAAATTCGCCTATTAATTGAAAAATTGACCTGTGCCACGTAATGCCTGTCAAACTCTTGACGAATTGCAGTGAGCGAACCAGCATTATAAGGGTAACGAGGGGTAAATTGATATCAGCGCTTGCTAAGTCGCTAAAGGCGCTAAGTTAAATGAGTACATGTTACTGTGGGGGATGCGCGTTATGGGGACCAATGCGCTTTTTGACACCCGCACCATCCAAGCCGCTGAGGCTGGAATGATCGCGCCTATTGCGCGGTGGTGTGAGTGCCTTCATGGCTGTGCGCCGTTCAGGGATGCATTGCGCGCCTTGGCTGCAGCCATCAATGGAGAAGCTGCAGCTGTTTGCAGAGTTTCGACCGGCAGTGGCCGGCTTTCCGGATCAGTTATTTATGACGCGGTGGTGGCCGCGGGGAAGGGCCCGCCGCTTGAGCGGTCATTTGCAAGATCCGTGCTGGGGACATATCTGGACAAGGCAAAGCCAGGGCTGATCTGGTACAAGTCAATGAGCGGCGAAGACCAGGAACCAGCGCTTGAGCAATTTCATTCAGCGCGCAAATTGGCCGAGCTTGCTGTCATTCCACTCTCCTCCGGCAAACAGCACATAGATTTTCTGGAACTTCATTTTGCCGCCAGTCCAGGAGCGGTGCAGCAGGCGCTGCTGAACATGATTTCCGGCACGCTGGTGGGCACCTGGACCAACCGGTCGCCAGGCTTGTATACGGAGGCCTGTTTGAAGGGGCGCCGGCTGCGCAGGCACCGGGATGTTCAAGCGCATCTTTTGAGTATGGAGAACCCTGCTCAGCTGAGCCGCGCGGAATACCGAGTCTGTGTGCTGCTGAGTAAAGGTCAGCCCGCCAAGCGGGTGCAAAATGACCTGGGGATTTCTAAGTCAACGCTGCGGACGCATCTGCGCAACATCTATGCCAAGACGGGCTCCCGCAACCTGACAGAGCTGGTGTATAATCTGGTCTCAGTCGATACGTTTTCAGGCCATCTGCCCCGGCGCGGTTCCGCTGCATGACAGCCGTGATGGAATTTGTGCCATTGATCGCGGCCAGCCCGCTGTTGCTTTATGCCGGGATTGAAGATGTGCGGCGCCTGCATATTTCAAACCGCTTGGTGCTGTGCTTGATGGGGGTGTTCGTCCTCACGGCCCCGGCGCTTGAGATGCCTGAGGCCGGGATGCGGCTGCTCGCGGCTGGGACGGTGTTTGTGGTTTGCTTTCTATTGTTCTGCCGGCGTGTTCTGGCAGGCGGTGATGTGAAAATGATGTCAGCAGCACTGCTGTTCGTGCCTTCACTTTCCTTAAGCAATTACGGCTGGAGCTTCAGCATCTCTATGATTGCCGCCGTTGCCGCCGTTTCCGCGCTGCGGCGGACATGCCTGTTTCCGGGGCAAGCCCGATGGGCCGCGGTCGCGCAACCTGGCAAACTGCCCATGGGTCTGGCAATCTCCTTGTCACTGGCAATGCTGCCTGCGGTCGAACTGCTTACTTCCTGAAATTCTTTTCTGTAACCAACGGCGTGCAGCGGCTGAAACTGCTGTCTGAGCCAGCAGGGCTTTTCTCAAACACCTGAGATACAATACAGATTTTTCTTCGCCGGATGTTGAGGCCGGCTGACGGAGGCGGCCGACAGCATGTGCTGTGCTGTTAACGGAATGAGGAACAGTTTCTGACAGCGTTAAACCGCAAAAATTGCCAGTCTCAGCTCGGATTATTCGCCTGCGATTTACGCTTTTTTACCGGGATACTCATAACTCTGCTTTTGCCGTCAGCGGCAACTGCAGAGCGTAAACTCTTGTTCCTCAGAGCAAGGGGTTGCGCGTCACCAACGCCTGTTTGAAAGCCGAGAAAAGCGCATGGGGATATTGGATTGGGTCAAGGACCTTGTGGCCAGCAAAACTGGCTCGAAGGGAAATGACAAATTAGATGGATCCACGGGCGACGACACGATCGATGCCGGAGAAGGACAGGATTCCGTTGCAGGCGAAGAAGGTGACGACGTTATCGATGCCGGTGCTGGCAATGATACGGTTTATGGTGACATGGGAGACGGGTTCGAGCAGGGCCTGGATGCCAGCCCGCTGGTTCTGGACATCTACAACATCCAAGGCATCTCGCACGATGGATGGACGGGGTCTTCGGGTGACTACGCCGTCTTCAAAGATGTTGCAACTTTGAATGACGGTTCCAAGGTTTGGGGCAAACTGGTCCTTGTTGAAAAGTCAAACCCGTATATGTCGGTGGAATTCGGTTACACTCAGGGGGCTGAAATCCTGCTGGACGGTGATGATCCCGGAGATCAGGCCACTTTCCGGCTGGAGTTTTTCGATCCGGCGACCGGCGAACCCGTATATCTGAACTCGACTGCAACCTTCAATGACGTCGATGACAACAGCGGCTACGGCGACGCCGAGGCGGTGATCATTGACGGTAACAGCTTCACCTCCTTTGGGGTGTCTGCAGATTCTTCTCTTAGCACGGCTGTCAATGGCAACATGGTGACAGCTACCGGAGCGGAGAAAAACGCCTACACCGATCAGGATGCTTGGTTTTCCGCAGAGTTTGAAGACCGCTCCTCCATCGAATTTACTTTGCAGACCCGCGAAGGCCCCGCTGGTTTTACGCTGTCTGGCGATACCATTGACAATCCTGTTGTCACTCCGATCGAGCAAGGAGCCGATACAGTTCTGGCCGGGGCGGGCAACGATGTTGTTTTTGGCCAAGGAGGAGACGACTCCCTTTACGGCGAAGAAGGTAATGACAGTCTGGATGGCGGTTATGGCGACGATGTCATCGACGGCGGAGTTGGCGCCGACACCCTGATTGGCGGAGCCGGCGGCGATACCTTGGCGGGCGGAGACGGTGACGACTATATCGAAGGGGGGGCAGGCAACGACAGTTTGACCACCGGGCTTGGCAATGACACGCTGATCGGCGGTGAAGGCGACGACACTCTGAGAAACTCTGCTGGCGACGACAGCTTGGTTGGCGGGACCGGTAATGACAGCATCGTAGCGACTGACGGCAATGACACCCTCGAGGGCGGGGATGGCGCCGACACCATGTATGGCGGCAACGACAACGACGTTCTGTCCGGCGGGCTGGATGCGGACCTTATGTACGGCGAGGATGGCAACGACAGCCTTGATGGCGGCGACGGCGATGACGTCATGGATGGTGGTCTTGGCTCCGATACGCTGATTGGCGGTGCTGGCGCTGATACGATCGCTGGTGGGGATGGTGACGACTACATTGATGGCGGCGATGGCGACGACAGCCTGACCACCGGCTTGGGTAACGACACGCTGATTGGCGGTGCTGGCAATGATACGCTCAGAAACTCGGCTGGCGACGACAGTCTCGTCGGCGGGACCGGCAATGACAGCATCGTGGCGACCGATGGCAACGACACTCTGGAAGGTGGCGACGGTGCCGACACCATGTACGGGGGCAACGATAACGACCTCCTGATTGGTGGCAGTGGCGATGATCTGATGCACGGCGAGGCTGATGCGGACACCTTTGAAATGTCCGATGGTTTCGGCAACGACACTTTGACCGGCGGGGAAACCGGGAACGACTTTGATAATGTTGATGTTTCTGCCGTCACAGCAGGGGTAACGGTCACCTATACGGGTGATGAGGCAGGCACGATTACCGACGGCACAGACACGATCACATATTCCGAGATCGAGGCGCTGGATCTGACGGACCAGGCCGATTTGGTGGACGCTTCTGCTGACAGCGCTGGTGTGGATATCGATGCGGGCGCTGGCGACGACACCGTTACGCTGGGTGCCGGCAATGATATTCTGACGACCGGTTCCGGCTACGACGACGTAATCCTGACTGCAGCAGGCGGGATTGATACAATAAGCGATTTCGATATCGGTGATGACGACGCTGATGGCTTTTTCAACGACCAGCTGGATGTATCCGCACTGACCGGCGGCACGGGGCCGAGCGGTGCGATCCGCACTCATGATGTTTCCGTTTCAGATGACGGCAGCGGCAATGCGCTTCTGACGTTTCCAGGCGGTGAAAAACTTGTGCTGCAAGGGGTAGCTCCTGCTCAGATCACCTCAAATGCGCAACTTTTGTCTGCAGGTATTCCGTGTTTTACCCCAGACGTTCGCCTGGCTACGCAACGCGGTGCCATACCTGCAGGAAGAATTCAGGTGGGCGATCTGCTGCAAACCGCAGACAATGGTTATCAGCCGGTCATCTGGGTTGGAAAACGAACACTCTGCCCGGCTGAGCTGGTTCAACGTCCCCATTTAAGGCCCTATTGTGTCTCTCCTGGCGGGCTCCTGTCCCCGGAACGCCCGATGCTGTTGTCGCCGCAGCACCGCTTGCTTTTGGGCCGACATGCCCTTTCTGGAAATCCCAGTCAGGATGAGCGCTTTGTGCCTGTCAAGCTGTTGGCTGATATAGACCAGAGCTGCAGTCAAAAGGTATTTGCCGCCGAACCGGTTACCTATGTGCATCTTATGACAGAGCGGCATGAGGTGATTTTCGCTGAAGGTATAGCCACAGAAACGTTTTGGCCAGGCCCTGAGGCGGTACGCGGATTGAGCCGGGCGGATATGCGGGAGCTGTTTGATCTTTTCCCGGACCTGGCATCCGTTCACGGGCTTTCCGGTGAAGCGGGGCGCAGCCATGTTCGGTCTACCTACGGTGACTTGGCCCGTCAGGTTCTGAAAAGGCGCGATCTGCAAGGCATTCAGGTAGCATGATGTTCGTCATCCGCTACAATGCGGATGCTGCCACGGCGTGAGCATTTCGACTGTATCCAGGGTTATTTATTCCGTTATGGAATAGCTGGAGGACTCAATCTCATTGGCGTTGGACCGTGATTTCCCGGATAAAGACGCAGCTGTATTTTGAGGAGGCTGCATGGACCGCGCCGAGATTGTGCACCAAAATTTCCTGAACCGCGTTCAGGCTGGAGATTTCCCGGCAGGCGCCGTTCCTGCCGGGCCATTGTCTGCTGTTGAAGCTGTTTCAGTCTATCGCTCGCAAGTTTTGAGCCGGGCGTTGGATTTGACCAGCCGGTCCATGCAGAAGGCGGGAGAGGGGTTTTATACCATCGGCTCCTCCGGGCACGAAGGGATGGCAGCGGTCGCGCAAGCCTTGCAGCCAACAGACATGGCCTTTCTCCATTACCGCGATGCAGCGTTTCAGATCGCCCGGGCAGATCAGGTGCCGGGGCAGCGGATTGCCTGGGATATGCTGCTGTCCTTTGCCTGCTCCAGCGAGGACCCGACGTCCGGTGGAAGGCACAAGGTGCTGGGGTCTAAGGCGCTGATGATCCCGCCGCAGACCTCGACCATTGCCTCGCATCTGCCCAAGGCGGTGGGCGCTGCCTATTCCATCGGTGCAGCCAAGCGGCACAAGCCGGAGCATCAGCTGCTGCCGGAGGATGCGATTGTCATATGCTCCTTCGGCGATGCGTCGGCTAACCACTCGACGGCGCAGGGGGCGGTCAACACGGCGGGCTGGACCTCGGTTCAGTCGACGCCGCTGCCCTTGCTGTTTGTCTGCGAAGACAACGGTATCGGGATTTCGACCAAGACGCCGAAAGGGTGGATCGAGGCCTCGATGTCGGGGCGGCCCGGCATCAAATATTTTAAGGCGGACGGGCTGGATATTTATAACGCCTATGCGGTGGCGCAGGAGGCGGCGGAGTATGTGCGGACGCGCAAGAAGCCGGCATTCCTGCACCTGCGCACGGTGCGCCTGTACGGTCATGCCGGGGCAGATATGCCGACCACCTATATGGCCAAGGCCGAGGTGGAAGCGGATGAGGCCAATGATCCGCTGCTGCATTCGGTGCGGCTGCTGGATCAGGCAGGCGCGCTGCGTCCCGAGGACGCGCTGAAGATCTACACGGACACCTGTGCGCGGGTTGAGCGAATCCGGGCGGAAGCGGTGACGCGGCCGCATTTGAAGACGGCTGCCGATGTGGCGGCTAGTTTGATTCCGCCCAAGCGGGATTGTGCGCCCAACAACGGCCCCAGTGCCGAGGCGCGCGCAGAGACGTTCGGCAGCGACATGCGGGCGATAGAGGAGCCGCAGCCGATGTCGCGCCTGATTAATTGGGCGCTGACAGACCTGATGCTGGAACACGGCGAAATCGTCATGATGGGCGAGGATGTGGGCCGCAAGGGCGGGGTCTATGGTGTCACTCAGAAGCTGCAGCAGCGGTTCGGGCCGGACCGGGTGATAGATACGCTGCTGGATGAGCAGTCGATCCTGGGGCTGGCGATCGGCATGGGGCACAACGGCTTCCTGCCCATCCCGGAAATCCAGTTCCTCGCCTATCTTCACAACGCCGAGGATCAGCTGCGCGGCGAAGCGGCGACGCTTTCGTTCTTCTCCAACGGGCAGTTTTCCAATCCGATGGTGCTGCGGATTGCCGGGCTGGGGTATCAAAAGGGATTTGGCGGCCATTTCCACAACGACAACTCGCTGGCGGTGCTGCGCGATATTCCGGGGCTGGTGATTGCTTGCCCCTCGGACGGGGCTGAGGCTGCGATGATGATGCGCGAGGCGGTGCGGCTAGCGCGCGAGGAGCAGCGGGTGGTGGTCTTTGTCGAACCCATCGCGCTCTACCCGATGCGGGATCTGCAAGAGGCGAAAGATGGCGGCTGGATGCGCAGCTATCCGTCGCCAGACCGGCGCATTGGCTTGGGAGAAGTTGGCGTGGATGGGGAGGGCACCGATCTGGCCATCGTGACCTATGGCAACGGGCGCTATCTGTCGGCCCAGGCGCAGGCGGAGCTGGCGGCGAAAGGCGTGAATGCGCGGATCGTGGATCTGCGCTGGCTGGCGCCCTTGCCGGAGGCTGCGCTGCTGAAGGCGGTCAAGAGCTGCAAGCATGTGCTGATCGTCGACGAATGCCGCATCACCGGCAGCCAGTCGGAGGCGCTGATGGCGCTGTTTGCAGAGCAGTCTGACCTTCCCACTGCGCGAATTGCAGCCAGTGACTGTTTCATTGCAACCGGACCTGCTTATGGCGCAACGCTGCCCTCGAAGGACAGTATCGTTGAAGCGGCCTTGACGCTTGCAGGAGGTGCATCATGACCCGTACTGCTGTTCTGATCTGCCCAGGCCGGGGCAGTTACAACAAGGCCGAGCTGGGGTATCTGCATCGCCATCACGCGGACAAGGCGGCGCTGTTTGCCGGTTTTGACGCGCAACGCAAAGCTTCCGGGCAGGAGGAGATTACTGCGCTGGACGGCGCAGCGCGGTTTTCGGTGTCGAAGTATTCCCGCGGGGATATTGCCTCGCCCTTGATCTATGCCTCGGCTCTCGCGGATGCACAGTCCCTGGCGGAGGATATCGAGGTGGTTGCGGTCACCGGCAACTCGATGGGCTGGTACATTGCACTGGCGGCGGCCGGGGCGCTGAGCGCAGATGGCGGGTTCAACGTTGTGAACACCATGGGCACCCTGATGCAGGAGCAGCTGATCGGCGGCCAGCTGGTCTATCCATTTGCCGGGGCGGACTGGCAGAACGATCCCAGGCGCAAGGCGGAGCTGCTGGTGCTGGCGGCAGAGATCGATGCGCGCGAAGAGCATGTTCTGGCACTGTCGATTGATCTGGGGGGCATGCTGGTCCTGGCCGGGAACGAGGCCGGGCTGCGGGCGTTCGAGGCGGCGGTGCCGGTGGCGGATGAGCGTTTCCCGATGCGGCTGGCCAATCATGCGGCGTTTCACACCAGCCTGCAGGCGCCGGTGGCGGCTGAGGGGCGCAAGCGGCTGAGGGCGGAGATGTTCACCCAGCCGCAGGTTCCGCTGATCGACGGGCGTGGCCAGATCTGGTGGCCGGGGGCAACAGATAACGGAACTCTCTGGGACTACACGCTGGGGCATCAGGTGTTGGAGCCTTATGACTTCACCCGCGCGGTGCAGAATGCCGCCTGCGAGTTTGCACCGGATCTGTTCATCGTCACCGGCCCCGGCACCACGCTGGGCGGCGCGGTGGCGCAATCGCTGGTGCACTGCGGCTGGCAGGGGATGGTATCCAAGGATGTCTTCAAATCACGGCAGGCAGACGCGCCGCTGCTGGTGTCGATGGGGGATGCGGTGCAGCGCGCTTTGGTGACGGGTTGAACCTGCCGCAAGGGGAGGGGCTCTCGCGCCTGTTGCCTGCATCCAAGATGCGGGCAAAGCAGCCTTGGGCGTGGCCCTGCCCTGCGGGCAGGGCGGAAGGCTTTTGCCGAGACGGCCTTCAGAGGCGGCTTTGCTCCCGAAGACCGTTTTCGACTAGGGAGGCTTCATCCACGCCCCAAGGGTGAACCGCGCGACGGCTGCGCCGCCTTGACCCAGGGCTGAACGGCAGGGGCTATTCGGCGGCGGCTTGCGGTTTCTCGGCAGCCGGGATGGCAAAGCAGGTGACCGGCTGAGACACATTGTGCAGGCTGACCGCTCCGAGGGGGATGCCCTGGGAGGGATTGCTTAGAATGTCGTGGCTGACAACAACCGCGTGGCTGACGGTCTTGCCGTAGTCGCCGAGCCGGGCGGCGATATTGGCGGCCTGGCCGATCACCGTGAAGTCCAGCCGCTCGCGCGAGCCGACGTTGCCGTAGGTGACGCGCCCGTAAGCGATGCCGATGGCAGCTTCGCAACGGTGGCCGTCCGGCTGATTGGCGATCTCCTCCAGACGGGTGACGATGGCGCGGGCGCTGTTCAGGGCCTGCTGCCGGGCATGCGCCGGGTTGCTGCCGGCCGGGAATACCGCCAGCACAGCGTCGCCGATGAACTTCAGCACTTCGCCACCGTGATCATGCACGAGGGTCGAGGCGGTCTCGAAGAACTGGTTCAGAAGCGCAATATAGTCCTGGCGGCCCAGCTGCTCTTCCAGCCGGGTCGAGCCGCGCAGGTCGCAGAACATGATGGCGGCGTCGATCTCGTCGCCGTCGCCGCGGCGGATCTCGCCGCCGAGCACCCGGGCGCCGGTTCGCTTGCCGACATATGTCTCCAGGAGAGACTGAGCGTTTTCGCGCTGCATGAAGATTTCATAGTAGCGGGCGATCACGTCGGAGCATTCGAAAATCAGCCCCAGGTTGGCAGTGGAGAAGCCGTTTGTGTGGTTGCTGGTAAGCGTCAGCACATTGATGCGCCCGTCCGAGAACCGCAGGGGCATGGCAACATAGTCGGTGGCGCCTTCATTGCGCAGGTCTTCGAGGATCGGGAAGGCATCATCCGTGCAGCAGCGGTCCAGCCGGTGCCGCACGCCGCCCAGACCGTTGGAGACATGCCGTAGCGGACTGTTCTGATATGCGGGGTGGTCGTGGATCTCGTAAGAGGGGGCATAGGTGGTGACCTCGCCCGTCTTCTTCTGCCAGATGAAATTCTTGCCCGCGATCAGCGGATGCAGGGACCAGGCCATGACCGAGAGGCGGGAGAGATAGATGCCCTGTTCGACGAATTTCTCCGCCAGGGCGGAGGTCAGCTCCTCTGGTGTTTGCACCAGTGCGGCATCACGCAGAAGCCAGTCTATCACCGGGCCGGATATATTGCCGTAGTCCGGCATCTCCACCGTGTTGCTGCCCAGGTCGAATTCCGCACCAGCGCCGGGCATAAAGCCGACATGGCCGGCAATGGCCGACGCTTCTGGCATGGCTTCTTCATAGGCCCAGACACCGTTTTGCACACCGCCATCGGGCAGCAGGATATCGCGGTAGCTGGCGGTGCCCTTGAACGGGCAGAAGGTTTGCAGATCAGTATGGGGTGAGAGCGGCGCCGTCACATCTTCGGCTGGGAAGTAGATCGCGGGTGGCAGCCGGGTTTCATACATCACCTTGGCGCGGCTGCTTTGCGCCAGGATGGTGCCATTGCGCCGGGCCGTGATCTGGCCCTGCAGCGGCTCGACAATGATGCCGTAGCCTTGTCGCGGTGCATGCACCTGTGTGTCCATCCCAGTGGTCCTTGTCCTTATGCCGAAACATGCCAAAACCAGGACCGGCCGGCTTGGGCCGGTTCTGGGCTATTTGGGGTTCTGGTGCCGGAATTCCAGAGGGGAACACAGGATGTTGAGCAAAGCGGAGCAAGTGCGCCCCGGGTCAGACCATGCGGATCACGTCCTTGCTGATCGACAGCACATAGCCGCGTTTGGCAATATTCTTGACCAGCAGCTCGCTGACCATCTGGTTACCCAATGTGTCGCGCAGACGCTTGATGCGGGTGGCGCCGGCGGCCTCCTCGCAATCGGCGGAGGCACGGCCGGAAATCACCGCCTCGATTTCAGCCCCTGACAGCACGTCGTCGTCCAAACGGGCTTCGGCCAGGACGGAGAGGGTCTCCATTGCGGCTGGTGTCAGCTTGAACCCCATATTGTTGAGGTAGACGGTGTTCTCGTCGCGGCTGATCAGCAGTTCGGTCACCTGGATGCCGGCCCGTTCGATCTGCGCCATGCGCCGGTTCAGCATCACCAGCATGCCCAGCACCGTCAGCGCCGCCACCATCATTGCAGTGGCAAAGACCAGCAGCACAAAGATCACCATCCTGTAGCTGGTCAGCGTGTCGGCAAAGGCGGTTCCCGACTGGGCGAGGATCTCCAGGAGCTTGATCTCTCCTTGCGTGGTCAGGTCGTTCTCGATGAACAGGGTCTCGACCCGGGCGTTGAAGGCATTGGCATCGGGCAGGGTCAGCAGCAGCACGGTGCCTGCAATCACCAAGAGCGCTACTATGGCGGCGATGCCAAGCGCAATCACCTTGCTGCCGGAAGCGCGGGCCTCAGAAACGGAGATAGTAGGATCCGGCATTTGCCTTCCTCTGCTGCAGGCCTTCAGGGCCAAAGACCGACAGGACATTCAAGAGTTTCCAACCGCCGGGTGCAATGCGGGCCTGAATTTCCTGGCGGGCCGCTTTCTTCTTGCAGGCGCCGGAAAGCTGGATGACGCCGTAATGCAGGCGCAGCGGATTGTCCTGCTTGGCCTTGTAGTCGGCATAGCAGTCAGCCGCCTGGGCCGGCGATGAAAGCGCCAGAAGGGCAGCCGCAAGGGCGGGTATCAGGAGGTGCTGTTTCATAGGGGCATCCTGCGTGGAAGCCGGGTGAAATTCAATAACCGCAGGGGGTTGAGGTGGCTGATATCCGATAACATGCGGCCGATATTGCCTGTCGGAAGGGGGCGGGAGCAGGTTGGGCTCATCCAAGCGCAATGGCTGCGCATCTGCCAATCAAGAAGAAAGGTCCCGACATGGCCCAGACACAAGCTTCCAAACCGCACCGCAAGTTCATCGCGCTGATCGTGGCAGTTTCGATTGCCATCACCGGCTTCTCTGCAGCTCCCGCCCGCGCCGATGAGGATGTCGCAAAGTTCATTGCCGGGATGGCGCTGCTGGGGATTCTGGGGGCTGCCATCAATGACGCCAGAAAAGATGACGACCGCCATGTTTCCCGGACTTATAACCCGCCGCATGACCATCGGCATGGTTCCGGGCATCATTCTCACAACCGCCACGGCGGTTATGTAAAACCGCTGCCGCCGCGAGTGCGCCGCTATGACCTGCCGGCCCACTGCGTGCGTTACTTCCCGCGCTACAGCTCCAGCTACCCGCTGGCCGGAAAAGGTTGCCTGGATCGTAACTACGGTCAGACACACAAGTTGCCGAAGGCCTGCAAGGTGACCTTCTGGAACGGCCAGCGCCACCGCACCGGTTTCAAGCCACACTGCCTCAAACGGCACGGCTACAGGATGGTTGGCCGGTAAGATAGACTTTCAGTTTCGAGCAGCAGCAAACCTGGGGGGCTTCGGCTCCCCCTTTTTGTGCGGCTTGCATCCGGGACCGGGATTGGGTTTGTCAGGGGCATGACACAGCCTGACTATAATCTGGAAGACGCCGCCCGATTCAAAGGGTACCTGAGAATTGCCGGAGTGGACGAGGTGGGCCGCGGCCCGCTGGCCGGTCCGGTGACTGCCGCAGCGGTGGTGCTGGACGTCTCTGCCATTCCTGCAGGGCTCAACGACTCCAAGAAACTGAGCCCGAAGAAACGGGAGGCCGTGGAGGCGGAAATTCTTGCGACTGCTGATGTGGCCATTGCCCATGCGACGGTGGAAGAGATTGATTCTCTGAACATTCTGCGGGCCTCGCATCTGGCGATGGAGCGCGCGGTTGCGGCATTGAACCCGGCGCCAGACTATCTGCTGATTGACGGCAACATGATCCCTAAAGGGCTAAGCCTGTCTTCTGAAGCCGTGGTCAAGGGGGACGCCAAGTCACTCTCGATTGCCGCCGCTTCAATTGTCGCAAAACTGGCACGCGACCGGATCATGGTGGATTTGGCGCAACAGTTTCCGGGATACGGCTGGGAGAAAAACGCAGGCTATCCATCGAAACAGCACCGTGAAGCGCTAGCTAATCTTGGTGTGACCCCACATCATCGGCGCTCGTTTAAGCCGGTACACAATATCTTGTATCAAGAGTGAACCGTAGGGCGTTGTTATAATAAACAAATTGACCTCGAATCCGCGATGACTCATCCTGTGGACAACCTAATGAGCGCAAAAATGCGCCGCGGTTATGAGGCAGAGCAATGAATAAAACCATGACAAAGGGCGCGGCAGCGCTCCCTTTAAACACGATTATTGGCGGGGACTGCGTCGAAGCGATGAACAGTCTGCCGGCCAATTCGGTTGATCTGATCTTTGCGGATCCGCCGTATAACCTGCAGCTGAAAGGCCAGCTGCACCGTCCTGACAACTCCAAAGTCGATGCCGTGGATGATCACTGGGACCAGTTCTCCAGCTTCCAGGCCTATGACCAGTTCACTCGCGAGTGGCTGAAGGCAGCGCGCCGGGTGCTGAAGCCGAACGGCTCGATCTGGGTGATCGGCTCGTACCACAATATCTTCCGCGTCGGCGCCGTGCTGCAGGACGAAGGCTATTGGGTGCTGAACGACGTGATCTGGCGCAAGTCGAACCCGATGCCAAACTTCCGCGGCAAGCGCTTTACCAATGCGCATGAGACGATGATCTGGGCGTCCAAATCCGAGGGTGCCAAATACACTTTCAACTACGAAGCGCTGAAGGCACTGAACGAGGGCATCCAGATGCGCAGCGACTGGGTGCTGCCGATCTGCACCGGCCACGAGCGGCTGAAGGACGAAAACGGCGACAAGGCGCATCCGACGCAAAAGCCGGAATCGCTGCTGCACCGGATCCTGGTCGGCGCGACCAACCCGGGCGACGTGGTGCTGGATCCGTTCTTTGGCACTGGTACCACCGGTGCGGTGGCCAAGATGCTGGGCCGCGAGTTCGTCGGCATCGAACGCGAGGAAGCCTACCGCAAGGTAGCGGAGAAGCGGATCAAGGCGGTGCGCAAGTTCGACCGCGAAGCGCTGGAGGTTTCCGCCAGCAAGCGCGCGGCGCCACGGGTGCCCTTTGGGCAGCTGGTGGAGCGCGGCATGCTGCGCCCGGGAGAGGAGCTCTATTCGATGAACCGCCGCCACAAGGCGAAGGTGCGGGCAGACGGCACCCTGATCGGCGACAACATCAAGGGTTCGATCCATCAGGTCGGTGCACATCTGGAAAATGCTCCGTCCTGCAACGGCTGGACTTACTGGTGCTTCAAGCGCGATGGCAAGACCGTGCCGATCGACGTGCTGCGCCAGCAGATCCGGGCGGAAATGCAGAACTGACGCTCCTGGAGCTATTTAGTACCCAATAGTCTATTGCAGGTGCTTGTGCAATTTGCGCAGGCGCACACCTTGCCCCGCCTGGTTCAGGCGGGGTTTTTTGCAAGGATGCGGTCTGATGCGCTATTTCCTGATTGACGCAAGATCACTATTTGAAGTGCGATGCCTGCCGCAGCCAGCGGGAAGAGGGAGAGCCAATGACCGATACGGCGTTTGCAACAGGACCCGGAGCTGCCAGTGCAGCAGAAGCAAGCCGCCAGGAGCTCTCTGCTGCGGAGGGCAGGTTTGCGGAAGCTGCACTGGATGCGCACAAGCGGCGCGGGCTGCAGCTTGCTGTGCGGGCGCGATGGATCGCGCTGCCGATCGTCGCGGTATTCATCGTCTTTCTTAACCCTGTCTGGAGCGTGCTGTATTACCACGGACTTCTTGCGCTTCTGTGCCTGAATGGCTGGTTTATCGGCCGGGCGGGAAAGGTTGGCAAATCGCGGCTGGAGCTGTTCCTGATCTTCCTTGACCTGGTGATCATGACATTTGCGCTGGTTGTGCCCAACCCGTTTGATGCCCGCGAAATACCTGCGGCGATGCACTACAGATTCGACAACTTCCAGTATTTCTTCATCATTCTTGCAGCGGGCACTATGGCCTATTCCTGGCGCACAGTTATCGCGATCGGGACCTGGACCGCGATGATGTGGCTCAGCGCTCTGGGGCTGGTCTGGTGGTTCTCCAGCCCAGTTCCTGGCTTGACGGAGGCTGTTGGTGCGGCCCTTGGGTTTGAGCCGGAACTGGCACAATTCTTTGACCCGAACAGCTTCGTGATCAAGCTACGGGTGCAAGAGGCGGTTGTCTTTGTTCTGGTGGCCGTAACGTTGGCTTTTTCGGTGCGCCGTTTCAATGGGCTCTTGCGCAACAATGCTAGCCTGGAACGGGAGCGGGCGAACCTGTCGCGCTACTTCTCGCCCAATGTGGTGGAACAGCTGTCACAGAACGATGAGCCGCTGAAGCAGGTGCGCAGCGAGAACGTGGCGGTTCTGTTCATCGACATCATCGGCTTTACCCGGCTGTCAGCAGGCATGGACCCGCACGCGGTGATCGACCTGTTGCGCGAATTTCATGGCCGGATGGAACGGGAGGTGTTCCGCCATCACGGAACGCTGGACAAGTATCTGGGAGACGGGCTGATGGCGACCTTTGGCACGCCGGTGGCTGGCAAGCAGGACGCCACCAATGCACTGGCCTGCGCCCTCGCGATGCGGGCTTCGCTTGCGAGATGGAACCGGGGCCGCGCCAAACAGGGGAAGCCCGAGATCCGGGCAGGGATTGGTATTCATTATGGTGAGGCGCTGCTGGGCGATATCGGTGCCAACCGGCTGGAATATGCGGTTCTGGGTTTGACAGTGAACATCGCCGCGCGGCTGGAGAACCTGACGCGCAGGCTGGAGGCTAGTATTGTTGTCAGCGAAACTGTGGACGCGCAGGTCAAGGCTGAGCTGGCCAGCCTGGACCTGCTGGCCGGCGCAGCCCGCCATCCAGATCAGGAAGTGCGCGGGCTGGATCAGCCGATGACGGTTTTGGCTTGGGCCTGACCTCTAACGCGGCATCGGGTTCTGCGCCTTGTTATAGGCGTGCCAGTCGGTGATTTCGGGATAATAAGTCTGCCGCCAACGGCGCACCCGCGGGTTCATCACACGCCGCCACAGGGGCGGGATCATCGCGGCAATTGTCATTACCGGATAACCGTAAGGCAGCTGCGGGGCGTCAGCTTCAGTGTAGTTCTGCAGCAGCGGAAAACGGCGGTTCGGCTTGTAATGGTGGTCCGAATGGCGCTGCAGGTTGATCAGCAGCCAGTTCGATGCCTTGTGCGCCGCGTTCCAGGAATGGCGCGGCTGGACCGGCTCGTATTTGCCCTCGCCCAGGTGTTTGCGGGTCAGCCCGTAGTGCTCGACGTAGTTGACCACTTCCAGCTGCCAGATTGCAGTGCCGGCCTGAACCAGGAAGAGGAGGGCACCAGTCAGCCCACCCAGCATCAGAGCTAGCAGAAGCATGGCTGCCTGCAACGCCCAGTAGCGGAAGAACGGGTTGGACCGGTCGGTCCAGGGGCGGTTTTTCTTGGCTAGCTTCTCCTTCTCGGCCTGGAAGGCGGAGTGCCAGCATTGCCGCAGCACGCGCGGATAGAAACGGTGAAAACCCTCGTTGTAGCGCGCAGTGACCGGATCGCGCGGCGTGCCGACATGGCGGTGGTGCACCAGCAGGTGCTCAGACCGGAAGTGCGAGTATAGCACCATCGCCAGCAGGATATCCCCCAGCCAGCGCTCCATCCGGCTGGATTGGTGCATCAGCTCGTGGCTGTAGTTGATGCCAACCGCGCCGGTCACAACGCCTACGCCAAAGAAGGCTGCGAATTTCTCGAACGCGCTTAGATGTTCTGCGTCGCTGACATACCAGATCAGCCCGAAAAGTGTGAGGAACTGAAGCGGCACCCAGGCCGCAGTCAGTGCCTTGTACCACTTGAGGTCGCTGTCCGGTGTTTCCGGGTCGGCGTTTTCCAGGTTGAGCCCGAACATCCCGTCCAGCAGCGCAAACAGGTGCCAGGTGACCAGCGGCGGCAGCAGCAGTGCCCAGCCGCCTTGCAGCGCCGCGATCCAGACCAGCGGCAGCAACAGGAAAGACATCCAGAACGGCAGGGCGCTTTGCCAGCGGGAAAGAGTTTCGGGGGCAATCATGCCGGGTCTCCCAAATCAGTCAGCGCGCGTTTGCGCAAACCCTATGCCCAGATTTCTGAAAACCCAATAGGGGCGCAGGGTAACTTAGCGGCCTTTGTATAGATCGAAGGCTTTGCGCATCACAGTTGGCAGGCTGGAAGGGCGGAAATCGTGGCGTTCAATCAATTCCTGCTCTGCACTTTGATTGAACCCGCCAGGCAATTCTGCAGTCATGACACGCAGGATCAGGTGAAAATGGGTGAAGGTATGCCGGACCTCGCCAGCCAGTTCCTGCCAATCCGCTTCAAAGGGCGGTTTCGGGATGGGGATATCTCTCCAGTCAGAACCGGGCCAGCCCAGCATACCCCCCAGTAGCCCCTTGTCCGGACGGCGTTCCAGAAGCCAGGTTCCATCGGCGGATTCCGCCAGATAGACAATTCCTTGCCGGGTGGGTTTCGGTTTCTTTGGCGTTTTTTTGGGCAGCTGGGCGGCGGTTCCGGCAACCCGCGCCGCACAGGGGCCGCGCCAGGGGCAGATGCCGCAGGCCGGGTTGCGGGGGGTGCAGATGGTGGCGCCCAGATCCATCACTGCCTGAGCGTAGTCGCCGGGCCGTTGCATTGGCGTGAGTTCTTCTGCGCGGTCTTTCAGGACCGGTTTGACGCCTGGGAGCGGGTCGTGAATGTCGTGAACGCGGGCCATCACTCGCTCCACATTGCCATCCAGCACAGTTTCAGGCCGGTCAAAGGCGATGGAGGCGATGGCCGCAGCGGTGTAGGGGCCGATACCAGGCAGCTTGAGCAGGCGCTCATAGCTGTCCGGGAAGCTGCCGCCGTGCTCCTGCGCCACCGCGCGGGCGCATTTCAGCAGGTTGCGGGCGCGGGCGTAATAGCCGAGGCCGGCCCATTCGCTCATCACGTCTTTGTCTTCCGCAGCAGCCAGATCCAGAACCGATGGCCAGCGGCTAGTGAAGCGGAGAAAGTACTCGCGGACGGCGGCCACGGTCGTTTGCTGCAGCATCACCTCGCTGAGCCAGACCCTGTAAGGATCCGGGCGGATGCCTGTGGCGCGGTCCGCCGGGCTTACACGCCAAGGCATCTCGCGGGCATGAATGTCATACCACGCAAGCAACTCTTCGCTCATCGCCGCGGAATCGCTCTTTAAGTCACGCATTGTTTATTCCTTGGCTTGCGGTTTGGCTGGCGCCTGCATTACCGCTCTTTACAATAGGGCAGGCAGTCGAGCAAAACCTAGATCATGGCATTCAGGCGCAGCACCACACGCGGGTTCTCCCGGACCTCCAAGCTCCTTAGCGAGCAGATCCGCAAGGCGGGGGAAAGCCGGGGATTCGCGGTATCGCGCCTGCTCACCCATTGGGAAGAGATCGCCGGGCCGGATATCGCTGCGATGGCGCGCCCGGTGAACGTAGGCTACGGGCGCGGCTCCTTTGGTGCTACTTTGACAGTGCTCACGACCGGCGCCAACGCGCCCATGCTCGAAATGCAAAAGGAACGCCTGCGCGAGCGGGTGAATGCGGTCTATGGCTTCAATGCCATCTCCAAGGTGCGGATCACGCAAACGGCGCCGACGGGTTTCTCCGATGGCCGCGTGGAATTCAAATATGCCCCCAAAGTGCAAGCGCCGCTTCAGCCAGACCCGCAGGATGCTGCGGAGGCCAGCAAAGCGGCGGAAGGGGTGGAAAACGACGATTTGCGCGCCGCCCTGGAACGCCTGGGGCGCAATGTGCTGACAAAACAAAAAACGCAAGGAAAGGGGTTCAAATGACCCGTCTCATGTCTGGTGTCTTTGCCGCGGTTGCGGTGGTTGCAGGTGGTTATGTCCTGTCAGGTTTCAGTGGCCAGAACAATCTGCCGCAAAACCCGCTGGTCGGCGCAGCCTTCGCGCAGGAGACTGAAGTGGATACCTCTACTATCACCGAGATGACCCTTGGCGCCGAGGATGCGCCAGTCACGCTGATAGAATACGCATCTTACACTTGTCCGCACTGTGCCAATTTCCACAACAATGTCTTCAAGCAGCTGAAAGAAGATTATATCGACACCGGCAAAGTGAAGTTCATCTACCGCGAGGTTTACTTCGACCGCTACGGGCTGTGGGCGTCGATGATTGCACGCTGCAACGGACCGGAGAAGTTCTTTGGCATTTCTGACTTGATCTATAAGGGGCAGTCCGAATGGGCACGCGCTGGGGGAGCGTCGGAGATCATCGACGAGCTGCGCAAGATCGGCCGCCTTGCAGGGCTGGAGAGTGAGCAACTGGAAGCCTGCTTGCAGGATGGAACCAAGGCACAGACCCTGGTGACCTGGTACCAGGAGAACGCGACCGAGCACGGTATCGAGTCGACACCTTCCTTCATTCTCAATGGCGAAAAGGTTTCGAACCAGTCTTATGATGAATTCAGAAAGCTGCTCGACGCAGAGCTGGAAAGCTGAGTGAAAACCTGTTCGCAGATTTGCGAAGCCCGGGCCATTTACCCGGGCTTTTTTTTCTCAGAGGTGTGAGCAGTCAGGGTGCGGGTGCTGAACTTTCCAGCAATGTCCTTAGGGCACTATCCCCGGCAACCTTCAGCCTGACCGGGAGGGTGATTACCTTTCGCCGGAATTTGTCCGGCAGGCGCACGGCATCCTTTTCCGTGGTGACAAGTTGTGCGTTTTGTTGCTTGGCCTCATTTTCCAGCCGGTTGAGAAGTGCAGTAGTCAACGGCTGATGGTCGTCCAGTGCCTCAGCCCGAATGATATCAGCCCCAAGGCCGCGCAAAGTGTTAAAGAACTTTTGCGGATGGCCGATGCCGGCAAAGGCCAGCACCCGGGTGCCGTTCCAGGGCATCCCGGTTTGCAGCGGCTCCAGCGCACCGGTGAAATGCGGCAGCCCCTGCAGCTGGTTGCCCCAGGCGGCGGCAAACTTCTGTTGGGCGGTATCCGTCCCCAGAGACAGGATGGCGTCGGCACGTTTCAGCCCAGTAGATACCGGCTCGCGCAATGGGCCCGCAGGCAGGCAGCGGCCATTGCCAAACCCTTGCTGAGCATCCACAACAACAAGCGACAGATCCTTGGCCACCGATGGATTCTGAAAACCGTCATCCAATATGATGACTGTGGCTCCTGCTGCGGCCGCCGCCTGGGCGCCTGCGGCCCGGTCCTTGGCGACCCATACTTCGCCAAAGGCGGCCAGCAACAGCGGTTCATCCCCGGTTTGCGCAGCCTCGTGCCGACCTGGAAACACCTGCACCGGCCCCTTCAGCGTGCCGCCGTAGCCGCGTGTCACAACATGCGGCTCGTGTCCCAGGTGGCGCAATGTCTCCAGCAGCCAGATCACTGTGGGCGTTTTGCCGGTACCGCCTGCGTTCAAATTACCGACGCAAATCACCGGGACACCCGGCGCGCCGGGAGTGCCCTTTGCAAGCCTGGAAGCGGTGGCGCGGGCATAGACCCAGCCGAGCGGCGCCAGCAAGGCGGCCCGCAGGTCAAAGGCGTTCGGTGGCTTGTGCCAAAAATCAGGGGGCCGCATGCGAAGCCTCTCGCTGGTCCAGCAGAACCTGGACCTTTTCCAGAAGTGTGTCAGTAGTTGCCGCACTTTCAGTTACACTCTGCCAGCCGGCCAAGGCCATTTCGGCAGCCTTGTCGGGCGCTGACAGGGCGACAACCGCATCTGCAAGTTCAGATTGCGTTAATACCGCTTGGGCCGCGCCAGCGGCTGCAAGTCTTTCATAGAGATCACGGTGCGCATGGACGCCCGGACCATGCAGCAGCGCAGATCCCAATGCGGCGGCATCCAGCGGTGACTGGCCCTGCGCTGCCGGGTCCAGGCTGCTGCCGATCAAGGCCGCGGGGGCGAGGCGGTACCATAGGCCCAGATCCTCGCCGCCGGTTAGCAGAACCTGCGTCAGGTCTTCCGGTTCAGCGCCGTCTTCCCAATCCGCAAAAGACAAGCCGCTGTTTTGCAGCAGGCTGCGGGCGGCGTCTAAGTTGGAATAATCGTCCAGGGCGACGACCAGCAGAAGCCGGTGCAGCAACCGCAGGGCAGATTTGTGCGCGTCCAATACGCGGGGCAGCTCGCTTAGTTTGGTATGGGCAGCCAGCCAGACAGGGCGGCTGCCCAGCGTTTGCTGCATGGCCGCAAGTTCATCATCATTGCAGCCGGGCGGAAGAGCGGACACCCGCAGTTTGCTGGCCAGCTCTACTCGTTCAATTGGAAAACCGACCCGGATCAGCCGGGCCTGAACGGCCTTTGACGGTGTCAGGATGCAGGTCAGCCCTTCCAGAAGGCGCCGCCGTTGATCCGGCAGCCAGCGGCTGGCACGGTTGGGCATTTCATCTTCCAGCAAATCTGCCAGCAGAACTCCGGTTCCCCGCTCGCGTAATTGCCGCAGCATGACCCGCCGTGCCGGAGTTCCGGTCCAGATGCAGGCGTCAGGTTGCCAGTGATCGAGGAAATCGCGGGACTCCGCCATCGTATCCTCTGCAAGCGGCCCGACAGGAATGTCGCAACCGACTGTTCCGGTCATCCGTAAACCAGGCTCCCAGCTTGCCAGAACCGAAAGATCAGGGCGCAAGGACTTAAGCCTGCGGCCGAGGTCGCAAAGAGCCAGGTAGCGTTCCGGCGTTGTGGCATGCACCCACAGCAGCTCGCCTCTTGGGCGGGGCTGCAGCACGGATTGGCGGCTGGGTGCGTTTGTTCGCCGTTGCATTTGGTTCGATCTGTTTTTTCCGGCCCAAAGTATCTGCAACATACCGGTTTGTCTGTGAAAAACTTGCGTCTGACCGTGGCGGGCCTGCGATGGCCGGATAAGGGTAAACCGGTTCAATGTCCAGCAATGCCTGGGCCGTTCGGGTTTAACGATCCCAGCAGAGCCTGGTGCAAGGGCCTGCTGGCAGCAATCACGCCGTTTAAGCGCGGGTTTGGATTATTGAAACGCAGCGGTTCGCCGTCCCGGTTCGTGATCGTGCCGCCGGCCTCCCGCACCAGCAGCTCGCCAGCCGCGATATCCCATTCCCAGCTGGGCCGCAGCGTCAGCATGGCCCCAAAGCGGCCATCCGCCACTTTGGCCAAGCGGTAAGCCAGCGACGGCCTATAGCTGCGGATGAACTCCGGTGGAGCTCCGCCAATCCAATGGTGGGCTTGCAGGTTCGGTTTGGCGGCAAGGACTTCGGAGCTGGCCAGCTCTGCGTTTGCGGAAACCTGGATGGGTTTGCCGTTGCACGCCGCGCCCCAGCCCTTGGCAGCAGTGAACATCAGCCCGCGCTGCGGCAGGTAGATCACCGCCGCCGTCACCTCGCCGTGTTCCGCAACCGCAAAGGAATGCGCCCAGGTGCGGGAGCCTTCTGCAAAGCTGCGGGTTCCGTCGATCGGATCGACAATGAACACCCGGTCGCGCGACAATCGCACGCCGCTGTCCTCAGTCTCTTCAGACAGCCAGCCGTACTTGGGCCGCGCCTTCTGCAGCATGTCTTCAAGCATTGCATTCACGGCCAAGTCGGCCTCTGTCACCGGGCCTGCACCGCCCGGCTTGTCCCAGCTCTTGGCTTCAGGGCCTGTGTAACGGCAGGCGATATCCCCGGCTCGTTCCGCCGCTTTCACAAGCAGGGAAAGGTCAGTTGCCGGCAAGGGTCATCCCTTCAATCAAGAGTGACGGGACCACTGTAGACAAGTGCCGGCGCGCGTCATTTGCAGGCACGATCCGGCGCAGCATGTCATGCAGGTTGCCTGCAATGGTGCATTCATTGACCGGGTAAGCAATCGCGCCGTTTTCAACCCAGAACCCAGATGCGCCGCGGGAATAGTCACCTGTGTTCGGGTTGATGGTGGAGCCGATCATAGAGGTGACGAGCAGCCCGGTGCCCATCTGCGCAATCAGGTCCTCGCGGCTGGCTTCGCCCTGCGTCAGCGCGATGTTCCACGTGGAAGGAGAGGGCACTCCGCCGATGCCGCGGGCGGCGTTGCCGGTGCTTTCCAGCCCCAGCTTGCGGGCAGAGGCGAGGTCCAGCGTCCAGCCGGTCAGCATCCCCTTGTCCACCACCGTGCGCTGGCGGGTTGGCAGGCCTTCGCCGTCAAAGGGGCGGGAGCCTGAAATCCGCGGCCGGTGCGGATCTTCGACAACGGACAGAGAGTTGGGGAGCACCTGTCGGCCGAGCGAATCTTTCAGCCAGGAGGAGCCGCGGGCAATTGCCGCGCCATTCGCGGCCGACATCAGATGCCCGATCAGGGATGAAGAAATGCGTTCGTCGAACAGGACCGGGAAGCTGCCGGTCTTGGGTTTGCGTGCACCCAGACGGGCAACGGCCCGCTCGCCTGCGGTAAGGCCAATTTCCCCGGCACTGCGCAGATCTTCTTGGAAGGTGCGGGAATCGCCGTCGTAATCCCGTTCCATGCCAGTGCCCGCGCCCGCGATCCCGGTGCAAGAGAGCGATCGGCCAGTACGCTGATAGCCGCCAGAAAAACCGTTGGTGGCTGCCAGATGCACCACGTGGCGGCCGTATCCGGCGGCGGCTGACTGTACTTGAGTGATGCCCTCGACCGCCTGGCAGGCTGCCTCGGCGGCCAGCGCGTCTGCCTGGAGGGAAGCCGGTTCCGGCTCTCCGCTTGGGTCTTCCAGCTCAAGTGCGGCAAGGTCCCAATCTTCGGCCAGCTGAGACGAATCGGCGAGGCCCGCGTAGGGGTCTTCTGGCGCTTCCTTGGCCATGGCGACTGCACGTTCTGCCATTGCGGCTATCGTTTCCGGACGCATGTCCGACGAAGACACCAGGGCCTGGCGTTTGCCGATAAACACCCGCAGACCCAGATCGGTGCCTTCTGAGCGTTCTGCATGCTCCAGCTTGCCTTCGCGGACTTCGATGCTGAGAGAGCTGCCCTCCGCTGCCATTGCGTCAGCGGCATCCGCGCCAGCCTTGCAGGCGGCATCGATTAGGGCGTGGCAAAGCGCTTCGGGAGACTGGGTCATGGGCACCTTCTGTTCTGCTCTCTAAAAGAGCTATCCAGTGAAGCGCCGTGCCGCAAGTGCAGGCCGCAAAAAAGGGGCTGCGTTTGGCAGCCCCTTTGCTGACCCCTTCAGGATTTTTATGCTTACTTAATGCGTTGTCCGTTGGCGTGGATCTGACCGCCTTCAGAGATTTCAATCTTCGAGGTCAAAGTGTCCTCGCCCTCGCCCGGCACAGCCAGCATTCCCATCATCATCCGCGCGCCCATGGCATCGCTGTCAGACATCAGGCCCATACCGATCAGCTTGTCGATCAGTGCGTTGGCACCTACCAGCTTGAGGTTGGCTTCGCCTGAGGGTGCAGGCATGCCGTCAAAGCTGACCAAGTCTTCATTGTTAAAGGTAAAATCGCCGGTGCCGGTCAACTCGGCGCCCGCCGCGGACACTTGCAGTTGTTTCACGGTCAGGGCGTTCAGCTCACCTGGCTGCTCATCACCCATTTCCACGGCTTCCATGGCTTCCGGGTCAAACAGGTCAAACAAAACCTTGCCCTTGCCAGCCAGGTCCAGAATGACTGTTGCTGGGTCATGCGGCAGCTGGCCGGTCGGGTCGACCATGCCCCACAGCATCTCCGGAACTGCAAAATCGCGCAGGGTGATACCCAGGGCGAAATCCTGCTCCGCGTCGGACTTGGCAAGCGGCATCATCAGCTTGAAACCAGTCTCCGCCATGCTGAGTGCCAGCGGGAACGGAATTTCCGAACCGGAGATATTCACGTTGGTGCCAACCTGTGAAACGTCGTAGGTCAGATGCTGCTTGTCCATTGCAACGGTGATTGCGCCGCCTTGGGAATTGCTTTCCATTGCGAAGCTTTCGCTGCCGTCCACCCCGGAGATTGCACCATTGCCGCCGGTAAAGGTGAATGTGCCGTCAAAAGCAAATCCTGCGTCCAGCAGCGCCGCCATATCCGGACCTTCCAAATCAGCAGGAACGGTGCTGGTGCCAGTGAAGTTAAGCCCTTGCAAAGCCCCTTTGAAAGAACCGGTGCCATTGCTTTCCGGATCGTTGAAACCCATGTCGTAGCTAAGGCTTTCAGCTGTCAGCGTTTGGTCGTAGCTGCGCGCTCCGGCGATTTTCATGTCAGTTCTTGTGGCAACGTCGTTCAAAACGATCCGTACTTTCGCCACCTCCGCTGGAACCGCTTCGCCGTCTGCGGTCAACTCGTCCAAGGTCAAAGTAACTTTGGAGGAGTTGTAGTCGTAGCTCATG
This sequence comes from Leisingera sp. ABD4_442, assembly GCF_056160905.1. Lineage (NCBI taxonomy): Bacteria > Pseudomonadati > Pseudomonadota > Alphaproteobacteria > Rhodobacterales > Roseobacteraceae > Leisingera > Leisingera sp. ABD4_442. The sequence goes on along the minus strand of NZ_JBSWYB010000005.1, from coordinate 85,877 downwards.
CTTTCCGCGTCGCCGGCCACTTTCATCGGGCTGCCGTCATGGGCATAAATCAGCTTGCCGGAGAAGGTTTCTCCTTCACCGGAAAACTCAAACCCCATGGGAAATTCCGCCGGTAGAAGCACGTTTACAGTGCCGTCACCGTTTTCCACGAATTGGATCTGCGGGAAGCTGATTGTGCCGGAACCGTCTTCTTCCGGGATAGGCATTACCATAGCAACATCGGAGACGGTCAACGTATTGCCGGACACGGCCTCGGAGCCGGAAACACTATAGCCAGTGCTGGTCAGATAGGCTTTCCAGTCGGCCCAGACATCCTGAGCGCTGAGATCAGCCAGCGCTCCCTGGGCGGAAACAACCAAAATTGCTGCTGCGGCTCCGCCGCGCGCAAAATTAACGGACATAAGAGAACCTTCCTCTGAGAGATAATTGAAATCATCGTCGGCCCGGCGGGCAGCGCCGTCAAGGGGGCCATGGGCTGGACCGTTCCCCCTAACCGCTTTACCACATGGGTTATCAGTCACTTGGAGGGACGGCGGATGGATTTCAACGGAAAAACAATTGCAATCACCGGAGCCAGCCGCGGAATTGGCGCGGATGCAGCCCGTGTATTTTCTGCCGCCGGGGCCAATCTGGCCTTGCTGGCAAGGAGCGCGGACGCAATGCAGGCCCTCGCGGAGGAGATCGGCGGAAACGTGCTGACCTTCGCCTGCGATGTGGCAGATTTTGCTTCCGTGGAGGCCGCATTGGGCACGGCGTATCAGGAATTTGGCAGCCTTGATGTCCTGATCAACAATGCAGGTGTGATCGAGCCCATATCCCGGCTGGAAAATGCGTCATCAGATGAGTGGGGCAAGCTGATCGACATCAACCTGAAAGGCGTTTTCAATGGCATCCGGGCCGCATTGCCGCTGATGAAGCCGGTGGGTGGTGGCACCATTATCACCGTAAGCTCCGGCGCCGCGCACCGGCCGCTTGAGGGGTGGAGCGCCTATTGTGCTTCTAAGGCCGGTGCGGCGATGCTGACTTCGGCGCTTGATCTGGAGGAACGCGCAAATGGCATCCGCGCTATGGGCCTGTCGCCAGGAACGGTTGCGACCCGGATGCAGCGTGAGATCAAGGCCAGCGGCATCAATCCGGTGAGTAAGCTGGACTGGGAAGATCACATTCCAGCAGAGTGGCCGGCCCGGACGCTGATGTGGATGTGTACGCCGGACGCAGACGGCTGCATCGGCCAGGAAGTTTCACTGCGCGAGGATAGCATCCGGAAACGGGTGGGCCTGCTATGATCGGGCTGGAGGTCGCGGAAAACGGTCAGTGGACCGTTACTATCAATCGGCCAGACAAGGCGAATTCACTGACTGAGGCGATGCTGACTGAACTGGCGGACATTGCCGAACGCGCGCAGGAGGCCCGCGGGCTGATCCTGACCGGCACCGGCAAAGTGTTCAGCGCCGGCGCTGATCTGGACGAGGCGCGGGCAGGCTTGGCGACCTCGCCGGTGTGGGAACGGCTGTCGGCGGCAATGGCTGCTGTGCCTTGCCTCAAGGTGGCCGCGCTGAACGGCACATTGGCGGGTGGCGCCAACGGTATGGTTTTAGCCTGTGACATTCGTATTGCGGTGCCGTCGGCCAAGTTCTTTTACCCGGTGATGAAGCTCGGCTATTTGCCGCAGCCTTCGGACGCAGGCCGTATGGCGGCGCTGATCGGGCCCGCCCGCACCAAGATGATTCTGGCGGCCGGGCAGAGGATCACCGCGCAGGAGGCATACGGCTATGGCCTCGTGGACCGGATCGTAGAGCCTGAGGCCTTGCTGGAAACGGCGGAGGACTTGCTGACCCATTCGCTGGAGGCTAAGCCGGAGATCGCTGCGGGCATCCTGAGGATGTGCCGGTGAAGCGGCTGTCAGGGCTTCAGCTTCAGGTTGAAGATCCGGAGCGACTGGCTGGTTTCTATACGGATGTGTTCGGCATGGAGGCCCGGATTGATGGTGATGCCTGGCGCGCCGGTTATGCCGGCGGCGATGCAGACTTGATCCTGCTGCCCGGTGGAACCCGGGCGCCGCATACTCGCGATGAGCGCTATTGGAAAACCGGTATCTGCCTGCCTGATCTGGACCTTGCTTGCGAGCAGTTGCGTCAAAAGGGGGTGGCGGTTTCGGCACCGCACCAGTTCCGCGATATCGGCTATATGGCACATCTGCACGATCTTGAGGGATTTTCGATAGAGCTTTTGCAGCATGATTTTTTGGGCAACCGGCCCGGTGGTGCTGGCGATCCTGCACTGCCGCTAGGCGGCGGTGCGCATGTCGGGCAGATCACTTTGCGCACCGGGGACATCGCTGCCGAACTTGCCCTGCGTGCCGACATGAAGCTCTTGTCGGTGCAGGAGGTAGCGGAGTTCGGGTTTGATCTGCATTTCCTGGCCTTCACCGAAGAGACGCCGCCAGATCCGGACCTGCGGTCAGTGGCGAACCGTGAATGGCTTTGGCGGCGGCCGTATACAACGCTGGAGTTCCAGCACATCCCTGGGGCGCAGCTGCGCGACAGCCCGGCGTTTATGGGGCTTGAAATTAGTTAGCGTTTGCGGCGCTTGCCTGGGACACTGGAGCGAAACTCCGGCGGGCGTTTGCGGACCCAGGCGATGAATTTCGCCAGCCGCGGATGGGATTGCAGTGCCTGCAGGGAGTTGAAGTCGCGGGCCAGTTCCGCTTCTGTCAGCGTGGCATGGATTTCGCGGTGGCAGATGTCATGCAGCAGAACGGTTGGTCCGCCCTTGCCTCCTTTCAATTTTGGGATCAGATGGTGCAGGCTTTGCGGAACACCCTCTGGAATGGGGCGGCCGCACAGCGGGCAGACCGGATCAGACATGCACTGGCCTCAACTGGTTTCGTGCGGATACTAGATACGCCCTCACCACGGGCTGGCAAGGGGGTGGCATGACAGAGGCGTGGGACGCAGTGGTGGTTGGAGCCGGGCCAGCCGGGCTCATGGCTGCGGAAGAGCTGGGCCGGGCCGGGCACCGGGTGCTGGTGGCTGAGGCCAAACCGTCAGCTGCGCGCAAGTTTCTGATGGCGGGCAAGTCAGGCCTGAATCTGACCAAGGACGAACCGTTCGATCAACTGATCACCCGCTACGGTGACGCTGCTGACTGGCTGGCGCCGATAATTCGGGTCTTTGATGCCCAGGCTGTGAAGAGCTGGGCGAGGGGGCTTGGTAGCGAGTTATTCACCGGCTCAACCGGCCGCGTGTTCCCGAAGGTGATGAAAGCATCGCCGCTTTTGCGTGCCTGGCTGCGGCGTTTGGACGGGTACGGTGTGCATATCCGGACTCATTGGCGCTGGGCGGGTTGGGACGGCGCAACTCTTGAGTTTGAAACGCTGGGCGGACCGAAGCGTATTGAGGCAGCGGCCGTTGTCCTGGCGCTGGGTGGTTCGAGCTGGGCGCGGCTGGGATCGGATGGCGCGTGGAGGCCGTTGTTGCAGGAAAGAGCGGTGGACGTCTCGCCGTTCAAACCCGCTAATGCCGGCCTGATAGCAGAATGGTCCGAATATATGGTGCCGTACTTTGGCCAGCCCCTGAAAGGTATTGCGCTGCGGTCTGGCGATCTGGTGTCGCGCGGCGAGGCGGTGATTTCGGAACGAGGCTTGGAGGGCGGCGGCATCTATTCCATTTGCGCTGCGGTTCGGGACGGTGCGGCGCTGCACATGGATCTGTTGCCAGACCTCGAAGAGGCGGAGGCCGCCCGCCGCCTGTCTCGTCCGCGTGGCAAGGCAAGTTTTTCAAACCATCTGCGCAAGACCTTGAAGCTGGCTCCGGCAGCTGCAGCGCTTTTGCAGGAGTTCGGGCGTCCGCTGCCTCAGGATCCAACGGCCCTGGCACAGCTGATCAAGGCGCTGCCGGTGAAGCACGCTGGCCTGCGTCCGATGGATGAGGCGATTTCGACGGCCGGCGGAGTGTGCCGCGAAGCGCTGGACGGAGGCCTGATGCTTAAACAGATGCCGGGAACGTTCTGCAGCGGAGAGATGCTGGATTGGGAAGCTCCGACGGGCGGCTATCTGCTGACTGCCTGTCTGGCAACAGGGCGCTGGGCCGGGCGTGCGGCAGCGGATTACTTAGCGAGTTCGGCTACCCGCTGAAATGCTGGGCGTTCCCGCATCCGCTTGCCGTAGTCTTGCAGTTTTTCGCTTTCTACCGGGAACTTGGCGCTGCGTGCCCAATTCAGGCAATGGGTGCAGATGATGTCGGCAATGGTAAAGTTCTCTCCCATAAGGAAGGGGCCTGCTATCTTGGTTTCCAGCCGGGTCAAGTTGTGGGCGAATTCCCATTTCAGGCTGGCTTTCACCTCAGGCACCCGCTGATCCTCGGGCAGGATGAAGCTGTGGCGGGCTGCGGCCCAGAGAACGGCGTCGACCTCGTCTAGTAGCAGGTGAGTCATCGCGTCCTGCTTAGCGCGGGCCACGGTGCCGGCCGGGGCGGTCAGTGCACCATGCTTATCAGCCAGATAAGTGAGTATGGCGGTCGAATCGGTGATGACCTCACCCTCCACCTGCAGCACCGGTACCTTACCAGAGACATTCAGCGCCTGAACTTCCGGGCTGCGGGGGCCGTGCTGATTGAGTTCGTAAGGCGCGCCAAGCTCTTCAAGCGCCCAGAGCACCCGGAAAGTGCGGGTGAGCGGGATGCCGGTGACCGTATACATCGTCTCTCTCCTGTTGTGTGCAGCTAAGATGAACTGCTCAGAGGAGCGGATCAAGGCAAGGCGGCCGGGTTAGCGGGCGCGACTCAGCATGGCAAGACGGATCAGGGCGCGCTCCATCAGAGCCAGCGCAGGGGCGGTCTGCCCCGCTGAACGTAGGGCAAGATCGGTGTCTGTGATGATCGTGAGCGCGGTTTCCAGACGGTTTGCACCCCAGTTTTGCGCTTGCCGCAGCATCCGGTCGCGGCGCTTTCCGTAGAGCGGCGGGCGCAGCTGGCCGATGCCTTGGGCCGGGCCGCCGGGGGCCGCGGCGATGGTGTACAGCGTGCGGAAATGCCGGGTGGCCCCGATACAGAGGGTCACCGCATTGGTGCCCTGCGCCTGCAGTCGGCGGATCAGCGGGCCGATTTCGGGGCTGCGTCCCTCGGCCACCACGTTCAGCACGTCATCCAGCGCGGCCTCGGTCGATTGCGGGGCCACGGCGCCGATGTCGTCCAGCGACAGCGGGCTGGTGTCGCCGTGTTTGTAGAGCGCCAGCTTCTCGATCATGCGGGAGAAATCGCCGGGACCGATGTCGTTCGCAATGTCTGACAGCGCCGACATGCTGTCGCCAGGAACATCGCGGATACCGACCTCTCCCAGGATCCGTTCGATTTCGGCGCGCGAGGGAGGGTCGTCATAGATCCCAACCGCATAGGCGTTGTTGTGGCCTTCAAACGCTTTGCGCAGCTTGGAGGTGGCCTTGAGCTGCCCGGCCGTGACCACGATCTGCGCGTCGCCCGGCTGCCATTCCTCCAGCGCCGCAGTGATCGCAGGTGTCGCGGTGTCATTGGCGCCTTCGACAAAGACCGCACGGACGCCAGGGAAGAAACCCACGGCCTTCACTGCATCCAACAGCTGCGCAGGGTCCTTGCGCAGGTCGCCGCCGGGCAGGCGGCTGAGGCGCATTTCCTCCTCGGCCCCAGGGCCAAGCAGGGCCGCCAGCACCTGCTGCCGCTTGAGTGACACGCGCATTGCATCGGCGCCATAGATCAGGATGCCGGTCTTGCCCGGATCGGGCTTGGCGAAATAGCCATCCGCCTCGCGCGGCGAGAGTTTCATTCGACAAGTGCGGAGAGATCCGCAGTTGCTAGGATCTGCGCAGTGATCTGATCGGCCAGAATCACCATCAGTCGCTCATGCGCGTCGCGTTCGCCCGCCAGGGTCTCCACGGTGGAGCCGGTGGCGGAATAGCCGGTGAAGTTCTGCACCGTGCCACTGGAGGCGACCTTGCCATCGGCCAGGCGGGTCAGCGAATAGCCAGCCGTTCCGATCACCGAATAGCGAGTAATCTCATTGTCTGCGGTAATCGCCTGGCCTTCTTCCTGCGTGCGCAGCGTCAGGTCGAGCTTGTATGCTGCGCTGCCGCCGCGGCCCAGGCGCTGTTCCAGGTTCTGCACCAGGAAATAGGCATCCGTTCCGCTGGCTGTCTTGACCTCTTCCGGCGCCTGAACCACGATCTGGCCATGCAGCGCGGCGCCGGTGCCGCCGGGGGCATACACCGGGGTAAAGCCGCAGGCCGCTGCGGTCAGGGGCAGGGCCAGCAGCAGGGTTCTGCGGTCAAGCAACGACATTCACAATCCGGCCCGGCACCACGATCACCTTCTTCGGCGCGCCGCCATTCAGCGCCTTTTGCACAGCTTCGTGCGCCAGAGCGAGTTTTTCAACCTCTGCCTTGTCCAGATCCTTAGCAACTTCGATTTCGCCGCGGCGTTTACCGTTGATCTGGATCGGCAGGGTGACGGTGTTCTCGACCAGCATCGCCTCATCCGCGACCGGCCAGGGCGCGGTGGCCACCAGGCCTTCGCCACCCTGATGGTTCCAGATATCCTCCGCCAGATGCGGTGTCATCGGCGCCATCAGCTGGGCCAGGGTCATGATCGCCTGTTTCTGCACCTTGGCGCTGGCCTTGGATTTGGCGAGCGTGTTGGTGAAGGCGTAAAGCTTGGCAATTGCCGCATTGAAGCCAAAGGAATCGACACCCAGGGTCACGTCGCGGATGCATTTGTGCATCTCGCGCAGCAGATCCTCGTCGCCTTGGCCTGCCGCTTCCGGATCCATCTCGCCAATCCGGTCGCACAGGTTCCAGACCCGGTTCAGGTGCTTGTAGGCCGCTTCGGCCCCGGCTGCGGTCCATTCCACATCGCGCTCGGGCGGCGAATCGGACAGAACGAACCAGCGCGCGGTGTCGGCGCCGAAGGACGAAATGATGTGCAGCGGGTCGACTACGTTGTTCTTGGACTTGGACATCTTGGCCGACGGGATGATCTCCACCTCGGTGCCGTCCTTCAGGAAGCCCTTGCCGTCGCGCAGCTCCACTTCCTCGGGGTAGTGGTAGACCGGGCGGTGGTTGTCGCCGGTGGTCTTGTAGATCGCGTGGGTCACCATGCCTTGCGTGAACAGTGCGTCGAAGGGTTCTACCGATTTCTGGGGCAGGTGGCCGCAGATCTGCATCGCGCGGGCAAAGAAGCGCGAATAAAGCAGGTGCAGAATCGCATGCTCAATGCCGCCGATGTATTGGTCGACGTTCATCCAGTATTCGGCATCGGCCATATCGGTCGGAGTTCCGGCGCGCGGGGCGGTGAACCGGGCAAAGTACCAGGACGAATCGACAAAGGTATCCATGGTGTCGGTTTCGCGCTGCGCAGGCTTGCCGCAGGAGGGGCAGGCGCAGTTGCGCCAGCTTGGGTGGCGGTCGAGCGGGTTGCCTGGCACCGAGAAGTCGATGGCTTTGCCATCTTCATCATAGGGCAGGGCGATCGGCAGGTTCTCTTTCCTCTCCGGCACCACGCCGCAGTCTTCGCAGTGGACCACGGGAATCGGGCAGCCCCAGTAGCGCTGGCGGGAAAGCCCCCAGTCGCGCAGGCGGTATTTAGTGACGCCCTGGCCCCAGCCGGCCTTTTCCGCAAAATCGACGGTGGCATTGATTGCTTCCTCGCCGGTTGCCTCGGTCAGCCCGGCAAAGTGGTCAACCCACCGGACCTTTTCGGTCTTCGGCGGGACAAAGGCCTCGTTTGCGACCGGGGAATCATTGTCCAGCGCAAAGAAAGTATCTGTGACCGGCAGGTTATACTTGCGGCAGAAATCCAGGTCGCGCTGGTCATGGGCCGGGCAGGCGAAGATTGCGCCGGTGCCATAGTCCATCAGGATGAAGTTGGCAATCCAGACCGGCAGCTCCCAATCCGGGTTCAGCGGGTGCTTCACGCGGATGCTGGTGTCATAGCCCAGCTTTTCAGCGGTCTCGATGGCTTCCTCGGTGGTGCCGCCCTTGCGGCACTCAGCAACAAAGGCTGCAACTTCTTCCGATTCGGCTTCCAGAGCCTTGGCAATCGGGTGGTCTGGCGAGATGCCGACAAAGGACGCGCCCATCAGCGTGTCGGGGCGGGTGGTATAGACTTCAATCGGCTCGCCGCCATCGGTGCGCTCAAACGAGAACTGCAACCCGCGCGACTTGCCGATCCAGTTTTCCTGCATCAGGCGGACCTTGGCAGGCCAGTTCTCAAGCGTATCCAGCGCCGACAACAGCTCCTCGGACATATCCGAGATCTTGAAGAACCATTGCGTGAGCTCGCGACGCTCCACCAGCGCGCCGGAACGCCAGCCGCGGCCGTTCTCGACCTGCTCGTTGGCCAGAACGGTCATGTCGACCGGGTCCCAGTTCACTACCGCGTTCTTGCGGTAGACCAGGCCCTTTTCCAGGAAATCGAGGAACAGCGCCTGCTGCTGGCCGTAATACTCCGGATCGCAGGTGGCAAACATCCGGGACCAATCAAGCGACAGGCCCAGCGGTTTCATCTGCTCGACCATGGTGTCGATGTTCGAATAGGTCCAGTCCTTCGGATGCCCGCCCGAGGCCATCGCGGCGTTTTCGGCCGGCATGCCAAAGGCGTCAAACCCCATTGGGTGCAGCACGTTATGGCCGGTCGACAGCTTGTAGCGCGCGATCACGTCGCCCATGGTGTAGTTGCGCACATGGCCCATGTGCAGCTTACCTGACGGGTAGGGGAACATCTCCAGCACATAATACTTTGGCTTATCGCCGGTGCGCTTGGCCTGGAAAATCCCGGCCTTGTCCCAGGCTTCCTGCCATTTAGCTTCGATTTCCGTGGCGGAGTAACGCGACATCAGAGCGGTCCTTTGCATGAAAACGCCGGGCTTCGGGCCCGGCGCTTCTGATAATGGGGTTTGGCTGGCGATTCCAGAGGGCAGCGGGTCAGAGGTTCTTATCCGCAATCCTTAGCTGCCGGGCACGGGAGAGAATCGCATCTTCAACCGCGCGTGTGGTGCTGGCGCTGACCGGGCCACCTTTGGACTGCAGGGCAACATTCAAAGACCGCGCATCCAGTGCTGGATCTTTAATGTGCACGGTCGCCCGGTAGGACTTGCCTCCGCCGGGCGGCGTGCCGTAGCCTGTGATGATGACACCTGTGAACGGATCCACGGATTGCACCGGGAGGAAGCTCAGAACGTCCAAGCTGGCGGTCCAAAGGTAGCGGTTCACCTGCACATTTTGATCAGGCTTGCCACGGAACACGTCCCAGATAGAGGATTGCTTGCCTTGGGCCGCGGCCTCATCAACCGGTAGGCGGTCCTTGCCTAGTTGCGTGCCGTCCGGGACCCGGTCTCCGCTGCCGCCGCACGCGGCCAGAGTGAAGCATAATGCGCCGGCCAAATTTGCCTGCAAGGTTTTTGTTCTGATCATAACCGCTCCCGGAGCCAATATCTGGATCTGGGCGAACACCTAGCGCAAGCGGCGCAGGCGGAGCAAGTGCCTTGCTCCTTATATGGATGCCGTGAGGCGGCCAGGTAAGCCAGGCCGCTGTTCAAAGGTGGTTTCAGGCAACTCCTCCACTGTTTGTACTGTCCTGAGGGAGTTGTGATGAGGTGGACTGTGGCAAAGCTGCACCATCCCGGACTGCATCGTTTCCCTCAACTTTCCCAAGACTTGCCAAAACGGGGGCGAAAGAGCGAAACCCCTTGGCATACCCACGCCGGATTCCCCGGTTTGGGCTTACAGATTAGAAAACCGAGGGAAAAACTATGAAAAAGGTTCTCTTCGCGACCACCGCGCTGATCGCCACCGCTGGCATGGCTGCGGCTGAAGTCCGCCTGTCCGGCTACGCACGTTTTGGCCTGGACTACAACGAAGCCAACAAAAACGTTGTTGGTACCTCCGACACCAACATCACCAGCCGTTTCCGTCTGACCATCGACGCGTCGACCGAAACCGACAGCGGCGTGACCGTTGGTGCCCGTCTGCGTGCACAGAGCCGTGACCGTGACGGTGGCGATGCCCGTCGTCAGGCAACCTTCAACAACCCTCAGTTCTACGTTGCTTACGGCGGTCTGCGTGTGAACGCTGGCCAGCTCTGGGGCGCAGTTGACAGCGTTCGCGGCCTGTACATCAACAGCCTGTCTGTTGGCACCGGCATCGACGGCATGGACTTCAACTCGGTCGCAATCAAAGGCGCAGGCTGGGACTCCTTCACCTCCGCGGCGATCGGCCCGGTTGGTGTTGAAGCCATCTACTCCGCAGGCGGCTTCACCGGCCACATCTCGCACTCGCAGCGTAACGGCGGCACTGTTGCTGGTACCGCAGGCGGCGAATCGCGCACTGCAGTCGCTCTGTCCTACTCCTTCAACGATTTCTTCGTTTCCGGTGCATACCAGTCGTCCTCCGACGGCCCGACCATCACCAAGAACGGCGCAACTGTTGAAGCAAACGACGACGTTGTGTTCGTTGCAGCTGGCGCAGACTTCGGTCAGTTCGGCGCAACCGTTTCTTATGGTCAGACCGAGCGCGCAGACAGCGTTACCCTGGCTGGTGAAGCAGAGATCGGCGCTTCTTCGAACCTGATCGCATGGGTTAACTCCGCAGACGTTGACGCTGGTGTGGCAGCAGCTGACCAGACCGTGACCGATGGCACCTCCTTCGGCATCAACTACGAGTATGACCTGGGCGGCGGCGTGACCTTTGTTGCCGGCTATGTGAACTCGGCAGCTGACGACGACGATCAGCAGGTTCAGGCAGGTCTGCACTTCAGCTTCTAAGCTGAAGCACGCCTAGCGTGATTTGGGGCGGGTTCTTTCGGGGGCCCGCCCTTTTCTTTTGCCTCTTAACATTTCCTGGCAAACAGTGTTCTTTGCGGCCAAACAGATATGAGGCCCATCCAATGCCGCTTGAAGATATCAAATCCAAGATTGCCAAGGCTGAAGCGAAAGCCGGACGTGCTGCAGGCAGTGTTCAGCTGATTGCGGTATCCAAGGTGCAGCCGAATGAGCGTGTGGAATCCGTTTTGCAACAGGGACACCGCTGCTTTGGCGAGAATAAGGTGCAAGAGGCCGCAGGCAAATGGCCTGGCTTCGCACAGAATTTTGACGGGATTGACCTCCATCTGATCGGCCCCCTGCAGACCAATAAGGCCCGCCAGGCGATGGAGCTGTTCGATAGCATCCATTCGTTAGACAGGCCCAAGCTTGCAAAAACGCTGGCCCGGGTGGCGCAGGAACTAGGCAAATGCTCTGAGCTGTTTGTTCAGGTCAACACCGGTGAAGAAGAGCAGAAAGCGGGTGTCCTGCCTGCCGACGCAGATGCTTTCATTGCGGAGTGCCGTCAGCTGGGCCTGCCCGTCAAAGGGCTGATGTGCATTCCGCCTGTCGACGAGGAGCCGAGCCTGCATTTTGCCCTACTAGCCAAGATTGCTGAACGAAACGGGCTGCAAGGCTTATCCATGGGCATGAGCGGAGATTTCGAGAAAGCAATTGCCCTCGGTGCCACTCATGTGCGTGTCGGTTCTGCTATTTTCGGTGACCGCACGTATTGAGGCGCAAAACTCTTTGAAGAGTTTTGCCAAGACTTTTTAAAAAGTCTTGGTCCCGTCAGGCGCTGGCCAAGGGCGGCACAAGGACCCGGGTGCCGGGCTGCACCCAGGCAGCAAGCCAATGCAGATCGGCGCGGGAGAAGGCAATGCAGCCCTCAGTCGGGTAACCGGGCCGGCGCCATTGGTGGATGAAAATGGCTGAGCCCCTGCCAGGAACGGCATTTGGCCAGTTCCAATCAGTGAACAGAATGAGATCATACATCGGGTCTGCCCGGCGCAGGTGCTCATGGCTGAAGCCGTATGGTGCCCGTACATGCCGGTTGTAGTCCGTATCACTTTGATCATCGGACCAAAGATCCCTTGGGCCAATCGATTTGGCCCAAGCTGCGGGGCGCGCGAGCCTGTCAGGACGGTAGAACATGCCTGCTATGCGATGCAGGCCAACAGGAGTGGCGCCATCCCCTTCCCGCTTGCCGGCAGACAGCCCGCCTTTGCCGATCGTGCAGGGCAACAGCCGCCCCATGAAGCGCACGCCGCGCGGTGTCAGAACCAGATCCGCAGGCGATATCACAGCATATGGCCGGATTTACGGGCCTTTGTGGCCAGATAGTGCTGATTGTGAGCGTTCTCACCTACTTTCAGCGCCACACGCTCTGCCACCTTTACTCCGGTCTTTTTCATCATTGCGATCTTGTTGGGATTGTTGGTCAGCAGCCGGACCTGGGAAAAACCCAGCTTCTGAAGAATAGCGGCGCCTAGGCGGAAGTCACGCTCATCATCCTCAAATCCAAGCCGGTGATTGGCCTCCACCGTATCAAATCCCTGATCCTGCAGGGAATAGGCCCGCATTTTGTTGGCAAGGCCGATGCCCCGGCCCTCCTGGTTCAGATAGAGCAAAACGCCCGCACCTTCTTCACCCATCTGTGCTAAGGCACCGCGCAGCTGCGGCCCGCAATCGCATTTGAGGGAGCCGAGAACATCACCGGTGAAACAGGCGGAATGCAGCCTGGCCAGTACAGGTTTTGACCGGTCCGGACGGCCGATTTCCACCGCGTAGTGCTCTTCGGCGCCATCTTCCGGGCGATAGATATGCAACCGGCCTGCTTCGGCTGCGTCCATTGGCAGCCGGGCCGCAGCAACCGGATGAAGGGGCGAGCTTTCGCTGAGCAAGGGCCCTGCAGCAAGGCGCGACAGGGCAGTAAGCCCGTGAGCGGCGGCAAATCCGGATGCATCACTGATGGGAACAAGCGCGGCCGCAGGCAGCAAACGAGCAGACTTCACCAGAGCAATCGCCAGCCTATGCAGCTCGGCAGAACCGCCGCGAAGGCTGGAAACCGGGCCTTTCATCGGTGTGTTCAGATCGTCTGCCGGATCTGCCAAAGACTGAATCCACTTCAGATCTTCCGCGGCCGGAACCTCGATACGGGCAATGTCCTGGTCATATACACGTGCTTTCAGCGTTTCCGCCCGCCTGGCGGTCAGCGCCAGCGACAAGCTGCCCAACGCGCGCAAATCTGCAAGGCGCTGGCTGTTCAAGGCTTCCACACTGATCGCCAGAGCAGCCTCCTGCCCATCGGTCAGCACCACCGGAAGGCCCATACGCAGATCAACCCGGGCGCGGGCCAGCAGTTCGATCATAGTGGGCATCAGGCTCATGCGGGGAATCCGGTGTTATTTTGTAACAAAGGCTCGCTGTCTTTACGCCTAAATGCAACGGATGTGAAACATTTTCCATGCCATGGACACGTCGGCGTGAGAGTTTTGCAGCAAATCTTGCCGGCGGCGTGAAGGATACGCATGTGTGGTCAGGAGAACAGGAGGGCGAGCCGATGGCGCAACTAAAGAAAATTTTGCTGGTTGATGACGATGAGGACCTGCGTGAGGCCTTGAGCGAGCAGCTGGTGATGACCGAGGACTTCGATGTCTTCGAGGCCGAAAACGGCCAAAGTGCAATGGAGCGCGCCAAGGAAGCTCTTTATGACTTGATCATTCTTGATGTCGGCCTGCCGGACACCGATGGCCGCGAGCTGTGCCGCCTGATGCGCAAGCAGGGGGTGAAGGCGCCGATCCTGATGCTGACAGGCCACGACAGCGACGCTGACACCATCCTGGGGCTGGATGCAGGCGCCAACGACTATGTCTCCAAACCGTTCAAGTTCCCGGTGCTGCTGGCCCGTATCCGTGCCCAGCTGCGCCAGCATGAGCAATCGGAGGATGCGGTCTTTGCCCTGGGACCGTATACATTCAAACCGTCGATGAAGCTCCTGATCACCGAAGACGACCGCAAGATCCGGCTGACCGAGAAGGAGACCAACATCCTCAAGTTCCTCTACCGCTCCAGCGACGGGGTTGTGCCGCGCGATGTGCTGCTGCACGAGGTTTGGGGCTACAACGCGGGTGTCACCACCCACACGCTGGAAACACATATCTACAGGCTGCGGCAGAAGATTGAGCCCGATCCGTCGAATGCGCGCCTGCTGGTGACGGAATCAGGCGGATACCGCCTGGTGGCCTGAGCTATAGGCCTGTTGACGCAGATCAAAGAGGCAACTGCACCGCATCTTTAGACTGCACATGATCCCGCGCATATCCGGGTTACGGTATGCACCTCCCTGTTGGACTTGGCCGGGCTGCGTGCCCGGCCTCTTTTTTGCCAGGGGCACATGGAAAGTTCCGACCCGGGCGCATAATCGCCTCTGGCCCTTCCTTGCCCGGACAGGCAGTATCGCGCCGGAACCCGGAACACATGATGAGGCGCGCGATGCCATTTACCCTTGCCACCTGGAACATCAACTCGGTCCGCCTGCGCGAGCCGATCGTGCAGAAACTGCTGCAGGAAGAAGGCCCGGATGTGCTGTGCCTGCAGGAATGCAAGAGCCCGGTGGAGAAGATCCCGATGGAGGGGTTCGCGGCACTTGGCTACAGCCACATGATTGCCCGCGGGCAGAAGGGGTATAACGGGGTTGCCATCCTGTCGCGGCTGCCGATCGAGGATATCGGCGACAAGGATTTTGCCGGTCTCGGCCATGCCCGCCATGTGGCCGGGCGGTTGGAGAACGGTGTGGTGATCCACAATTTTTATGTGCCCGCAGGTGGCGATGTGCCGAACCGGGAGCAGAACGAGAAGTTCGGCCAGAAGCTCGACTACCTGACGGACATGCGCGACTGGTTCAAGGCAGAGAAGCCGGAGAAGTCGATCCTGGTGGGCGACCTCAACATTGCCCCGCGCGAGGACGATGTCTGGGACCACAAGAAGCTGCTCAAGGTTGTGAGCCACACACCTATCGAGGTCGAGCATTTTGCTGACGTGATGGAAGCGGGCGGCTGGTCCGACGTGACCCGGAACGACCTCCCCGACGGCCGCCTTTACAGCTGGTGGAGCTACCGGGCCAAGGATTGGGACGCTGCCGACAAAGGGCGCCGTCTGGACCATGTCTGGGCCACGCCGGACATCCGGAATGCGGCCCACTCCAGCCGGATTTTGCGCGATGCCCGCGGCTGGGAAAAGCCCAGCGACCATGCGCCAGTCTTTGCAACATTTGATCTGTGACGGCAGGTGGGGGGGCTCCCGCCTGATCCTGGGTCTCCATAGGCGACCCGTCTCAGTTGGTCATGGTACTGCGCTGGCGCGCAGTGCGGGTACACCGCAAGGGTCCTGGCGCAGCCGGGACCCGCTGCCGGTGGTGAGAGCGCTTCGGCTAACGCAGCCAGCTTTTGTATTCCGGGTGCTGGTCCCGCATGTCCTGATAGAGCCACACCATCCGGTCCACGAACCAGAGCTTGCCGCCTATCATCAGCACCAGCCCGCAAAGGGTCAGCCCCGGGTCAAACCGCCAAAGCCCCAGCAACCAGGGCAGGGCAGCCAGGCCTGAAATCCAGGCCAGCCCCTTTGCCCAGCGGATGTGATGCGCCGGAACCGGCACTTGCCGGCGGTTCAGGAAAACCCGCTCCCCGAATGTTCCGCGGGATGCCCAGCTATCCGTGCCCGCAGGCGGGCCAAAGGCGCGCGGGTTCCAGCACGTCCATGCCAGAACAAGTGCTACGGGCAGCAAAGCCCCCCAGCCAAACCAGACTCGCGACCAGATGGCCAGCGTCATCAGCGGCAGGATCGTCATGCGGCTGAAGACGCTCCAGGGGTTTGCGTGCCGCGCCCAGGCGGCCTCATCCATGCGCATCAGTCTTTCGGAGGCGGCAAAGAGATCGAACCGGCGGCAGGCCATTGGCAAACTCCTCTCTTGGTTTCCGGCGCGCAGGATTCCATATAGGGGGCAAGTTCCTAGCGGAGAACAATCTGATGAGCGAAATTCTTGGCAGCGCCGCACCGGCGGGCGACCTGATCAAAGACGTGACTGAAGCCACCTTTATGCAGGATGTCGTGGACGCATCCATGCAGGCCCCAGTGATCGTGGACTTCTGGGCACCCTGGTGCGGGCCCTGCAAAACACTGGGCCCGATGCTGGAGGCTGCTGTAACCAAAGCCAAGGGTGCGGCCACGATGGCCAAGGTCAATGTGGATGAGAACCAGCGCCTGGCACAGGCCTTGGCACAGCAAGGCCTGCCTCTGCAGTCGATCCCGACCGTTGTGGCCTTCGTTCAGGGGCGCCCGGTCGATATGTTTCAGGGCGCTCTGCCTGCCTCGGAAATTGATGCCTTCGTGAAGAAGGTGATCGAAGCGGCGGGTGGCTCTGCCGACGGAGGCCTTGGCGAAGCGCTTGAAGCGGCAGAACAGATGCTGACCGAAGGTGCGGTGGCAGACGCGGTCCAGACCTTTGCCGCGATTCTGGGCGAGGACGGCAGCAACGCCGCAGCCTTTGGCGGGCTGGCCCGGGCGCATATCGCGCTGGGTGACTTGGATCAGGCCGAGGCGGTTCTTAACGGCGCGCCTGCAGAAATTGCAGGTGCTGCAGAGATTGAAGCGGTTTTTGCTCAAATCGAACTCGCCCGGCAGGCCGAGAATGCTGGTCCGGTAACCGAACTGCGGGCCGCTGTGGAAGCA
This sequence comes from Leisingera sp. ABD4_442, assembly GCF_056160905.1. NCBI lineage: Bacteria > Pseudomonadati > Pseudomonadota > Alphaproteobacteria > Rhodobacterales > Roseobacteraceae > Leisingera > Leisingera sp. ABD4_442. The sequence continues at coordinate 69,326 of NZ_JBSWYB010000005.1, read as the reverse complement.
AACCCGAATGACCTGCAGGCACGTTTCGATCTGGCGCAGGCGCTTCACGCGGCGGGGGATGCCGAGGCCGCCGTGACGGAATTGCTCGAGCTTTTCCGGCGTGATCGGGAGTGGAATGATGGTGCGGCGAAGGCCCAGCTGTTCACTATTTTCGACGCGCTCAAACCGAATGATCCGGTGGTTCTGAACGGGCGGCGCAAACTCAGCTCAATGATATTTGCCTAAGGCCGGGCCAGCACTACAGTCTGACCCATGATCCAGCCAGCTGATCTGCCGGACACGGTTGCCGTGTTTCCTTTGCCCGGGGCGCTTCTGCTGCCCCGGTCCCGGCTGCCCCTGCATATTTTTGAACCGCGATACCTACAGATGCTCGAGGACACGCTGAAAACGCGTCAGCGTTTGATTGGCATGGTGCAGCCCTGCCATGGCGGGCAGAGCGACGGGGAAAAGCTGCACAGCATAGGGTGCGCCGGGCGTGTGACCCAGTTTTCCGAGACAGAAGACGGGCGTTATCTGGTCACCCTTTCCGGTGTCTCCCGGTTCAGGATTATTCAGGAGGCTGACGGCTTTACTCCCTATCGGCGCTGCGATGTCAGCTGGACTGGCTTTGAACGGGATCTTGGCCGGACAGAAGCGGACAAGAGCCTCGACCGTCCCGCGTTTCTGGATCTTCTGGAGCGCTTCTTTTCTGCCCGCAGCCTGTCGACGGATTGGGAGGCGCTGAAAGAGGCGGACGATGAGCTGCTGATCAATTCATTGGCGATGCTTCTGGAATTCGATCCCGAGGACAAACAGGCCTTGCTCGAGGCGCCCTGCCTTGCCACAAGGCGGGAAACGCTTGTCACTTTGATCGAGTTTGCCCTGCGCGGCGGCTCCCAGGAGGAAACTCTGCAATGACCGAAACTCAGGCACCTGCCTTTGACCGCCGTATGCTGGAAGCGCTGGTCTGCCCGCTGACCCAGACGGTGCTGGAGTACGATGCCCAGGCGCAGGAACTGGTTTCGCGTGCGGCCAATTTAGCCTTTCCGATCCGCAACGGGATTCCGGTGATGCTGGTGGATGAGGCGCGCGCGTTGGATTAACCCGGCTGGCGCCGCAAATTTCCCCTAGATCGCCTGCCCTTTCAGCAGCCGCGGCAAATCGCCGGTAAGGCCGGCCGCCTCGCGCACGAAACCGCGGCGCAGGCCGGGGATGGCACCTGCGAGCCCCATGCCGATGTCCCGGCCCAGGCGCAGCAGCGGGTTGGCGTTGGAAAACAGCCGGTTGAACACGTCAGTCGCCGCTGCCAGTGAGGCAGTGTCGAAACGGCGCCATTGCTGATAGCGCTCCATCACCAGAGAGGAGCCGATGTCTTCGCCCCGCCGGGTGGCCTCGGTGATTACTTCTGCCAGTGCGCCAACATCGCGCAGGCCGGCGTTCAAGCCCTGGCCCGCAATCGGGTGCATCCCGTGCGCGGCATCGCCGATCAGCGCCATTCGCTCTCCGATGAAGCTGTTGGCGATGGTCAGGTTTAACGGGTAAGTGAAACGTTTCCCGGCTAGGGAAATCTGCCCTAGGAAATCACCGAACCGAGGCCGCAGCGCCTGAATGTAATCCGCGTCATCCAAGGCGTGGATCGCCTTGGCGGTCTCGGTCCGCTCGCTCCACACAATCGACGACCGGTTGCCCGGCAGCGGCAGGATCGCCAGCGGCCCGGGCGGCATGAAGAACTGATGGGCAATGCCGTGGTGCGGTCTTTCATGGTCGATGGCGCAGACTAGCGCGGTCTGGCCATAGTCCCAGCCGGAGCGCTTGATCCCCGCCCGTTGCGCGGTGCCGCTGCGGCGCCCGTCGGAGCCGACCAGAACCTGGCCGCGCAGCTCTCCGCCGTCATCCAGGGTGACTGTCACGCCGGTCTGATCCGGCGCCTGTGCGACCACGGTGCGTCCGGACACCAGAGTAATACCGGGCGCGTCCTCCATCGCCTGCAGGAAGGCGCGGCGCAGGAAACGATCCTCAACCATGTAACCCATCGGTCCTTCTTCCAGCTCAGCATGGTCGAAGTGGATGAAAAACGGCGATGACCCATGGCCCGCGTGGCCGTCGGTCACCTTGATCTCCAGCATGGGTTGCGCGCTGTCTCCAACGTGCTGCCACACACCTATCTGCCGCAGTAGCCGCTGCGAGGCCAGCGCCAGGGCGTAGCCGCGGCCGTCAAAGGCTTCATCAGCCAGCTTGTCCGGGGTCAGAGAGTCGACCACGGTTACGCTGTGGCCGGTTTGAGCCAGGGCCAGGGCCAGGGCCGGACCATTCAGCCCGCCGCCTACGATCAGGATATCGGACGCATTTTTCATGCCCCGCAATATGCGCTTGCTGACGGGATTGTCCATGCAGGAAGCGCGGGATTGTACCTGCGTCCTGCTGCCGCTACCGTCACCATCAGCTGCCAAGGGGAGAGATGCTGATGCAAGACTGGCTAACGATGACTGCCGCCGATCTGGGACGCGGGATTGAGGCCGGTGAGATTAGTCCGGTGGCACTGGTGCGTTGTTATCTGGATGCTATCGACGCGCACCCCCTGAAAGACCGGATCTACGCGCAAGTGACCTATGACCGCGCGCTGGCGGAGGCAGAAGCGGCTGAGCAGCGTGCTGGTCTGGGCTTGCGCCGCTCGCTCTTGGATGGGGTGCCGGTCAGCTGGAAGGACCTGTTCGACAGCGCCGGCACCGCAACCGAATCCGGTTCAGACCTGCTCAAGGGGCGGGTGCCGGATCAGGATGCCGCCGTTTTGACCAATGCAACGCTCATGGGCACGGTCTGCCTCGGCAAAACCCACATGAGCGAGTTGGCGTTCTCCGGTCTTGGCTTCAACCCGGTCAAGGAAACACCACCCTGCGTCAATGACCAGAACGCCGCCCCCGGCGGGTCGTCCTCGGGCGCGGCAGCCTCTGTGGCTTACGGGCTGGCAGCCGGCGGAATCGGCTCTGACACGGGCGGTTCCGTCCGCATCCCTTCCGCCTGGAACGATCTTGTGGGGCTCAAGACAACCTCCGGCCGGATAACGCTGGAGGGTGTTGTGCCCCTGTGCCTGAAGTTCGACACCGTCGGCCCGCTGGTCCGGTCTGTCGAAGATGCGGGGCTGCTGCTGGGCGTGCTGGAAGGGGTCGCGGGTCCAGACCTGCGCAACTCTGGATCCCTGAAAGGCCGCCGGTTTGCCGACTTGCAGAATGTGGCGCAGGAGGATCTCGATCCGAAAGTTGCTGCCGCCCACAGCGAAACGCTGCAAAGGCTGAAAGACTCCGGGGCGGAGATCGTGCCGCTGGAGGTGCCTGCGCTGGACGAGGCGATGGGCCTCAGCCCGATTCTCTACACGACCGAGGCCTATGGCCTGTGGAAGGACGTGATTGAGGCGTCGCCGCAACTGATGTTCCCGGAAATCCTGGAGCGATTCCGCACAGGGGCGCAGTTCAGCGGTTCGGATTATGTCGCCGCTTGGGCCAAGCTGGAGCAGTGCCGCATGACCTGGGATCATGCCGTGGCGGGGTTTGATGCAGTGCTCAGCCCCGTCTCTCCAATTCTGCCACCCAATCTGGACCGGCTGCAAAGCGACCACGACTATTACGTTCGCTCCAACCTGATGGCGCTTCGCAACACCCGGATTGGCAACCTGATGGGGCTGTGCGGCCTGTCGCTGCCCACTGGCACTCCCAGCTGCGGGCTGCAGGTGCTGGGGCAGCCGGACTGCGAGGAAGCTTTGCTGCGCACCGGCGCCGCGATCGAGGCCGCCTTGGCCTGAAAGCCACATTCGGACCAGCGGCCGCATCACCGGGTGGACGCATCCGCCCACCCCCTGTAACCTAAGGCGCAAACGGGGCGCCAATGATCCCGTGACCGAGGCACAAGATATGGACTTTCCTGAGCGGTTTTCGAACCTGCCAGCCTATGCGTTTCCGCGCCTGCGAGCGCTGTTGGACCATCACACCCCTGGCGGGGACGTGGTGCATATGACTATTGGCGAGCCGAAACATGCGTTTCCGGCCTGGGTCACTGATGTCATCGCGGAAAATGCCGCCGGGTTTAATCAGTATCCTAACAACGACGGCACGTCTGAGCTGCGCGGTGCGATTTCGGAGTGGATCCACCGCCGCTATGCTGTGAAAGCGGATCCGGAAACCCAGATCATGGCGTTGAACGGCACACGGGAGGGTCTGTACAATGCCGCCATGGCGCTATGCCCAGAGCAAAAGAATGGGCAAAGGCCGGTGGTGCTGATCCCGAACCCCTTCTACCAGGTCTATATGGTGGCGACGATTTCCGTCGGGGCAGAGCCTGTGTTTGTCCCCGCAACCGCCGCGACCGGCCATCTGCCGGACTATGAGAACCTGCCGGAGGATGTGCTGAACCGCACGACGGTCGCCTACATCTGTTCGCCCGCAAACCCGCAGGGCGCCGTGGCCTCGCGCGACTACTGGACCCGGCTGATTCAACTGGCAGAGAAATACGATTTCCGCATCTTCGCGGACGAGTGCTACTCCGAGATATACCGTGACGACGCCCCCGTCGGGGCGTTGACCGTTGCGCAGGAACTGGGCGCCGATCCCGAGCAGGTGGTGCTGTTCAACTCGCTCTCGAAACGCTCGAACCTGCCGGGGCTGCGATCCGGGCTGATTGCCGGCGGGCCGGAGACTATCAAGCGGGTTAAACAGTTGCGCGCCTATTCCGGTGCACCCCTGCCAGGCCCCTTGCAGGCCGCTGCGGCCAAGGTCTGGGCGGATGAAGCGCATGTAGCAGAGAACCGTGCGCTCTATCAGCAAAAATACAAAATTGCGGATGAGGTCTTTAACGGCCTCAACGGTTACCTGGCGCCCGAGGCGGGCTTCTTCCTTTGGCTCCCGGTGGAAAATGGCGAGCAGGCCGCACTGAAGCTGTGGAAGGAAACCGGGGTGCGGGTGCTGCCCGGCGCCTACCTGGCGCAAGGCGCACCCGGCCAGAACCCGGGCGAAACTTACATCCGGGTGGCGCTTGTCGCCCCTGCTGAGGACACCCGCAAAGCGCTGAGCACGCTGCGCGGCTGCCTTTACTGAATTCTGCTGAGCGGCCCTTGACTGGGGCCGCGCAGCCAAAACCAAGAACGGACAGGCCGGTGACCCCGCGGTGAACAGCGGGGCAGGGGCGAATGAAACGGAACTGAGGTAGGCATGGCATTTCAAACCCGCAGCCGCGATCCGCTGCTCGACAGCAATATGCAGGCGGCCATTGAAAAGCGCGGCAAGGAACTGATCGGGATTGCCCTGATTCTGGTGGGGCTGATGGTTGCGGCTATGCTCGGCTCGTACACGCCCGAAGATCCGAACTGGACGGTGTCCACCGACGCACCGGTGCAGAACTGGCTGGGCCGGCCGGGCGCCTCTGTCTCCTTCATACTGATCACTCTGTTCGGCAAGGCCAGCTGGGCGATGCCGCTGTTTCTGTGCGCCTGGGGTCTGCGGTTCGTGCTGCACAAGGGCGAGGACCGCGTGGTCTGGCCGCTTTTGCTGTCGGTGCCGTGGCTGCTGGTGGTGGCCCTGCACATGGAGACCCTGAATGCCAGCACCAGCTGGCAGCAGAATTATGATTTCGGACTTGGCGGCATGGTGGGCTACACCTTCCTGGGCGCTCTGCTGGCGCTGTTGCCTGTGGGCCTGCACTTCATGGTCAAGATCATGTCGCTGCTGAGCGCCGCAGGCATGCTGGCGCTTGGATGCGTGGTGCTGGGCTTTACCTGGCCCGAGGTTAAAAAGGGACTCCACAAGGTGATGATCGGCCTCATTCTTGGGTATGGAGCCGTCGCTGCCCTGCTTGGGCGTGGTGCCTCCAGCGGGCTGCAGGCCGCTATGACCTACCGGAAGGAACGGGCCGAACGTGCAGAGGGCGGCGACACTTATGCCAATGACGAAGCTGACCCGGACATGTTCGAGGATTACCCGGAAGACGCCTATTCCGCCGATACTTTCGATGAAGAGCCTGAGGCGCCGGCCAAGGGCGGTCTGCTGTCGCGCGTGCCAAGCCTGATCCGCCGTGCCACACCTGCTGTACCGGCACCTGAAGAGGCTTTTGCGGCCGAAACGGGTTATGCGGAGGTACAAGAACCCGTTGATGACAGCGAAGGCGGCGAAGACCGGATCTCCAAGAAGATCGCAAATGCGGTGCGGATCCGCCGTGCTGCCGACACACCGCCAGAGATGGATCCGAACCTGCCGCTGACCAAGGGCCGCGGGCAGCGCCCGGCACCGCTGATCTTTAATCCCGCAGAACAAGGTGGTCTCCCAGCCGAGCCGCCGTTGACCGCTGCACAAGTGGCGGTGCCGTCGATCGCAGAAGAGCCAGCACTGACCTGGCAGACCGCGGATCAAGAGGCATTTGTCCCGCCGGTGCCCGAAGTTCATGCGCCGAAACATAACGCCCAAGGCGAATTTGACGATGTGCCTCAGGTGCTGGCTCCGGACCATGTGGCGGCGGAAGCCTTGCCTGATACAGCGTTGCCGGTTGAGAAAGCTCCGCAACCGGCCACGGCACCGGGGCCGCGCCTTACAGTTGATCTGCCAGTTGCAGAACCGCGAAAGGCGGTGGTCGAAAAACCGGTGCGCAAGGCTGTCCAGCCCTCGGCGCGGGCTAAGGCCGAAGCCCAACCCAATCTAGCGTTTGAAGACAGCGGCAGTGATTTCGAACTGCCGCCGCTGAACCTGCTGACCAACCCGGTCAGCATCGAACGCCACCACCTGAGTGACGAGGCGCTGGAAGAAAACGCCCGGATGCTGGAGACAGTGCTGGATGACTATGGCGTGAAGGGAGAGATCGTCTCGGTCCGCCCGGGCCCGGTTGTCACCATGTATGAACTGGAGCCCGCACCGGGCCTCAAGGCCTCCCGCGTGATTGGACTGGCGGATGACATTGCCCGGTCCATGTCTGCGCTGTCAGCGCGGGTTTCGACTGTGCCCGGCCGCACCGTGATCGGCATCGAACTGCCGAATGAGAAACGCGAGAAGGTGGTTCTGCGTGAAATCCTGTCCTCCCGCGACTTCGGCGACGGTAACCACGCGCTGCCGTTGGCGCTGGGCAAGGACATCGGCGGTGATGCCATGGTCGCGAACCTGGCCAAGATGCCTCACCTGCTGATTGCGGGTACTACCGGCTCCGGTAAATCAGTGGCGATCAACACCATGATCCTGTCGCTGCTTTACAAGCTGACACCGGATGAATGCCGCCTGATCATGATCGATCCCAAGATGCTGGAACTCAGCGTTTATGACGGCATCCCGCATCTGCTCTCGCCGGTTGTGACTGACCCGAAGAAGGCGGTTGTTGCCCTGAAATGGGTGGTGGGTGAGATGGAGGACCGCTACCGCAAGATGTCCAAAATGGGTGTGCGCAACATCGCGGGCTACAACGGCCGGGTGAAGGAAGCGCTGGCCAAAGGCGAGATGTTCAGCCGTACGGTGCAGACCGGGTTTGACGATGACACGGGCGAGCCGGTGTTCGAGACCGAAGAGTTCGAACCCAAGGCACTGCCGTATATCGTCGTCATCGTCGACGAGATGGCCGATCTGATGATGGTTGCGGGTAAGGAAATTGAGGCCTGTATTCAGCGTTTGGCGCAGATGGCGCGGGCCTCGGGCATCCACCTGATCATGGCCACCCAGCGTCCGTCCGTGGACGTGATCACCGGCACTATCAAGGCAAACTTCCCGACCCGGATCTCCTTCCAGGTGACCTCAAAGGTCGACAGTCGCACCATTCTGGGCGAGATGGGCGCCGAGCAACTCCTGGGTATGGGTGACATGCTTTATATGGCAGGCGGGGCCAAGATCACCCGCTGCCACGGCCCGTTCTGTTCGGATGAAGAGGTCGAGGAAGTCGTGAATCACCTCAAGCAATTCGGTCCGCCGGACTACGTGGGAAGCGTTCTGGATGGCCCGGATGAGGACAAGGCCGACAATATCGATGCGGTTCTGGGGCTGAACACCGGCGGCAACACCGACACCGAGGACGCGCTCTATGACACGGCCGTCGCCATCGTCATCAAGGACCGCAAGTGCTCGACCTCCTATATTCAGCGCAAGCTGGCGATCGGCTACAACAAGGCCGCGCGCCTGGTAGAGCAGATGGAGGATGAGGGCGTTGTCTCAGCTGCCAACCACGTGGGTAAGCGGGAAATTCTGGTTCCAGAGCAATGAACTGACGGATTTCTGCCGATGCCGGTCCTTGTTGGGGCCGGCATCTTCACATCTGCAGCAGTGCACCTATGTTGTGCCCATGAAACGGATTGCACTTTCCCTTGCATTGATCCTCGCTGCCCCGGCCTCCTGGGCGGCAGAGCAGCTGAGCCTCAACGAGATTTCCCGCTATTTGAACGGGATCAGCACCGCGGCGTCGCCATTCACCCAGATCAATGACGACGGCAGCCTGTCGACAGGCAAATTGTACATGCACCGGCCTGGCCGGATGCGGTTCGAATACGACGGTCAGGGGGGCGGCACAGTTGTTGCTGGCAGCGGGGCGGTTGTAATTCATGACCCCAAGTCCAACCAGCCGCCGGAAACCTATCCGCTGAAACGCACTCCGCTGTCGATCATCCTGGACCGCAAGGTGGATTTAGGCCGCGCCAACATGGTGGTGGGTCATGCCTTTGACGGTACTTCCACCATTGTCAGAGCGCAAGACCCCGAGCATCCTGACTATGGCAGCATCGAAATGATGTTCACCGGTGATCCCGTTGAGTTGCGAAAATGGGTGATCCACGACAGTGCAGGCGGCCAGACCACGGTCATTCTCGGCGCGATGGAAACCGGCCTGCCGTTGTCATCCAGCCTGTTCAAAACAAGCGGGCGCGGCGCGTCACGCTGAACCTCTGGCTTTGCCCAGAGCTGCGGCAGTAGGTCCCCGAAGCAAGGCGCCAGCATTCTTTCTGGCACCCGCCCAGGCTTTGCCTCATTTGAGAATAGCCCGTAGGTTGGCACACAAGCTCCCCCTCATGAGAAACGAGGGGAGGGCAAGGCAAAGCTGCTGAAGATCACCGGAATTTGCGGCAGGTTGCCAGTTGCGCTTGATAGGTTTGCGCGCGGGCCTCGACCTGACCGGCCACCCGCATCAGCCAGGGTTTTGACCGGTAGCTGCCGCGGGCATAGCCATAGTGGCCTTCGTGGTACGCGAGGTACTGGTTGCGCGCGTCATACAACGGGATGCCGTTCTTTTCGCGGCTTTTGCGCATGTACCAGCCCATAAAATCGGCCGCATCACTGATCCTGTCGCGCTTGGCGCGCCGCCGCCCAGTGTCGCGGCGGTAGTCATCCCAAGTGCCGTCCAGGGCCTGGCTATAGCCATAAGCGCTGGATTGCCGCCCGACCGGGATCACTCCCAGCAGGAACTGATGCGGTGTGCGCGCATCGCCACGGAACCTGCTTTCATGATAGATTGTCGCCATTTGCACATGGACCGGAACACCCCAGCGGCGCTGTGAGGCCCGGAAGGCCTTCAGGTATTCCGGCCGCTGCTGAATAATGCTGCAGGCATTATCCAAATTACGCGGCGGCGCTTTGTGCCCGCCTCCGCAAGACGCAACCGCCAAGAGGAGAACGAGGGCGCTGATGAGTCTGCTCATTGCCTCTGCCCATTTTTTACTGGGTTTGTTTTGGGCGAGTTTAGCCGATTGCGGCAGATGTGAAAATCACAATTCCAGAATCAGTGTCAGAAGCAGCGGCAGCAGAACCGCGGACATCAAGGTCGAGACCACGACCAGGCCTGCAACTGCGCTGGAGTCGGCTTCGAATTTCTCTGCAAGCAAATACGCGGTTACGGCGACTGGCGTCGCCAGTTGTAGAATCAGCACGCCGGAAGCCGTCGGGTCCAAGCCAAAGACCATTGCCAGAAACCAGCCAGCGGTGGCGCTAAGGGCAAATTTTACCAAAGAAAGGGCGATGGCCTTTCCCGTCTTGCCCGGGGTCAGCCGGGCGACCGCCGTGCCCAGGGTGATCAGCATCAGCGGGACAGCCATTTGCCCGGCCAATTCCAGTGTGCTGGTCAGGAAGCGCGGGGTCTCCCAGTCCTGCCACAGAAACAGCCCGCCCAGCAACGTGGCCCACACCATTGGCTCCTTCACTGCCTTGCTGCCTGCGCTTTGGCCTGCAACCAGATAGATGCCGTATGTAAAGGACAGGATCGCCGAAACGGCCAGCATGACAACGGCATACCCAAGACCGGCCTCACCAAAGGCAAACAGCGACAGCGGGATGCCCAGGTTGCCGGTATTGCCGAAAATAAAAGGCGCCAGGTAGGTCCGCCTCTCAAGCCGCCCCATGCGGCACAGGAACTCTCCTGCTGCTGCCAGCAGTACATGGCCAGCCAGCGCCGCCAGGGTAAAGGCCCCAAGCGCCCCTTTGTCGAGGTCGGTGTTCATCAGCGCAGTAAAGATCAGGCAGGGCACGGCCAATGTCATCGCCAGCCGGGTGACAAACTGCGTCCGGTATTCGAAACCCAGCTTCACCCAGGTGAACCCGGCTAAGGCCAGCAGGAACACCGGGGTGGTGATTTCGAGCACTGTCAAAGCGAGGTTCACAGTCTGTTTCCCTGAAAATTTGCGTCAAGAGTTGGACAATTGCGTGGCGTGCGCGCTATTTACAAGGTACGGGGGCTAGCATGACCATGTTGAGAACACGAGCAAAATACAACCTTGGGCAGGTCGTCCGCCACCGGAAGCATCCCTTTCGCGGTGTCGTCTTTGACGTTGACCCGGAGTTCGCAAATACCGAGGAATGGTATGAGGCGATCCCAGAGGACAGCCGCCCGGTAAAGGATCAGCCGTTCTACCATCTGCTGGCAGAGAACGATCAGAGCTACTATGTAGCTTATGTGTCCGAACAGAATCTGGTCGCAGATTACTCCGGCGAGCCTGTCGGCCACCCGGACGTGCCGGAGATGTTCGGCAACTTCGACGGCGGCGCCTACGCTCTGCATTATCAGCTGAATTGACGCCTGTTATGGCCGCCGGCCAAGCGGCCGGCTGATCAATACCCCAGCGCACAGCCATCCTTGCGCGGATCGCTGGCCCCTTCCAGCACCCCGGAGGCATGGATCCGGATTGCCTGCGCACCGCCAAGCGGCGTGCCGGGCACCTCCACTTGGTGACCCATGTCCGCCAGTTCCTGAAGGACATCTGCAGCATAGCCGCGTTCTGCCTTCAAGACGCCGCCATCAGCGAAACAGCGGGGCGCATCTAGGGCGGATTGCAAATCCATCCCAAAGTCCGCCAGATTGGACACCAGCCGTGCGTGACCGGTGGGCTGATAACCGCCGCCCATTACGCCAAACGGCATGATGACAGCTCCCTCCTGTTGCAGCATGGCTGGGATGATTGTGTGCATCGGCTGCTTTCCGGGCCCCAGTTCATTCGGGTGGCCCTCTTCCAGAGTAAAACCTGCACCGCGGTTCTGGAGCAGAATGCCGAACTTCTCTGAGGCGATGCCGGAGCCGAAACCATGAAAGATGGAATAGATCAGCGAAACCGCCATGCGGTCTTGGTCTACAACCGTGATATAGACGGTGTCCTTGTGCACAGCCTCAGTCAACGGCGCGGCAGCAGCCATCGCGCTTTTGGGATCAATCAGTGCGGCGAGCTTCCCTGCCGTTTCTGGTGCCAGCATATGTTCAAGCCTTGCTGCATGGCTGGGATCGGCTAGGAAACGGTTGCGCGCATCATAGGCCAGCTTGGCGGCTTCTGCCTCGATATGGGCCCGCTCGGCGCCAAAGGGCTTCATGCTGGAAATGTCGAAGTGCTTGAGAATATTCAGTAGAAGTATCGCCGTTGCACCCTGGCCATTGGGCGGATGCTCTGCCAGGCTCAGGTCTTGATATTGGCCCAGGACGGGCTGCGCTGCAAAGCTGGCCGCCGCCGCAAAATCCTCCAGCTGGTGGCTGCCACCCAAAGCTGACAACGCGGAAACCATGTCTTCAGCAGCTTCACCTGTATAAAATGCGTCGCGTCCATGCCGGGCGATACGCCGCAGTATTTCAGCTTGTCCAGGGGCCCGGAACACATCGCCGCACTGCAAGGGTTTTCCGGCCTTCAAGTAGTGCCGCTGTGCTGTCCCCTGCAGGGTTGCCGCACTGTTTGCCCAGTCAAACGCAGTGCGCGGCGCAACAGGTACCCCGTCCTCGGCGTAGCGGATTGAAGGCTCTAGTAAAGTATCAAGACCCAGTCTCCCCTCTTGCTCAGACAGTCTGCTGAATGCATCAATCGCGCAAGGGACAGTGACCGCGTCCGGGCTTCCCAGCGGGATGGAAGAAAGACCTTGCGCCCGCAGTGCTGCCGGGTTTGCAGCCATCGGCGCCCGGCCAGAGCCGTTCAGGGCTTGAATGTCCTGGCCAGGGCGTGAAAACAGCACAAAGCAATCCCCGCCAATCCCTGTCATCTGAGGCTCGCAGATTCCCAGCAGAACTGCCCCGGCAATTGCTGCGTCCACAGCATTGCCGCCGCGTTTCAGGATGTCCACGGCCACGCCGGCCGCCAGCGGGTGCGACGTGGCACAGAGGCCGCCCTGCGCATAAACGGCTGACCGCCCCGGTAGATGGAAATCGCGCATAGAGCTGCTCCTTGTACTTCCGGGCAGAGCCTATGCGCAGGCGTCAATAAGGCAAATCAAATCCGCGCAGGCCGGGCGGAAACGGAGCGTCAGTGTACGGGGCAGGGGGGGCGTATCCCCGGCGCCGCGCACTGGTGGGGGCTAGAACACGCGGCACCGGGGGAAGCTCTGTTTAGCTACAGGCAAGGTGTCGCATATGTATTTGGCTGCGGTTGGCCCGGATTGCGGCGCCAATGTGGCGGAGCGTTAAAATGCGGCAAAACTGTCTGAGCCAAGTCTGGTCATGCTTCCCGTTGCGTACTGGCAGAAGGGCTTGTCACTTGGATTTCGAAGCAGAGCGAAAGATTGTTGTTGCCTTCCGAGCGCTCATACTGCACCTGGCTGGCCAATTCACGTATCAGGAACCAGCCGAACCCGCCCTCAGGCAGACTGCCGGCGGGAACATTGATGTCGGCAGGTTTGCCTTCGGGCAGCTCTCCCTGGGGAAACGGCGCTCCGGTATCCTGGATGCTGATCCACAAACGTTCGGAATACAGTTCGCCCCTAATCCGCACATCGCCCGGCTGCGCGCCTTCATAGGCGTGCTCGACCACATTGTTCACGGCTTCGGTCAGGGCGATTTGCACCTCGTCCACGCGGGCGCCTGGGATCCCCAGGGACCGCAACTGGGCCACAATATCTGAAATGCCGGAACGGGCATCCAGGTTTGTGGCCGTGAACGAGCAGGCAAAGGTTTTTACCATCGAGTTCTCGCTTTGCGCCGGCAGCGCCTTTGTCTTCAGGAGTTTGCGTTTGCCGGAGCGGTTGCTTCGCTTAGCGAACTGTACAGATCAAAGACCGTGTCCATACGGGTCAGACGGAACACCTTTTCCACCATTGGGGTCAAGCCGGCAAGGTCCAGCTTGCGGGTGCCGCCCAACTGCTTCATTGCCGCGACAATTGCCCCCAATCCGCTTGAGTCGATGAATTGCACTTCGGAAAGATCCAGGATGACGCGGTCCGGCCCTGCTTCGGTTTCCGTGCGCATGTCCTCCTTGAACTGGATGGCCATGGCGGCATCAATGCGTTCCGCATTGACTTTGACGATCTGAGCATCGTCCGTCATGGTGGTGGTAAGGCTCATTGTAATCCCCCGGGATGTAACGTCATTAGGCAGCACTCTAGACCGCAAAGCTTACTATTCTGTAGGTATTATTTTGACGATTGGAGGAAAATTGCATGAAAGATGTTGTTGTCGCCGGAGCGGCCCGGACACCGATGGGCGGGTTTCAGGGCATGTATGACGGAGTGACGGCTGCAGAGCTGGGAGGTGCTGCGATCCGGGCGGCTTTGGACAGGGCCGGCACTGCCACCGTGGATGAGGTGCTGATGGGCTGTGTGCTGCCAGCAGGCCAGGGCCAGGCACCTGCACGCCAGGCCGGTTTTGCGGCAGGGTTGGGCGAAGATGTACCAGCTACGACCCTCAATAAGATGTGCGGATCCGGCATGAAGGCGGCAATGATCGCCTTTGACCAGATTGCGCTGGGCCACGCCGATACGATGATCGCCGGCGGCATGGAGAGCATGACAAATGCCCCCTATGTTCTGCCGAAGATGCGCGGCGGCGCCCGCATCGGTCACGGTCAGGTAATTGACCACATGTTCCTGGACGGGCTGGAAGATGCCTATGACAAGGGCCGCTTGATGGGCACTTTTGCAGAAGATTGCGCCGAAAAGTACCAGTTCACCCGCGAGGCACAGGATGAATACGCGCTGAAGTCGCTGTCCAACGCCTTGGAAGCGCAGGAAAGCGGTGCCTTTGATGGTGAAGTCGCGTCTGTGACTGTGAAGACCCGCAAGGGAGAAGTGGTCACCGATGCGGATGAACAGCCGAAATCCGCACGTCCGGAAAAAATCCCCACGCTAAAACCTGCCTTCCGAAAGAATGGCACGGTTACTGCGGCCAATGCCTCGTCTATCTCGGATGGTGCGGCGGCTCTGGTTCTTGCCTCAGCCGAAGCTGCCAAAGCGCAGGGCCTGCAGGTCCGTGCCCGCATTTTGGGCCACGCCAGCCACGCACAGGCTCCGGGCTGGTTCACCACAGCGCCGGTTCCGGCTGCCCAGAAACTGCTCAAGTCAATCGGCTGGACGGTCGAGGACGTAGACCTGTGGGAAGTGAACGAAGCTTTTGCCGTCGTGCCGATGGCCTTCATGCATGAAATGGGTATCCCCCGCGACAAGGTCAACGTGAATGGCGGTGCCTGTGCGCTGGGCCACCCGATTGGCGCGTCGGGCGCGCGGATCATGGTCACTTTGCTGAATGCTTTGGAAAAGCGCGGCCTGAAACGGGGGGTGGCCGCCATCTGCATTGGCGGCGGCGAAGGCACGGCGATTGCGATTGAGCGGGTCTGAGCCGCTTTCCTGTTGCCGCAAATATCCTCGGGGGTGAATTGACCGTGAGGTCAAGAGGGGGCAGACAGCCCCCTCAATACGTTGAAGGAGAGCTGTCCATGCCGGCTGATTATGAAACCCTCGCCAAGACCATCGCGGCACTCACCGAAGGCGAAACGGATGAAGTGGCGCTGATGGCAACCGTCACCTGCGAAGTGCACCATTCGGACAGCCGTTTCGACTGGACCGGATTTTACCGCGCGGTTGCTCCGGAACTGCTGAAGATCGGCCCCTACCAGGGCGGCCACGGCTGCCTGAAAATCCCGTTTTCCCGTGGCGTTTGCGGCGCTGCTGCGCGCACAGGCGAAGTGCAGCTGGTGCCGGATGTGGAGGCTTTCCCGGGCCATATCGCCTGTGCCTCCTCGACCCGCTCGGAGCTGGTGCTGCCGGTCTGGAACGGGCAGGGAAATCTGATCGGTGTCTTTGACATCGACAGCGATCAGCCGGATGCCTTCACTCAGGAGGATGCGGAGCAGCTGACGGCGATCCTGGCCCAAGTGTTCGGCCGGTTGTGATTCGGGACTGAAGGGCTTTGCCCCTCGGCCTGACGGCCTCACCCCAGGGTATTTGGAACCAGAAGGAAACAGCCCGGCGCCTTTATGCGCTGGGTTTTTTCATGGGATGTCCCGCCTCGTGAAAAAAAGCTTGGAAATTTCACGGATTCGGGGCATCGTGAAAAACGAGGAGATTTTTTCATGGACGGGAGAGAGCTGGTGAACGACCAGGCGCTGGCAGCGGCCACATTGGGAGCGGACATCCGTGCTCTGCGCAAGGCGCGCGGGCTGACGCTAGCGGATCTCGCCGCGGTGCTGAACCGCTCGGTCGGCTGGCTGAGCCAGGTTGAGCGGGACATGTCAGACCCTTCGATTTCCGACCTGCGCGAGCTGGCTGAGGCGCTGGGCGTGCCGATGTCGATGCTGTTTGCCCATTCCGAAGCACCGGCCGAGGAGCACGGCTATGTGGTGCGCGCTGGCAGCCGCCGCCCGATGGGCTCAGGCGAGGAGGGGCTGATCGAAGAATTGCTCTCCCCGGATCTGACCGATGACTTCGAGATGGTGCACTCCACCTTCCGGCCGAACTCCCGGATGCAGACGCCGGCACACCGGCCGACGCAGGAAGTCGGCTACATGATCTCGGGCAAGCTGGACCTCTTGATCGGCGGCCGCGCTTTTACCGTCGGTCCCGGCGACAGCTTCCGGATCAAGCATGAACCCTATCAGTGGTCGAACCCTTATGACGAACCCGCGGTGGCCGTCTGGGTCATCGCCCCGCCGGTTTACTAGGAGGCATGTGATGCACAAGGGATCCTGCCTGTGCGGTGCCGTGGCCTTTGAACTGCAGCCGCCCCTGCGGCCGGTCTATGCCTGCCATTGCACCCAGTGCCGCAAGACCTCCGGCCATTTCTGGGCCGCCACTTCGGTGCCTGATGAAGCCCTTGCGCTGACCCGGCAGGACGGCCTGCGCTGGTTCCAGTCGAGCGAAACCACCAGGCGGGGATTCTGCAGAGACTGCGGCTCCAGCCTATTCTGGGTGCCCGAGGGCGAGGGGCGCACAGTGGTGGCAGCGGGCGCCATCGACACTCCCTCGGATCTGCAAACCAAGGCGCATGTCTTCATGGCGGACAAGGGCGACTATTACGAGATCGCCGACGGGCTGCCGCAATGCGCCGGCTTCAAGGGAGACGAAGGTGCTTAAGGGATCCTGTCTTTGCGGCGACATCCGTTTTGAAACCGCGGCCCGCCCGCAAGGCGCCTCGATGTGCCATTGCAGCCAGTGCCGCAAGCAGTCGGGCGGCATCTGGTCCTCGGCCTATGTCAAGGACACGGAGTTGGCCATCACCGGCCCGGTGAGCTGGTTTGAGGCAACTCCGCAGGCCAAGCGCGGCAGCTGCCCGCGCTGCGGCTCCTTTCTGTTCTGGAAGGGGACGGGGGAAGGCACCACCAGTTTCGCTTTGGGCGCTGTCGACGGGAACACCGGTCTCAGCGTCGAAAAGCACATCTTTACCGCCTCCAAGGGCGACTACTACCGGATTGCGGACGACGTGCCGCAAGAAGACTGAGATTAGGGAGCGAACATGTCTGATTTTCCAACCAAGGCCCGTGTGGTCATCATCGGCGGCGGCGTTGTCGGCTGCTCGTCGCTATATCATCTGGCCAAGAAAGGCTGGACAGATTGTGTGCTGCTGGAGAAGAACGAGCTGACTGCCGGCTCAACCTGGCATGCGGCCGGCAATGTGCCGACCTTCTCGACCTCCTGGGCGATCATGAACATGCAGCGCTACTCGACCGAGCTGTATTCGGGCCTGGCCGAAGAAGTCGACTACCCGATGAACTACCATGTTTCAGGCTCGATCCGTCTGGCGCACAGCAAAGAGCGGATGCAGGAATTCGAACGTGCCATGTCCATGGGCCGCTACCAAGGTATCCCGATGGAGATGTGGACCCCGGAAGAAACCAAGGAACACTACCCCTTCCTGGAGACCCACGACCTGGCAGGGGTTCTTTATGACCCGACCGATGGCGACATCGACCCGGCGCAGCTGACCCAGGCTCTGGCCAAGGGTGCGCGCGATATGGGCGCGAAGATCCTGCGCTTCACCCCGGCGACCGGTGTGACCCAGCACGAAGACGGCACCTGGACCGTGCACACCGAAAAGGGCGATATCGACTGTGATTATGTGGTGAACGCCGCCGGTTACTATGCACAGCGCGTGGGCGAGATGTTCAAGCCTTATGGCGGCCGTACCGTGCCTGCCATGGTGATGGAGCACCAGTACCTGCTGACCGAACAAATCCCCGAAGTCGAAGCCTGGTCCAAGGAACACGGCGGCAAGCTGCCCCTGATCCGCGACGTGGACGTGTCCTACTACCTGCGTCAGGAAAAGCACGGCTACAACCTTGGCCCCTATGAGCCGAACTGCAAAGGCCACTGGCTGACCGAAGACGATCCGATGCCCGAGGATTTCTCGTTCCAGCTGTGGCAAGAAGATCTGGACCGGATCGAAGATATCGTTACCGACGCGATGGAGCGGGTGCCGCTGATGGCGTCCTCCGGTGTCTCCAGCGTCATCAACGGGCCGATCCCCTATGCTCCCGATGGCCTGCCGATGATCGGCCCGATGCCGGGTGTGAAAAACGCGTTTGAGGCGCATAGCTTCACCTTTGGTATTGCCCAGGGCGGCGGCGCCGGCAAGGTGCTGGCAGAATGGATCGTCGATGGCGCGACCGAGTGGGATATGTGGGCGGTCGATCCGCGCCGCTACACCGACTACACCGACCAGGACTACTGCAACCAGAAAGGCATGGAAGTCTACGGCAACGAATACGCCATGCACTTCCCGCATCACGAATGGCCGGCCGCACGCGACAAGAAGGTCAGCCAGGTCCACGCCAAGATCAAGGAACTGGGCGGCGTGATGGGCGCCTACAACGGCTGGGAACGCGCCAACTGGTTTGCGCAAGCCGGGGATGACACTTCGGAAGAGGCCACGCACACCTGGGGCCGTTCCGGCCCGTGGCAGCAGCGCATCAAGGAAGAATGCGAAGCGGTCCGCGACAGCGTCGGCGTGCTGGACCTGCCAGGCTTCTCCCGCTTCAACCTGGAAGGCGAAGGTGCAGCGGAATTCCTGCGCGGCCTGGTCACCGGCGGCCTGCCGAAAGTGGGCCGGATGAACCTGGTCTACTTCTCTGACGACCGCGGCCGCATCCTGACCGAGATGTCCTGTGTCCGTCATGGCGAAGACCACTTGACCATGATCACCGCAGGCTCGGCCCAGTGGCACGATTTCGAGATCCTGAAGAAGGCGCTGCCCGCAGGCCTCTCCCTGACCGACCGCACCACCGAATTCGCGACCATGATCGTCACAGGTCCGAAATCGCGTGAGCTGTTCGCAGGCATCTCCGACGCGGATCTGTCGCTTGGTTGGCTGACTCACCAGGAAGCAACTGTCGCGGGCAAGCCGGCCTTCCTGGCGCGCGTGTCCTACGCCGGTGAACTCGGCTGGGAAGTGCATTGCGCCAACGAGCATCAGGCAGAGATCTATGCGGCCCTGATCGAAGGCGGCGCCAAGCCGTTTGGCATGTACGCGCTGAACTCCCTGCGGATCGAAAAGGGCTACCGTACCTGGAAGGGCGATCTCAGCACCGATTACTCGCTGCTCGAAGGGGGCCTTGAGCGTTTCGTTAAACTGGACAAGCCGCAGGACTTCCCGGGCAAGGCCGCGATCCAGAACGAAAAACAGCAGGGCGTGAAGAAGATCTTCGTCACCATGATCGTCGAAGCCGGCGATGCCGATGCGCCGTACATGTCCTGCATCTGGAAAGACGGCGAAATCGTGGGCGAGACCACCTCGGGCGACTGGGGCTACCGTGTGAACGCCTCCATCGCGCTGGGCATGGTGCGTCCTGAGCTGGCGGTGCCGGGCACCGAGCTGGAGGTTGAGATCTACGGGCAGAAATGCCGTGCGGTGGTTCAGAAGGACGAACCGCTGTGGGATCCGGCCAACGAGCGCCTGCGCGCCTGATAATGAGCAAAGGCCCGGGCTGTTACAGATCCGGGCCGATGCCTCAAAGAAACACAGCCTGCGCCGCCGGATCGTTTCATGTATCCTGGCGGCGCAGGCGCTCCAAGGAAAGGTCACTGTATTATGGCTGAGATCACGCTTCTGGATGGCTCGATCGGGCAGGAGGTTGTCAAACGCTCCGGCGACCGGGCGACGCCCTTGTGGTCCACGTCGGTGATGATCGAAAAACCCGAGGTGGTGGGCAGCGTTCACGCTGACTACTTCGCCGCCGGTGCCACTGTTGCGACGATGAACACCTATGCGGTGCTGCGCGACCGCCTGGTCCGCGCCGGCATCGAAACCCATTTCGAGGAACTGCTGGCCAAGGCTGCCACCCAGGCCGCCGCCGCCCGCGAAACTCATGGTTCAGGCCGCGTTGCTGCTGCGCTTGGCCCCTTGATTGCCTCCTACCGCCCCGACATCTGCCCGCCCGCGGAAGAGGCCAAACATGCTTACGCAGAACTGGTCCAGTTGCTGGCACCGCAGGCGGATTTGTTCCTGATCGAAACTGTTTCCTCGCTGGAGCAGGCCAAGGGCGCATTGATGGGCTGCGCGGGCACGGACAAACCCGTCTGGCTGGCCGCCTCCGTTTCCGATGAAGACGGCACCCTCTTGCGCTCCGGCGAGCCGCTGGCGGACCTTGCTTCTATAGTCGAGGAATTCCAGCCCCAAGCAGTACTGCTGAACTGCTCCCGCCCCGAAGTGATCGGCTCAGGCATGGAGATCGTGAAACGCTTCAGCAAGCCCTTCGGCGCCTATGCCAACGGCTTCACCCGGATTTCCGATGGCTTCCTGAAAGACGCCCCCACCGTGGACGCGCTGGAGCAGCGCCAAGACCTGGGGCCCAGGGCCTACGCGGAATTTGCGATGGGCTGGGTCGCCCAAGGCGCCACAATCGTGGGCGGCTGCTGCGAGGTCGGCCCGGACCACATCGCTGAACTGGCCCGCTGCTTGCGCGCGGCCGGGCATCGGATCGTCTGACCAGGAGAGGGGACCAGCATGGCAGCTCCGGAAAAACTCAAGGCAGCCGACCCGGCCCGGGTCTGGCACATTGACATCATTGTCACCGAAGGTTTTGTGCTGATCGAGATGTCAGCGATTCTGGAGGTGCTGCGGATTGCCAACCGCGTGCTGGCCCAGCCGCCGTTCAAATGGACCGTCCGCTCGCTGCAAGGCGGCCGGGTGGGCTGCCGGGCTGGCCTCAGCGTGGATACCGAACCCTTCGCGGTCAAGCCGGACGCGGATTTCGCCTTTTTCCTTGGCAACTCGGATCCGGACCATCCGGGCCTTAGCCTGGGTCGGGTGATCTCCAGCTACACCTGCCGCGACATCAAAGTCTATCTGCTGGCCGAGGCCGCGGCACGCTACATCCGCGATCAAGGGGGGGCATCTGGACGGCTGACGACCCATTGGGAAAACTCCGCCCTCTTGCGTGAGCGGATGGGGCTGAACGATTCCAGCCATGCGCTGGCCAGCGAGGACGGAATGGTCGTGACCTGCGCCGGCATGGGCTCTACCGTCGACATCGTGCTGGCACTGGTCGGGCGTCTCACCTCTGCCGCGGCGCAGATGACCGTGGCCAACATCATGCTGCATGAGCAGGTGCGCGACTTTTCCTCGCTGCAGCCTTTTGCAGGTGCCAAGCCGACCATTACCGGCGACAGTGATCTGGACCACTGTATCCGCATCATGCAGGACAACATCGAGGAGCCGGTGCCAATCAGCGACATCGTCGATGAACTGGGCATCTCCACCCGTTCGCTGGAGCGCAAATTCAAGACGTTTCTAGGGACAACCCCCAATGGGTTCTACCGGGAAATGCGGCTCTCCAAGGCCAACAATCTGTTGCTGAACACCACCATGAGTGTGCGGGAAATCGGTCTCGCCTGCGGGTTCCCAAACGGATTTTCCAGCCTCTACAAGAGCTTTTTCGGCATCACCCCTTTTGCTCTGCGCAAGCGCCGCAGGCTGGGGGAGGACGGCCCGGAAAAAATCTTGAAGGCTGGGGAATAGCTCCGGGAGTCTGGCGTTTTTCATGCATTTTTCGCCGCCTATTTGTGATAATCAGGCGCAAACCCTCACTCAGGAGCGATGATATGAGCGATCTTCCCAACAAGGCCCGCGTGGTCATTATCGGCGGCGGCGTGATTGGTTGCTCGGTGGCCTATCACCTGGCGAAGCTGGGCTGGAAGGATGTGGTGCTGCTGGAGCGCAAGCAGCTGACCTCCGGCACCACCTGGCACGCCGCGGGCCTGATCGCCCAGCTGCGCGCCACCGCCAACATGACTAAGCTGGCGAAATACAGCCAGGAACTCTACGGCTCGCTGGAAGAGGAAACCGGCGTCGCCACCGGCTTCAAGCGCTGCGGCTCGATCACCGTGGCTCTGACAGACGAGCGCAAGGAAGAGATCTTCCGCCAGGCCGCCATGGCGCGCGCCTTCGGCGTTGAGGTCGAGGAAATTTCCCCCGAGGAAGTCAAAGCCCGCTACGAGCACCTGAATGTCGGTGATGTGACCGGCGGCGTTTGGCTGCCCAAGGACGGGCAGGGCGACCCGGCCAACATCGCGCTGGCCCTGGCCAAAGGCGCCCGCCAGCGCGGCGCCCTGGTCAAGGAACGTATCAAGGTCACCGGCATCTCCAAGGAAGGCCGCCGCGTCACTGGCGTCGACTGGGTCAGCGACGACGGCCAGTCCCAAGGCCATATCGAGGCCGACATGGTGGTGAACTGCGCCGGGATGTGGGGCCACGAGGTCGGCCGCATGGCTGGCGTCAACGTGCCGCTGCACGCTTGCGAGCACTTCTACATCGTCACCGAAGGCATCGAAGGCCTGACTCAGATGCCGGTGCTGCGCGTGCCGGACGAATGCGCCTACTACAAGGAAGACGCAGGCAAAATCTTGCTCGGCGCTTTTGAGCCCAACGCCAAACCCTGGGCGATGAACGGCATCCCCGACAGCTTTGAATTCGACCAGCTGCCCGAGGATTTCGACCATTTCGAGCCCATTCTGGAGGCTGCCTGCAACCGGATGCCGATGCTGGCCGAGGCCGGTATCCATACCTTCTTCAACGGCCCGGAATCCTTCACGCCGGACGATGCCTACCACCTGGGCCTGGCGCCGGAGATGGACAACTTCTGGGTCGCCGCAGGCTTCAACTCGATCGGCATCCAGTCGGCTGGCGGCGCGGGCATGGCGCTGGCGCAGTGGATGGAAGACGGCCAGAAGCCGTTCGACTTGGGCGACGTGGACATCTCCCGCATGCACCCGTTCCAGGGCAACAAGCACTATCTCTTCGAACGCTCGAAAGAAACTCTCGGTCTTCTGTACGCTGACCACTTCCCCTACCGCCAGAAGGCCACCGCCCGGGGCGTGCGCCGCACCCCGTTCCATCACCACCTGCTGGAGCAGGGCGCGGTGATGGGCGAGATCGGCGGCTGGGAACGTGCCAACTGGTTTGCCAACGAAGGCCAGGAGCGTGAGTATCAGTACAGCTGGAAGCGCCAGAACTGGTTCAAGAATTCGGCGGTTGAACACAAGGCGGTCCGCGAAAATGTCGGCATGTACGACATGTCGTCCTTCGGCAAGATCCGCGTCGAGGGGCCGGATGCCGAAACCTTCCTGAACTACATCTGCGGCGCCAACCTTAGCGTCCCGGCGGGCAAGATCGTCTACACCCAGTTCCTGAACGCCCGCGGCGGCATCGAGGCGGACGTGACCGTCACCCGCCTGAGCGAGACCGCCTATCTGGTGGTAACCCCGGCGGTGACGCGTCTGGCCGATCAGACCTGGATGATGCGCCACGTGGGCGACCACCGCGTGGTGATCACCGATGTGACTGCGGGCGAAGGCGTGCTGGCTGTAATGGGCCCGAACGCGCGCAAGCTGCTGCAGAAGGTCTCGCCGAACGACTTCTCCAACGAGGTGAACGCCTTCGGTACCGCGCAGGAGATCGAGCTGGGCATGGGGCTCGCCCGTGTGCACCGCGTGACCTACGTTGGCGAACTCGGCTGGGAGATCTATGTCGGCGCCGACATGGCGGGCCACGCGTTTGAGACCCTGTGGGAAGCAGGCCAGGACATGGGGCTCAAGCTCTGCGGCATGCACATGATGGACAGCTGCCGGATCGAGAAGGGCTTCCGCCACTTCGGCCATGACATCACCTGCGAGGACAATGTGATCGACGCAGGCCTGGGCTTTGCGGTGAAGACCGACAAGGCGGATTTCATCGGCAAGGCGGCGGTGCTGGAGCGTAAGGAGAGCGGCCCCAAGAACCGCATGGTCCAGTTCAAGCTGACTGACCCTGAGCCGCTCTTGTTCCACAACGAGCCGATCATCCGCGACGGCGAATACGTGGGCTATCTCAGCTCCGGCAACTACGGCCACACCCTGGGTGCTGCCATCGGCATGGGTTACGTTCCTTGCGAAGGCGAAAGCGCAGCGGATGTGCTGGGTTCCACCTACGAGATCGACGTCTGCGGTGTGAAGGTGAAGGCTGAGGCTTCGCTGAAGCCGATGTACGATCCGAAATCGGAGCGGGTGAGAGCCTAAGCACCTCTCCAGTGCATTCACCTGCCCGTTTTACGCCCCGGCCCGCGCGCCGGGGCGTTTTCTTTTTCGTTTTCATGGGAACGGTCCCGGGTTCTGCTGCAACGTTTGCCCCGCTTTGGCCCCAATGCCGCGCAGCCCCTCTTGACCCCGCCGGAAATCCCTTGGAGAAATCCATAAAAAGCCTTGTGCGGCAGGGGTAAACAGGTAGGTTGCTTGTCCCGGCTACTGACACGGGCGCCTGACGAAGAGGATTTGGGACATGAAGATCAGCATCGAACGCGGCACGCTTCTCAAAGCTGTGGCTCAGGCACAGTCGGTGGTCGAGCGCCGCAACACCATTCCGATCCTCGCAAATGTGCTGATCGAAGCCGAAGGCGAGCACGTCCAGTTCCGCGCCACCGACCTGGATATCGAGGTGGTCGACAAGGCCCCCGCGCAGGTGGAGCGCGCCGGCGCCACCACTGTTGCCGCCACCACCCTGCACGAGATTGTCCGCAAGCTGCCCGACGGCGCCCTGGTCACCCTCAGCGCGGACGCCGCAACTGGCCGCCTGACCGTTGAGGCAGGCCGGTCGAACTTCTCTCTGGCTACTCTGCCGCGCGAGGACTTCCCGGTGATGGCCTCGTCGGAATATCACTCGAACTTCGCCGCCAAGGCCTCTGTGCTGCGGCGCCTCTTCGACAAGTCGAAATTTGCAATCTCCACCGAGGAGACCCGGTATTACCTGAACGGCGTTTACCTGCATGTATCGTCCGCCGACGGCGGCAAGGCGCTGCGTGCCGTTGCTACCGACGGCCACCGGCTGGCCCGTATCGACGCAGAGCTGCCGCTGGGTGCCGAGGATATGCCCGGCGTAATCGTACCGCGCAAAACCGTGGGCGAGCTGCGCAAGCTCCTGGACGACGACGATATGGACATTGCAGTTTCGGTCTCGGAAACCAAGGTGCGCTTTGCCACCCCGAACATCACCCTGACCTCCAAGGTGATCGACGGGACCTTCCCCGACTACACCCGCGTTATACCGGCCGGCAACACCCGCCGCCTGGAAGTGGACGCCGCCGAATTCGCGCAGGCCGTCGACCGGGTTGCAACGGTCTCGTCGGAACGCTCCCGCGCGGTGAAGCTGCAGTTGGAAGAGGACCGGCTGATCCTGTCGGTGAACGCCCCCGACAGCGGTGCTGCCGAGGAAGAGCTGGCGGTGGCCTATAACGACGAACGGCTGGAAATTGGCTTTAACGCCAAGTACTTGCTGGAGATCGCCAACCAGGTGGACCGCGAGAATGCGGTGTTCATGTTCAACTCCTCCGGCGATCCGACCCTGATGCGCGAAGGCAGTGACGAAAGCGCCGTCTACGTCGTGATGCCAATGCGGGTTTGAAGCGCCTGACGGCGCTGCCTCCGGCGGGGATATTTTAGGCCAGAAGAACTAGGGAGCTCCCGCGTGCTGGCTCTGACCTCACTTGTTTTGTCCCATTTCCGCTCGCATTTGCGGGCGGAATTGCATTTGGATGGGCGGCCGGTGGCCATTCACGGCAGCAACGGGGCGGGCAAGACCAACATTCTGGAAGCGGTGTCGCTGTTCTCCCCTGGCCGCGGCCTGCGCCGGGCTAGTGCAGCAGACATGGCGCGCCAGCCGGAGGCGCTGGGGTGGAAGCTGAAAGGCGAGCTGCGGGCGCCGTCGCAGGCCTATGAAGTGGAAACCTGGTCTGAGGGCGGCAATGCCCGGCAGGTGAAGATCGACAGCAAATCCGCCAGCCAACTGGCGCTGGGGCAGGTGTGCCGGGTGGTCTGGCTGATCCCGGCGATGGACCGGCTGTGGATCGAGGCCGCAGAGGGGCGGCGGCGGTTTCTGGACCGGATTGCGCTCAGTTTCGAACCCTCCCATGCCGAGGCCTCGCTGGCCTATGAAAAGGCAATGCGGGAACGCAACCGGCTGCTGAAAGAACAGATCCGCGATGCTGCCTGGTACCGGGTGCTGGAAGACCGTATGGCGGCTGCCGGGCACCGGATCCATGCAGCGCGGGTGCAGGCGGTGGATCTGCTGCAGCTGGCGCAGGCGGATGCGGAAACCGCCTTTCCGGCTGCCGAGCTGGAGCTGCTGCAGTCGGAAGGCAGTATGCCGTCCTCCGAAGAGGATTTCCGCGAGGCGCTGGAAGAAAGCCGGTTCCGGGACCTGGCGGCGGGGCGCACCCTGGTGGGGCCGCACCGCACCGATCTGATCGGCACCTACCGGGCCAAGGGGGTTCCGGCCAAGGATTGCTCTACTGGCGAGCAGAAGGCGCTGCTGGTGTCGCTGATTCTGGCCAACGCGCGGGCGCTGGCACAGCGCGAAGGGGCGCCCCCGATCCTGCTGCTGGACGAGGTGGCCGCGCATCTGGATGCCGACCGCCGGGCCGCGCTGTATGATGAGATATGCGCTCTGGGGACACAGGCCTGGATGACCGGCACGGGGCCGGAATTGTTTGCCGAATTGGGCAGCCGGGCGCAGGTGCTGGAAGTGTCCGACAGTGGCGGCACGTCAGAGGTGATCCCGCAATGACGGTTA
Organism: Leisingera sp. ABD4_442; assembly: GCF_056160905.1. Taxonomy (NCBI): domain Bacteria; kingdom Pseudomonadati; phylum Pseudomonadota; class Alphaproteobacteria; order Rhodobacterales; family Roseobacteraceae; genus Leisingera; species Leisingera sp. ABD4_442. The sequence goes on along the minus strand of NZ_JBSWYB010000005.1, from coordinate 42,650 downwards.
CTTCCTGGGACCTGCTGCTGTATGCGGGTGCATTGCTTATCCTGTTCCTGACCCCCGGCCCAGTGTGGCTGGCGCTGATGGCGCGCTCCGTTTCGGGCGGGTTTCAGGCGGCCTGGCCGCTGGCGGTGGGGGTGGCTTGCGGTGATATCCTGTGGCCGCTGATTGCCGTGGCGGGGATGTCCTGGGTGGTGTCGGAATTCACCGGCATCATGACCGCGCTGCGCTGGCTGGCCTGCCTGATGTTCCTGTGTATGGGCTATCTGCTTATCCGCCATGCGGGTGAGGCAGTGCAGGAGAACCGGGCGCTGACAAGGCCCGGCATCTGGGCCGGTTTCATGGCGGGGATTGCGGCGATCCTGGGCAATCCCAAGGCGATCCTGTTTTACATGGGGGTGCTGCCCGGCTTCTTTGACCTGTCCGGCACTTCCTGGCCGGATGTGGCGGCAATCGTGACCCTGTCCTTCGTGATTCCACTGGCCGGCAACTTGGCCTTGGCAGGCATGGTGCACCGGGTGCGCAAGGCCATCACCTCGCCCCGGATCCTGCGCCGGATCAATCTGGTGTCTGGCGGGCTGCTGATTGGCGTAGGGCTGATCATACCCTTTACTTGAGGCATACTGCGGCGGGGCAGGGCCGGGTTTGCCGGGCTGATCCGGAGCGGCCTGATTCCACCAAGAAAAATAGGGCTCCGCGGGTGACATTCCGCCCGGGGTTTCGTATAAATTCCGGAAGCAAAGACAGGAAAATGTGAATGTCCGGAAACGAGCAGGCTCCCGCAGAATACGGTGCGGATTCCATCAAGGTTCTCAAAGGGTTGGAAGCGGTTCGCAAGCGCCCCGGCATGTACATCGGGGACACGGATGACGGCTCGGGCCTGCACCACATGGTCTATGAGGTTGTGGACAACGGCATCGACGAGGCGCTGGCAGGCCACGCCGACCATGTGACGGTGAAAATTCACGCCGATTCCAGCGTCTCGGTCAGCGACAACGGCCGCGGCATTCCGGTGGATATCCATGCCGAAGAGGGTGTCTCGGCGGCCGAGGTCATCATGACCCAGCTGCACGCAGGCGGTAAGTTTGACAGCAACTCCTATAAGGTATCGGGCGGCCTCCACGGGGTAGGTGTGTCCGTGGTGAACGCGCTCAGCGACTGGCTGGAACTGCGGATCTGGCGTAACGGCAAGGAACACGTAGCCCGGTTTGAACGCGGCGATACTGTCAAGCATCTGGAAGTGGTCGGCGATTGCGGCGACCAGACCGGCACCGAGGTCCGCTTCATGGCGTCGACGGATACCTTCTCGAATCTGGAATACTCTTTCGAGACACTGGAAAAGCGCCTGCGTGAACTCGCCTTCCTGAACTCCGGCGTGCGGATCATTCTGGAGGATGAACGCCCGGCAGAGAAACTCTCGGCTGAGCTGTTCTACGAGGGCGGCGTCAAGGAATTCGTCAAATACCTGGACCGGCACAAGACCCCGGTGATGGAGGCCCCGGTCTACATCGTGGGGGAAAAGGACGACATCGGCGTCGAGATCGCCATGTGGTGGAACGACAGCTACCACGAGACGGTTTTGCCCTTCACCAACAACATTCCGCAGCGCGATGGCGGCACCCATGTGGCGGGCTTCCGCGGCGCGCTGACCCGGACCATCAACAACTATGCTCAGACTTCGGGGATCGCCAAAAAAGAGAAGGTCTCCTTCACTGGTGACGACGCCCGCGAAGGCCTGACCTGTGTTTTGTCGGTCAAGGTGCCGGACCCGAAGTTCTCCAGCCAGACCAAGGATAAGCTGGTGTCCTCCGAGGTGCGCCCTGTGGTTGAAAGCCTGATGGGCGAAAAGCTGGCCGAATGGTTCGAGGAAAATCCCAACGAAGCCAAGCAGATCGTTGGCAAGATCGTCGAGGCGGCCCTGGCCCGCGAAGCTGCCCGCAAGGCGCGCGAGCTGACCCGCCGCAAGACCGCGATGGACGTGAACTACCTGGCGGGCAAGCTCAAGGACTGCTCCGAGAAAGACCCCTCCAAGACCGAAGTCTTCCTGGTCGAGGGTGACTCGGCCGGCGGCTCCGCCCAAACCGGGCGGGACCGGATGACCCAGGCGATCCTGCCCCTGCGCGGCAAGATCTTGAACGTGGAACGGGCGCGCTTTGACCGGATGCTGTCCTCCCAGGAGATCGGCAACCTGGTGATGGCGCTTGGTACTGGCATCGGCCGCGATGAATTCAACATCGAGAAGCTGCGCTACCACAAGATCGTCATCATGACCGACGCCGACGTTGACGGCGCCCACATCCGCACCCTGCTGCTTACCTTCTTCTACCGTCAGATGCCGGAGCTGATCGAGGGCGGTTACCTCTACATTGCCCAGCCGCCGCTTTACAAGGTCGCGCGCGGCAAGTCAGAGGTCTACCTCAAGGACCAGGCAGCACTGGACGACTATTTGATCAACCAGGGCGTTGATGGCGCGGTTCTGAAGCTGGGCGACGGGTCTGAAATGGCCGGCGCCGACCTCACCCGCGTAGTGGACGAGGCGCGACAGCTCAAACGCGTGCTGGATGCTTTCCCGACCCACTATCCGCGCCACATCCTGGAGCAGGCTGCCGTGGCCGGCGCCTTTGTGCCCGGTGCCGTAGATTCCGACCTGCAGGGCGTGGCCGACAAAGTTGCCCAACGGCTGGACCTGATCGCATTGGAATATGAACGCGGCTGGCAGGGCCGGATCACCCAGGACCACGGCATCCGCTTGGCCCGTATCCTGCGCGGCGTCGAGGAAGTCCGCACCCTGGATGGCCCGATGCTGCGCTCGGGCGAAGCCCGTAAGACCGGCAGTTTCACCAAAAGCCTGCAGGAAGTTTACGGCACCACCGCCCAGCTGGTCCGCCGCGACCGCAGCCAGGTAATCCATGGCCCGCTGGGCCTGTTGAAGGCGATCCTGGAAGAAGGCGAAAAGGGCCTCACTTTACAGCGTTACAAGGGCCTGGGTGAGATGAATCCGGACCAGCTGTGGGAAACCACCCTGGACCCGGATGCGCGGACTCTGCTGCAGGTGCGGATCGACGACATGGTCGAGGCGGATGATCTGTTCACCAAGCTAATGGGTGACGTGGTGGAACCGCGCCGCGAATTTATCCAGAAAAACGCTTTGAGCGTTGAAAACCTGGATTTCTAACGGCTTTGTAGGATCGCCCAAAAGCGTGTTTTAGCCCCATACTTTTGCGGAAGTTGCCCATAGTTTTGGTTCTCGCACACGGCAAAGGTGAGGCGGGCGCTGGGAGCTGCAAAATACTCTTGCTTGAGTTGATAGCAGAGGTTCTTGCTCTATGGCTTTTTCATGCTTGCCGCTTCGGCTAGCTGTACTCGCCATGAGCACGGTGAGCTGTGGGCTAAGAAGGTTCCAGGCGCAATGAAGGCCCTATGCTGCATGTGCGGCGAACGGCAGTGACGGCCCGTTCAAGTCTTGCTGCGCATACGAGAGGCTGTCAGGCGGCCGACAACCGCAAAGGGCTCCAAGCCGCCAGTCTATGTATTCACCGCAGTGGATGGCAGGATTGAGCCTTGACCGGCCATTGCCACCTGTCTATGGCACCAGATCGTCGAGCGCATCTCATGCGTCTGGAAAAGCTGCATAACGTGGATGCTTTTTTTCACTAGACCTGAAGCAATCTGAAGCTCGCAGAGCGACCTTCGCATACGCCAATCGCCGACGGCCGCGCTTGGCATCGACATTACCTCTACACCCCTGAAACCATGGTGAGAATCGTCGATATCTATCGTTTCACACATAATTGGCTGGGCAAACGTTCAACAAAGGAAACCCCCAGCAATGAAGCCGGGGGTGGCCAGGGGCAAAGTCAATACGAAGGATCTATTCTCCTAACGTTCAGAATACGTTTTTGTATTTTTCCATGGCGGAGGCCGTCCTGATTAGGCCTTGCGCCTCTGCTTTCCAGGTAAGGGATTCCCAGTCGTACTCTGGTCGTTTAAAACGTTCGCGCATTGTATTGATGGTGTGCATCGCTCGTGGTTCGTCAAGGTCAATACAGTCGCAAATGAATTCGTCAGGCGACTTTGCTTCAATATTGAAAAGCTTTAGAATTTTAGCCGGAAAGTCTTTAAGGTTATCGGTTACAACAACATCACTTTTTGCTTCTAACGCCGCTGCCAATACATGAACGTCATCTGGATCGGGCAGTTCAAAAAGTCGCCCAATCTCTTCATAGTTTTCCACCCGAGCTGCGGGAAAGGCGCGCTCCATCGCGTTCCGCTGCTTTGAAGTGTCCGCCTTGCCCTTGGTGATCTTTCTTATTGCTCCCTCAGTTTCATCCATGATTTTGTCGCTCCATATAGGGCGAAAGAAACCAGTTTCAGCCAAACTGAGGAGGATATTGCGCTTCAATGCGCTGGCAAGAACGCAGGCGTCAAGAAGCGCAGTAAAACGGTCGGTGTAGTGGTTCATATAAGATCGTTCTCCGCATCCAATTCGGCCAGCTCACTCAGCGCATCAGACCTGATGGCATCACGCTTGTCCTTGTATTCGAACAGGTCGTTTGCTCGAATTTTCCGGTGGCGTCCTGTTTTGGTGAAAGGAATCTCACCACTCTCTAACAGCTTGATGAGATATGGTCTCGATACATTGAGACAATCAGCGGCTTCTTGGGTGGTAAGGCTGGCCTCCACTGGGATCATACGAAAACCTCGGCCAGTTGATACCAGTCGCAACACCTCGAGAAGGCTCTCTGCAAGGGCAGGAGCCAGGGTGAGTGGCTGTGTTTCGCCCTCCTTCAATGCCAAGGCCAGTTCAGTTGGTCGACCCTCAGTCATCTGAGATGCAATGATTTTTCGTAGTTGCTCTGCGTTCTTGATTTCCAGCTCATTTGGAAGGCGATCCGCAAAAGCTTCATGCTTCAGGGCAGACATCTTCATTCTCCATTTCTTCATTCTCCATCCTGAATATGGATATAAGGCGTATTCGAAGCAAACGCAATAGACGAAATACTCGAATTTGGGCAAGTTTTAACAAACACCGAGCTCCGGGTTCGGAGAGCGGTACAACACTTACTGCAAAGAGGCGGCCAGTTGATCGCGACGTTGAAGCGTTTGAGAACTGGTTTAACCAGGAATCCAAGGCAACGCCCGTGCCCGTCATTCTTCACGCCTCGGCCGGCCTGGATAGGTTAAAAGTCGGCTATCAAGGCGCAGATGATGTCGCCGATAGATTGATCTGTGCACTGACGAATGTTGGTCGTGATGACTGACTAAGTGCAGACACCAGGCGCAACCCAGTGTCTGCGAGAAAGGCTCTGTGGGGGGCAGATAGAGCCCCTTTCTGCCATCGCTGCCCACCCTGGATGCTGCAAGCCCACTAGGCCGTTCGTAGTCCGGAGCGGACCTACTCTCGGTCAAACTTAAACTTCTCTATGCAACCAGTATTCAATTGAAAAAAGCGTTGCATTCAACCCCCAGCTTGGTGCTTACCGGGGGGGCGCAACCCGTTATTTTTTGGCGCTGTGGGCCAATACGGAAGTGGTTTTCCCTCATTGAGTGTTGCCCCCACTTTCTCTCCTTCCCGCCTCGGTTCATAGTGTTCACAGCCCGAGGCCCACGAAACGGTGAGTCTTGGATCGAACCTAATAATCAAGAGTATTTGAACGCCATCGAACCGCACCACATCAACAATGCCGTCGCCTTGCTGGCCCTTTCCGAGATTCGCGGGGTCGGTTTCGAGACGTTATGCAAGTTGGCCCGCAAGGGCTATTCCTTTACCGACTTGTGGAACAGCGCAGACCGCGAAAGCCTGAATTCAATCTTGCGGTTGCACGGCGCCCGCAGCGAGCTCGCTCCCGAGCAAGAATGGAGATGTCAGAAACGCGAACTGTTGGAGAAGGCGGAATCGCAATTCGATGACATGTCCGAGAAGGGTGTGAGCATCATTTTCAAGGGAGCATACAACTACCCTTCCCGGCTGATGGATCTTCGCGACCCCCCGGAATGGCTGTTCGTACAAGGAAACCTGTCGGCTTTGTTTGACAGAACGCTCACGGTCGTTGGCACGCGAAAGCCTACTAGAGACGGAGTTTGGCTTGCCGAGTATGTGGGCCATTGTCTGTGGGAGCATTCGCTGACAAGCGTCAGCGGCTTGGCTGACGGAATAGACCAAGCGATCCATATCGCAAGTCTGAGGTATGACCTTCCAACCGTGGCGGTTCTAGGAACCGGCATCTACTCTGACTATCCGCGGGGGGCAGGCAGATTGAGAATGGACATAGTCCGACGCAGGGGGGCCATCGTCACCGAGTACCTCCCGAATGACAGTTTTAGCGCGAAGAACTTCGTCAGGCGTAACCGCATTCAAGCCGCGTTAGGCAACACCGTGATACCGGTAGAATGGGCCGTTAAGAGCGGCACGGCGCACACAGTCAAATTCGCCAGAGACCTCGGTCGGCAACTTGCATTTATCCGTGTCAACACGCAGCAGCCATTTCACTGGATACCGCGTGAATTCGCTGACGGCGCAAAACTCTACACGCTTCCAACCGACCAATCGAAATTTTCCGACTTGCTCCGTGAAACTTCCAGATGGCGGACAGCGGGTAGCCCACAACCTAATCTATTTGAGGACTAACATTAGTGCATACGATCAAAGGCGCCGTTTTCTCCCTCCGCGACGTGGTTGCTCGCATGGGCGACATCGACCAAGACATTCTAGGAGAGGTGGTGCGGCTGTTCCGGTTTCTGTTATCTGTCAACGTCCAACCGGTACTTGTGAGTAACAGCGAGTGGACTGTAAACTTCGAGGACGGAACCCAAAAACTCTTTCCCGATTGGCTCTCCGAACTGGTCGGAACGGATATCCCGTACCTCGAAGGTGGTCGTGACATTGACTACAAGCAATATGCCTCGGCAATGGACGCGCTTAGAGGGAAGTTCGGGTGGGTAAAGCAGGAGGTCGTTTACGTTGGCAGCACTGATGATGACATGAGGGCTGCGCGGAATGGTGGGCTGTTATACCTTCGCGCTGATTGGCACGAGACGCACAATCCCTACGGCTTCAGTTTCGACTCACCAAAGGCCGTGGCCCAGTTCATTGAGTGCTGCTGTCTGATCCCCCAGAATTGGTTTTGGGCAATCGAGGATCAGAACCTGCGGTGCTATTGCATCGCGCCATTTGGCGAGTATTCCTCGACGTACCCCGAGGCTGCGATCTACTCCACCGATGCTAAGGGCGCCGTAAAAGAGGACGTCGGGCACAAGCGTTTTTGGGGCTTGTTGATGGCGGCGCGCATCCATTGTTCCGGCATCGGGGAAGAGGCTAAGTTCGTTGCCCCTTATCCGGGTCACAAGACGACCTCTAAGAAGGCCGACCTGATGGACGCCATCGCAATTGTTTCTGGATCTCTGCGTGCACAATACGTTGTCGATATGATCCAGCGCCACACGGACGCCCAGAAATCGCAGGACATGCGGAACAAGGGGCTGACGCCAGACTGCAAAAACCAGCTTTCGACGATCCACCTTCGCCGGAAACCAACTAAACCGGGCCAGTCGGGCTCCACCTACAAGCATCCACCCAGCCTTAAGGGCAAAAAGGTTTTGATCGTTGACGACATCTGCACAGAAGGATTTTCGCTAGAAGCGGCGCGAGCGTTCGTCGAGGCCGGCGGCGGCGAGGCGATATTGCTGACGTGGCTAAAGACGCCCGGTAAAAACGACTACCACGAAATCGTGGCCTTGGACCCACCGATTAAGAACCGCTTCGCGCCGTTCCCCCCCGGCAATGTCTCGGAGGTTATCCACCGGAACTCCCATCAGGTAAAAAACTATGACGCCGCGAAGGAGATTGGTGAGGCCTTCACGCGTTATTGCTGCTGGGATTGGCCCACCGGTCTCTAGGATCGGGGGGCTACCCACTTTCATTTTCGATCAAAGCGTGAAAACGCTCTTCCTCCGAATGTACGTCAAATAACGCAACGGCGTGATTGGAACGCGGACTAGGGGCTTGCTGTAGGTTCTTTAGACAGTCGCTGAACGGTCTTTTCGAGGAACCAACATTTCAGGAAGAAGCCAGGCGGCGGGAGGCCGCCTGCGCTCAGGAATTTTGAAACGGACCAAAAGAAAGAGACAGACCCTTCCGTCATCCATCTCTTCAGATTTCGATGTCCTCAAGAGATTTGCCAGCTTCCAAGGCCTCATGAACCCAACCAGGCTTGCGACCCCGTCCGCTCCAAGTCTGCGAGAGGTCATTGGGGTTGGCGTACTTCGCGGCTGCTTTCGAACCTGACTTACGGCCTTTGCCGCTGTGCAGAGCTACAACTTCTTCAAAGCTAACGCCGTGCTTTTCAGCAATGGCAAACATCTCATTGTAAGCATTCTGCTTGGCCTCTTCAGCAACTTGGGCCTTGCGAGCCTCAATTTCCTGCGAGAGTGCTTCAAGTTCAGAAACGTTGAGGCCGGTAATATCAATTGCCATGGTTCACCTTTTTCAGTTTTGCACGGTCAAATCAGAAAAGTGACATTGTAGCAAGCTGAAGACGAACAGGGCGCAGGGTAAGAAAAGGCCAGTGACGCGTAGCGCAGCCCATTTGGCGACAGCGCTCAAATTTTAGGAGCGCCGGAACAGCTTGAATCAGTCAAAGTGGTTCCTCCCGAGGAGAAAGGTGCTTAGCTGAATTGGGTGCCCATCGCTGTAAGTAGACAGACACCCGGTATGGTTTTGGGGCTGTTTATCGTCGGCTACGAAGGTGCCATCAGTGGGGCAACAATGCCAGGCCTCGCACCGTCAAGGATTTCGGAGACGCGCCTGATTTTTCCCTTTTCCGGTCTGGCAAGCATCCAGGGAACTTCCTCAAGAATATATGCTGGACCTCTTTGCGTGGGATGAAAAATAGCGGCCCGGACTGAAGCAACATCGGCCGAAGTAAGCGGTATCGCGACGTCATAGTATTCCTTGTTAGCCTTGATGGCCTGGCTCCGCTCTGTGGACGAGCAGCTCGCCACAATTCCATTCCATGCCTGCAGTGTTAAGGATTCCAAACTTAGCTCACTGAAAGAGCGATCATGGCCGAAACTTGCTAAGTGCACCATTGGCGGGCGGCCAAAGTATGGGAAATGCGAAAACCACGCCCCAAAGCCACCAGGAACGCCATCTGCAGGGCCGAGAATGCAAAGTATTTGGGTGCTGTCGTTTTGCATCTCACTGGTTTGCAATTCAAACTTGGCACGCGGGTCAACTTCATATCCAGAAGACTTTGCATCTCTCAGGGCCTGATGGAGACTCCACTCCAATTTCATAGCAGCCGCGAGGTTCTCTTCCAGGGTTTCGAAGCTGCCTGGAAAGTCAGTTGCTCGGACAATTGGTACTGTCTCCATCTCGTCATGCCCAACGAAATAGATCCGCGCTGGATAATCATACACGCCGCGTCTTTCGACGCTGATCCAAACGTGAAGAGTATCAGCACCCCAAATATTGGGTCTGACTTGGGGTCTTCCAAAGAAGTTTGGATCAGGTTCAATCTTACTCCAGTCGAGGATATGAGAAAGATCGCGACGTTCTAGTACTCCAATCTCTTTCCGTGGTCGTGGCGAAGTCAAAGTCCGCTTCGCCGGATCAAAACTCCAGGACATAGCAGTGAGGTCACGCCACGAAGCTAGCTCCAGAAGCTCTTCCTCGAAAGGCCCACCATAGCCACTATGAGGGACAAGTTTCTTCCGTCGCATACGGGAAAACTCTTCTTGGGCGGTTTCGTCCAGCGCCTTTGTGAATGGCAGTTTCCTGTCTTTTTGACGTTGGCGCGCTGCTTTCTTCAAGACGTCGAGAGCTGTCCCTGAGGGCGAGACGAGATGAACCATGAGTGAATCTCCAATGGTGCAGAGCTGGCCAGGAGAGCCCTTACACCGAGATACAGTGTGAGGTTCGAAGTTGATAATCCGCGGACACGTGTCCTTCGATTGTTACCCGGCCTCAGGTTCGGGGCGGCGGAAGCGCCCAGTGACCGCAGTCAATCACGAGTGCCATCTATGAGCAAGCTGCCCTTCATTGCGTAGCAGTCCAAATGGCTGGTGACGTCATTTTACGATCATGCATTGGTTGGACGAAAAATTCAGTGAGCCGTCGGACAGCCCGGCAGAAGTGGTGTTCTCATGCAGCAAGCCAGTCCAAACTGGCTTCTCAAGGTTAAGTTCCATACGGGAGTTTTCGCTTCTGAAGCGGTTCCCGTGACGCTGTTCGGATGAGCTGTGCCAGATCTAGTTTAAGTGCCACGTCGGGCGCTCGGATCTATTTTGCGAACTTTAGATCTGAGACCTTCAGTTGCTCTCCTTCGGGCAGCGACGCAAATCTGATACCATCGATCTCCAGCCTTGCTCTAGTTTGCTCCAATTGGACCAAGTCGTACTCAGATCCCTCTGGAACAACGTATAGAACTTCAGGGACCTTTCTGAGCAGCAAGGCCAGCCGGGCTAACTGGTCTATCATGTATGCAGGATCGACCCGAAGGCGTGGCCCCCTTATTTCGATGGCGCAGATTACCTCGTGCCCTTCGCAGACAAGAAGATCTGTTGATAGTGGTTCAAGCGCTCGTCCTCCTCGAACTGTGAGGCCGCACTTGCTGAACAGTTGGTCTGAGTGAGTCTTGAAGAAACGTGTCGCGGATCTATCAAAAAACTGGCTTCGCAGTTGGGCATTATGTCTGCCGAGATTAATGGGGGAGCCTAGATCAGCTTTATTTGTTCGAACACTCTGAAGTACATCTTTTACTTCAGATTGGGACATCTCCCCGGAGAATATTTTGGGGGCTACTTTTTCCGCCTCCTCCTGACTGTAAGAGGTAATGCGGGCCAACATTAATACCTGCATCATGCCCAACCATTGAGGCTTGGTTCTAAAAATTGTTGGGTAGTTTTTTTGTAGCCAGGTCGCAGCCAATATTGGATTCCGTAGACTGGCAGCCTTTGTTCCTCGAATATCAGCAACAGCCTGGAGGGCTTCTTCCGAGTAGGAAAAGCCATATTTTAAAGGGTTTTCGACCAGCGAATTCAGCCAGTCTCCCAGAATAATCCAGTTATCGGTATTGGCGAGTTTCTGAAACTCTGCTCGCTCCTTCATTATTGATCGGCGCCTTTCCGCTCATTCGCAGCGCATCCATTGCCGATGCGAATGGGCAATTTTATTTTAAAATCATGAAGGAAGACCAGTTCGCAGATCCGACCGCCCGCCGTGTTCACAAGCGCGGCATGCAGAAAAGAGCCAGCAAAATCAGCGGCACAAAGTTCGCTGGGTTAATTCAGCTCGAGAGCCAAATGGAGACCACGCTTGTTCTTTGCTTAGAGATCGATCCACGAGTGGATACCCTTCGGGTACAACCATGCACTATCGACCTCAATAGCGGAAGGGTCTACAGAACTCAGAAGGAGTTGATAGACCGCTTTAAGGGACGAAGTTATCAGCCGTCACCTTATACGCCGGATATCGAAGTCAAATTGACTATGGGCGGTAAATGCTTTCTGGATGCCAAACATACAGCCCATATCAAGAAGAAACCCGAGTACCTTCAGTATCCAGAGTTATTGAAGGAATTCGGCATCTCTTTAACCTTGGTGACCGAGGTTCTTTTGCAGGGACCTATCTGGGGTAACGTCAGGCTTCTAGCTCCTTATGTGGGTCGCGACTTAAAGGACAGTGCTAGAGTGGTTATCAATGAAATCCCTCAAACCGGAATGAAAGTGCAGGGCATCAGGGAAGAACTCGGCCTCTCCTTGGGAGAGATTTGTACCGCTATTCTTCGTGGTCTGCTGTCTTTCAAGGTTGCCGAGGCTGAACTTAAGCATGACTCCATTCTGCGACCCTGCGGGGGGTGTCAGAAGCACTTGGAGATCATAGAACTATGACGTCTCCAGTATCGAAATTTGACGGTCGGATTATCACCTATGAAGGCGCTGACTATACTGTCGAAGGCCCCCTACCGCACAAGGATACCGTGCAACTCAGGGATATGAGCGGGGAAGTGGTCCAGATTAGCGGGGAGGCCTTTAGACTTCATGTTTCTAAGGGGCTGGTCCGTGAGACCGGTGATCCGTTGGAGGGGCTTGGAAGGATGCTCTCCTTGGAGCAAAACTTCGAGTACCGGTTTAGGATCAAAGTCGCGCAAGAAGAACTGCGTCTAAGGGACGAAAGTGTGCCTTTGAAGTACCGGCGAGATTTGATCTTAGCTACAATCAATGAACACGATGAGTTTTCACAGCGACGTAAGCCATTCCCAAAGCAAAGCGCCATTCGAAACTGGGTCAATGCTTACGTTAAGATGGGGCCGCTCGGTTTGCGCCCCAAGACACACCGCTCTGGGAACAGGACTGATAGGTGCGACGCTCTGTTTCGGGAGATCGTGGAGGACCTAATCGAGCAAAACTATCTTCCACATGACCGTATGAGAATAAGCGATCTGTGGAACAAGGCTGTAGAGCAGTACCTTGTCTTGTGTGATGAATATGGCCAGAAGCCCGGAAATCATGGCAGGAAAATCGTTGAGGCGATTGTGCAAAAAATACCCCATGATGATGTGGTCAAGAGGCGGATCGGTAGCAAGTATTACAAAACGCATCGCAAACTGGCGTCCCAATATTACGACATAAAGGCTCCATTTGACCGTGTGGAGATCGACTCGACGCCAGTTGACGCCTTCGTTGTAAATGACAAAGGCGAGAATATTGGTCGGCCATACGCAACGGCTGCCATTGATTGCGCCACAGGTTGGGTCTTGGCACTCATTATCTCTGTCCAGCCTCCCAATAGCGAGATAGTGTCACGTGCACTTCAGGAGGCTATGACGTTCTTCGATGATGATTTCTTTGATGAGTTCGGAATTGTAAACCGTCTAAACGTTGCGGCTCGCATCAAGCTTGCGGTGTTCGATCAGGGTCCCGAAAACGCTGGTGATATCCTGGATACAGTAATTCGCGCCGCTCGTTTCGAAGCATATTGGGCGGAGGGCGGAAATCCGCAGGAGAAGTCCTTCGTCGAGTCCTTCTTCGGGGCTTTCAGCTTAAAGTGCACCACCTTGCCTGGTGCCTCAAAAAGCCAACTTCTGCCTGCTCAACAACGTACGCTAAAGGCGGAACGAGAAGCGTGCCTGACGTTGAATGAGCTTAATGAAATCATCCAAAAATGGCGCTTTGATGAGTATGGGCGCACGCCGCGTCGGCGAATTAACAATGTCTTTTTGATTGAAGAGACTCCGACTGAAGCAATGGAAAGGCTTGCCAAGGAACATCTGATCCCAGATCCACCCACTGAGGCCGAGATTTCTGAGTTCTTTTGGGTGCGCGAAGAGATCCGAGCCGGCTGGAAGTACGGGATAGAATTCGAGCGTATGCAGTACTTCTCCAGTGAATTGGGTGAACTTCTCAGGCGCATCGGGTTTGGTAAGAAACTTGAGATTAGATACAATCCATTGGATGCAAGCAGTATCCGGGTTCAGGACCCGCATACTGGTTACTTCTTAAAAGCCGACAACAAAGTGTCAGGCCTGGCGGGTATACCATTCTCCGAGATTAAAGCTGGAAGAAAACCCCGCAGGGCGCACGGCGGACCGCAAAGAACCAAGGATGAAATCCTCGCGGACATCCAGGCTAGGCAGGCGGAAAAGCAATCTCAGGGCACCAAAATGAAGCGCGCACGGGCGAAGGAAATTGGCAACCGCAAGATCCAGGAAATGCTTAAGCGCTCTCAAGAAGATCCTTCGCTCAATGGTCAAGTAAGACCGATGGGCAGAGCTAAACCACTAGAAGTCCCACCCGCTGGAAAACTCCCAAAGGTCGAACGAAAAGATGCTCCATAACACTGCTGGCGCGCACTCAGACGCACTAGACAACATCACTATCCGCCATCGCGCTTACCAGGAAACCTACGATGAGTTGGTTTCCTCGCTGACCATCGCTGACCACAACCCTGGATCCATCATCCCCCTATTGGCACCTACCAGATGCGGTAAGACGGAACTGCTTGCAGATCTGCGAAAGCAGTGTGAGACGGTCAGGCAGGCACCAGGTATGATGCTGGACAGCTCTGATTTTGCCGTTGGCCGCATTTCAGCGAAGCCCAATGACCGTGATCTCTATTGCGCAATGCTGTCGGCGTTGGGCGTCAGCAGCGGACCGCGGGACAGGACGAGTGTGGTCAGGGACAGGCTGATAGAGTTCATACGCAAATTCGGCATCCGCGTAATCGCCCTGGATGAGGCCAGTCATTGCGCTGAACGAGGGGCAAACCTGTCTGAACGTGCAGCAGGAGATCACTTCAAGACCATAGTGGACGAAACGGGCGTCACGCTTATCTTGGCCGGCTTGCCCAGGTTTCAAAAGCTCATTGACGGCAATGAGCAGTTCGCGGCCAGATCTCTCAAGACAGTGAGTCTATTGCCCTACTCCTGGTCCAGGGAAGAGGATAGGCAGTCCTTCAATGAGGCTGTGCAGGCTGCTTTCATGTGTCTAGAAGAGGCGGGGCTGCCAATTGACTTGGATCCTGACGATGCGGTGCGGCGGTTGTATGGGGTCTCAGGCGGTCGTGTGGGTGTCGTGCTGAAGGTGCTGAGAACCTCTGCCAATGGTCAGGACCTGCAGCAATTATCAATGGAGCAGATTGCAGATGCGGCTCTGGCTACAGTGCAATCCCATGTCCCGCCAAAGATCTATTTCGAAGAAACGCCGCCATCGGACCGTGATCTGGTCAATTCATACTTCGACGTTATGACCGACGCTGGCCTGGATGTCGAAGTGAGTACTCTCCACGATCTCGCAGCTGCTCAGGGGGTGTGATGTCCGGCCAATTCCTCCTTTGTAAACCACAAGAAAATGAAAGCCTGCTTGGGTTCCTGCGCAGGCTAGCCACGCTTAACGCATATCCTGAGACTTCAAGTTTCCTGGCGCGTCTAAACGTCAGGTATGGCCGACCGCTTATTGGAGAACTCCAGTCGGTGTCTGATCAACTCGGCATCCCGGAGAAAGAACTCTCCCGGTTGGCGCCGTCAGCTCAACCAGCAACACCACCACTGGATTGGCAGTTTGAGCGATGTCATTCAGATCCTATTTGCCCAGCCTGCTGTGAGGAAGGTAGGACGCATCATGTGTCGTGGCGGCATGCTCTTGTCTCTGCTTGTCATGTACACGGAGTTCGATTGCAGGACGGTTGCCCCGTTTGCTTTGAGCGCCGGTCTCCACGAAATGGCGGCTCAGAAACTTGTTCCTGCGGGCACAGCCTAGGCAAGTTTCCGCAGGAGGAGGCCGAGCCGCACGAGATAGCCATAGCCCGGTTGATTGCTCATGACCCCAGTGGAGGAACCAAGGGCGTTCCAGACACTTTGGCCAAAGAGGCCCCGGTGAGCGTGGGCAGGTTTATCCAGTTTCTTGCTTCTGGTTTCCAGCAAAACCGAACGGGAAAGGAGGGCAAGACCGCAACTCCGAAGACGGTCGCTGAAACGGTAGCGCTCCTGAAGCATGTTGCGCCCTTGCTGGAGAATTGGCCGTGCGGTTTCAAAGACCATGTTGAAGAACGGCTTGCTGCCGGCGGTCAGGGTCTGAATTCAGCACCTGCCAGGCTCGGCAATTGGTATCAAAGGCTCATGAGCTTCAAAGAGCCTGCCTACCAGCCCTACAAAGACTGTGTGGCCGCCGTGATCGCGCAAAACTTCGACGGTACTTATGCGGGAGCGCTCTCCACATCCCAGCCGCGGGAGTGGCTGACGGCGAAAGAGGCTGCTTCACAGATCGGGGTGTCATCTCAACGCCTTGTGGAAGCAGTCTCGAGTGGGCAGGTCTTGGGCAAAATGGCCAACAGCGGGCTTGGTCACCGGCACACTGTTGTGTCTGTTTCTGAGGTTGAGGAGATCAGGGCAAACCGCTCGTTGTTTAGAGACGGCAAGTTTGTCCGTGATCGCTTGGGCATTTCCCGCGGCCAGTTTGACCTGCTCAAGGGTGCAGGTGCCATCAAGGAAGTGTTGAAGCAAGATCGTCCCCCATTGGTAGATGGTGGGTTTGATGTCAGTGTCATCGATGCCAGTGTCGAAATCATTAGAAACTCGGCCCAGGCCCGAGATGGGGGCACAATCGCCTTCAAGGACCTGTCGCTAAGGCGCACAACAGATCGTGCAGCAATGACGAAGCTCTTTAAGGGTATCTTTGCCGGAGAGATTAGAGCGGTCGTGGCTGAGGCTGGCCTGGTCCTAGCCGAGTTCCGCTTTCTGGAGGCTGACGTTAAGCGAGAGCTTAGATCAGGCCGTCATTCACTCGACTGGACGGCCCACGACGTTGCGGAAATTACCGGTTGGAAGCCGCAGTGTGTGACCCACTGGTGTAAGCTCGGATTGCTGGAAGCGCGGTCTGTGCCGCATGGGCGAGGTGCTGGGTTTCTGATCAGCCCTAACAGCCTTGCGAAGTTTCAGGGGGAGTTCGTGCCTGTTGCGACATTGGCGAAGGCACGCGGATCGTCTTCGCGGAAGCTCCTACAAGAATTTGCAGAACGCGGGATCGAAACATGCGGTGCTGAAAGTGAGGGCGCTACCAGCAGAGGGCATTTGATCAGGCTTACAGATTTAGCTGCTGCGGTGCCTAGGCTCGCTGCTGAAGCTACTTGTTGACTTACTGCTCCCGAGGCAAACTCAAGGAGTTGTACGAGGAAGCCGTTCTTAAATTTTTGGTTTTGGAATGTGCCCTGTCCTGGATTGGATGGCTTTTGCCACTGCCAATGCAACATGATCGCGGCCGGGCGCTGACACGATTTGTACACCGATTGGCAGACCATCCGGACTGTATGCTGCGGGAACCACTACCGCTGGAAATCCACTGATGTTGTGGGTGCTTAGCTCGTTCCAGAATTCATAGCCTTGTGGTGTGTCTCCATGCAAACGCGCAGCCCGCGGTGACACAGGACCAAGCAGTGCATCATACCTGCTGAAGAAGGCCGTCAGATCGTCTTTAAACCCCGACACCAGCTTGCTCAATTCGACCTCGCTCTGGTCTGCCGTGGGTGGGTTTTGGAGAGGATTTAGAGGAATTGAATTGGAATAGTGACCTTCTAGAGCGCGGCTCGAAAGTTCAGCCTTCCACTTGCCGCCATCTGCTGTCACCAAGGTCTCGAACAGCTCGGACGCTTTAGAAAGACATGCAGGACGGTCCTGGAAAATTTCCGCTTTTGCATCCTGCAAAGCAGCAACCGCGCTGGTCACAGCATTGGTTGTGTCGACAGAAACCGGGTGAGCACCGCTATCGCTGTAGTAAGCCACTCGGATGCCAGCTAAGTCGGATTCTGCGGTTAGGTCCGAGTAAACCGACACTGCATTGGGGTCGTGTCCATCCGGGCCACTGATAACGGACAGCACAAGAGCGAGGTCTTCAACGTAGCGTGCCATCGGCCCAATTTGGGTCAGGGTATCGAGCATCCCAAGACCATATGAAACGCAATGGCCAGTGCGAGGCACGAGGCCCGCAGAGGGTTTGATCCCAGCAATTCCGCAAACATGAGCCGGGTCACGAATGCTGCCGCCGGTGTCGCTGCCAATGTCCAAAGCGGCACATCCTGCCGCTACCGCTGCCGCCGCGCCGCCGCTGCTGCCACTCGGTGACCGTGCCAGGTCATAGGGGTTGTTGGTACGGCCAAACAGCGAAGGATTGGTGTGTGCCGCTTGGTAAACTGTCAGTTCGGAAGTGTTGGTTTTGCCAAGGACTATTGCGCCCGCTTCGCGCAGGCGGGCCACGGCAGTGGCGTTTCTGCTGGGGGCAAATCCAGCCCGGGCCGGTATTCCGTAGGTGGAGACAATCCCTTCTGTATCAAACGAGTCTTTGATCGTGACCGGAACCCCCATCAATGGTCCTGAATTCTCGCCTCGGGCAATTTGTGCATCTGTCCTTCGGGCTTCGTTGAGTGCGCGTTCCGCAGACAAGGCGACCACGGCATTGATCGCCGGGTTCACTGCTGAGATGCGGTCTAGATGCAGGGCTACTAGTTCGTGCGAAGAGATTGTCTTCTTTTTTATTGCAGTGGCCATTTCGACCGCAGAAGCAAATAGCCATTCCTGCATAAGTTCATGTCCTTGTTGCCCGAAGGGAGCACCTGGCTGGCGCTCCCTTCAAAATTAGGGCCCGGGTGCTCGGCAAAAGACCCGAGCCGGGAACCGGGCGGTATTAGCCGGCAAACCCCATCTTATAGTGATGCAGATCGTAGGTGAGATGCATGCCCGCTCCGATAACGCCCGGGCGCACATGGCGGTACAGTGAGCGCCAGTAAGGCTGGATCGTCACCCCGTCGTCCTGGATGAGTTTCTGGATTTTCGCCATAACCGCGCGGCGCTTATCAGCGTCTGCAATGGCGAGGGCCTCGTCAAGTAGGGCATCGAATTCAGCATTTTCCCAGCCGAATTCGTTCCAGGGTTCACCCGAGCGGTAGGCGACTGCCAGAATCTGGACCGCCAATGCCCTGTGGTTCCAGTTCGTCGAGGAGAACGGATACTTGGCCCAATCATTCCAGAATGTGGATCCCGGTAACACGGAGCGTTTCACCTTGATGCCTGCATCGCGCAATTGAGCAGCGACGGCGTCAGTGGTGTTCCGGCGCCAGTCGTCGTCAATAGACAGGAGTTCATGTTCGAAGTCTTCCATGCCCGCGTCTTTCATCAAGGCAAGGGCTGCTTCGGGGTCATAAACGGGAGGCGGCAGTTCGGCATACTCCGGGTGGACTGGGGCAACATGGTGGTTCTCTGCAGGAATCCCCTGATCATTGTACCCAAGTTCCAGGCAGACCTTATTGTCCACGGCCATCGCAAGCGCGCGGCGAACCCGCACGTCCGCATAAGGTTTTACGCCGTTTACCTCGGCCTGCTGATTGGGGCGAATGACAATAGTCGATGCGGTGACCACTTCGGATTTTTCCAGCCCGATGCCGTCAAACAGTGCGATGTAATCCCCCAGCGATTCATAGACCACGTCGATTTCTTCAGCTTCGATTGCGGCAAGCCAGGAGGACGGATCAGTTCCGTAGTCGATGAATTCGATCCGGTCCAGAAATGGCCCGCCATAGACTTCTGTTCCCCACCAATCCTGTCCCGAGTTGCGGACCAGCACGGCTTTGGTGCCGACTTCCAGCTCTTCGATGAGGTAAGGGCCGGTTCCGACATTCTTGTGCCCATCGTCCGCCTTGTAGGACTTATGAATGATTGCGGCAGGATAGTCCGCCATGGCCGGCACAATCGAGATATCCGGGCGGGGCAGTCTCAGGTGGACGGTGTGATCGTCCGCCACTTTGACGGCACCCTCGATTGCTTTACCAGTCTCGGGATCTACGAGTGTAGCCATGCGGCCCGCCATCGAGTTGCCCTCGACCGACTTGTCGCACCAGCCGATGATATTACGGGCGACATCCTCGGCGGTGAAGTCATCGCCATTGTGCCACTTCACGCCCTTCCGGACATTGAGCGTGTATTCGGTGGCGGTGTCATTCACCTCCCAGCTTTCAAGAAGCATCCCCCGGAAGGTTCCGTCGTTGTTGTATTCGACCAGATACTCCAAGGTGCTGCGGGTGAGGTTCCCCATCTCCGACCAGTCATAGGTCCGGGGTTCCTTTAGACCTTGCACGTTCATCTGGATACGCAGAGTGCCGCCCGCCTTTGGTGTCTGGGACGCCAGGGCGGGTGAGGCCGCTCCAATCATCCCATATGCGGTTGCGGCAGCGACACCCATCGACGTGGCGCGCGCCAGGAATTCCCGTCGGCTCAGTTTGCCCGCGCCGAATTCCTCAGCGTACATTTTTGCAGCTGGATGGATTTGCAGTTTTGGTTTGGATTGACTAGGCATTTCATCCTCCCGTTTAGAAGCCTGGCTTGTCCGCCGTGTGTGGCGGTTCAGTACGTTGCGATAGATGGTCCGCCTGCATCGGGCGCAGGTGGGAAGCGATCCAGCAATTGGCGTGCCAGCTCTTCCCGGACCGGTTCATATTCAGGGTTGTGGTAGAGATTGAAGTGCTCGCCGGGATCCGCGCTGCGGTCGAAGAGCTCTCCCCAACTCGGATTATTTGCGTAGAGAGTAAGGCGCCATTCTTCTGTAATCAGTGTCTGATTGTAGGTCTCAGTGCGGGTGCGGGCGTGGTATTCCGCAATCAGGTGGTCTTGGGTTTTGTGGTGCTCGTCCGGCAGGAGGCTGGCAAAAGACGCTCCATCTCCAGCCTCTCCGGCAACGCCCAAGTATTCCAGCAGCGTCGCCTTGAGGTCGACATGGCTGGTGAATTGGGGCCGCTGTCCTGGTTCCACTCCGGGCCCAGCCATGATCATGGGGATGTTCAGCAACTGACGGTAAGGTGCGGGCCCTTTCCGGATCAGATTGTGATCCCCCAGCAGTTCGCCATGGTCGGAGGTGAAGATTATCAATGTGTCTTCGGTCAGCCCCCGGTCATCAAGGGCTTGCAGGATCTGGCCCACACGGCTGTCGATCATAGAGACCATTCCGTAAGTGTGAGCCATCGCCTGCCGAAGCGATGCGTCGGACAATCCGTGTGTGGTCTGCATGAACCCCTGCTCCCGCGGCGGTCCGGGATCGCGGAGAAAGTCCACGTAGCTCTTGCTGCCGTCTGCTCCGTCGCTTTCAGAAACATAGCTTGGCATTAGTGCAAGCTCGTTCACCTGTGCATCCGGCGCAGGCATGCCGGCGGGGTCATACATGTCGCACCAGGGAGCCGGCGGTGAAAACGGGTGATGCGGATCGGGAAAAGAAACAAGCAGGAAGAAGGGGTTTGACGTGTCGGCACCGGCAATGAAGCTGCATGCCTGGTCAGCTATCCAGCTATTGTAGTGCAGTTCTTCCGGCACCGCGCTCTTCCAGATCTCATCGCAATCCTCGGGCATCGGTTCCAAGGCGTTTTCGGGAAGGAACAGCTCCGCTGCTTCTGGCGCGGTTTTTCTTAGCCAGTTGGCGTAGTGACCGCCCTCTGTGGCGCTGACAGACTCACCGATCAAAATGTCGACGGTGTCAAAACCATAAAATGGGCCGTTCCATCCTGCGCTCTCGGGAAGTTCCCAGAAGGCGTTTGAATCTGGCATTTTGTGTTCAGCGCCGGCTAGGATCGGCTGGAAATGAAACTTGCCAACGCCGTGCGTTCTGTATCCGGCCGCCTTTAGTTCATGCGAGATGAGAGGAATGTTTTCGCTCAGAGCAACACCGTTGCGGGTCAGCCCGTGGTTCCTGGCAAGAAGGCCGGAAAACAGTGTTGCACGGCTCGGCGAACAAATCTGGTGCGGCGTGTAGTGGTTCTGAAATACTGCTCCGCGCTCAGCCAGAGCGTCGACATTGGGCGTTTTAGCAATGTGATTGCCTGTGCACCCTAGGCTGTCAGCACGCTGCTGATCAGTCATGATAAGGACAACATTTGTCATATTCGGACCGTCCTGTGATCGTGATCTCAAGACGGTAGCGACAAATTTGCATTTAAAAAAATACTATGTTTTTGCACTGATATTCGAAACTCAAATATGGTTTGTGATGTTTGACCGAAAGCAACTCGAGATCTTTCGCACTGTGATGAGGACTGGTTCGGTATCCGGGGCAGCAACCCGCCTGAACCTTTCTCAACCGAGCGTCAGCCGTATTCTAAGTGATATTGAACGAGAGTTCGGTTGCTCTCTGTTCACGCGGAAAAGCAAAGGCGTGCAGCCGACCCCGGAAGCAGAAGAGTTTCTGATCGAAGTCGAACGCACGTATTCAGCGCTTGCCTCTCTTGAGGAGGCTGCAGAGGAAATTGCCCGCAAGGAACGTGGTTCTCTGACGTTTGGCGCCAATACCGCTTTGTCACTTGAGGTCGTGCCTAAGGCTTTGAAAGCGCTTGGGGTTCATGAGCACGGTATTGCCGTCAATTGGCATGTCAAAACGTCCCGCTGGGTCACCGAATACGCCAGCATGGGTACGCTGAAATTGGGTTTTGCCAACATCCAGGACATTCCCGAAGGCGTTAACCTGCTCTACGAAGGGGCGGTCCCGCACATGTGCATTCTGAGAAAGGAGCACGAACTGGCCGGGGCGCACAGGACACTTCGCCTTCAGGACCTGCGACAGGAACGGCTCATTGGGCTGCAAGGGGCCATTGCCGACGAATTGTCCATGCGTCAGATTGGAGACAGGTTCCTTTCCCCTTTGACGTCTGAGCTATCGATCACGGCATTGTTGCTGGGCGAACAAGATGTTGGCCTTCCCATCGCAGATGCATTCACGGCGCATTTCTGGACGGGGTTGAAGCCGTCTGCGGCCATTCCGATTGCCGATCTCCCAGCTTATCGTTTCGCGTTGTTTGAGCCCATTGGCACAAGACCGTCTCTGATCGCGCACCGGTTTAAAGAAGAACTCATAAGCGAAACGGAACGCATACTACGCTGGGTCGACGAAATGCCCGCATAGGTAAAAGCAACAGCTCCCGAGTAGTTGGACGGGAAGGAAACGGCCGCCCGTGGTATATGACGCGATAAAGACGGGCCGGTTTCGGCCCGCCTTCGTTTTTGCACAAGCAGCGTTACTTCAAGTCATTGTAGGCAGCAGGAACATTCAGGCCCGGATGCACCCAGCCGAACAGAGCATAGCCGCTGAAGTCCGGAAGCTGAACTTTCGCTACAGTTTCTTCGAGGGATAGACCCTGGTCTACTGCTGCCTGAACTTCGTCTCGAACCGCTTCCAGATAGTCGATGCTCCATTTGATGGCCGCGATATCTGTGACCGGCCCGTGTCCCGGGACCACCTTCGTGTCTGCATCGAAATCCTCATAGACAGTTTTCAAAGTGGCATGAGTTTCGAGGAGATGCCCATCCAGGAGCCATGGGAGAGCAGGCGCTTCTGCAACAATAGCATTGCCTGTCCAAAGGACGTTGGCCTCCGGAACTGAGACAAACAAATCGCCACCGGTTTGGGCAAAGCCATAATCGCGGATGTCTACGCTGATATCTCCGAGATCCACACTCAAGCGGCTGCCTGCACCGACAAGCACGTCAGCATCTGTGGGCACGATCTCTTCGATGCCGCGGCCTTCACCAAAGTTTTGGATCATGAAGGCGGTGTCGGCTTCAAAGTGAGTGTCGATATAGGAGGCTGCGTTTTCGTGTTGAATGATTTCGACGGTTTCCGGGACATACTGGTTTCCATAGGAATGGTCGCCATGGAAGCTTGTGTTCACCAGAAACTTCACAGGCTTGTCAGTCTCTTTCGCAATCAGTTCAAACAACTGGTTGTTGAGCCGTTCATTCAGCATCGACTCGATGACAAGAACGCCTTCGGACCCGATAACAAACCCGCCCGTCGTGGCAATCGGGTAGCCCTTTTCAGCCATCTCAGTTGCGCCGGTTGGAATAACGGCGAAAACACCTTCAGCTAGTTCCTGAGCTTCCAGTTCGACCTTGTTGCCGTCCCAGACCGGCTCCTGTGCGGAGGCAGCCCCGGCTATCCCAACAGAACTGGCGAAGACGATCCCGAAGGGCCTAACCACTGGCAGTTCGCACCGGAACTTGCGGCTTCTTTGACAGGTGCGCCATTGCCAGAATGCACCCGTGAAACAGCCACAGGCCGGAGCTGTCGGCTTGTAAAGGAGATCTACAGTTTGGAAGGGTCTGAGGAGCGGTCTGTCCCGATCCTCTACGACAAAAAACTCAAAAGGATCGTCAATAACGAAAGCGCTGAAATCATCCGAATGCTGGATCAACACGCTGCGCTACTTGGCAGCAGCCTTTTGGATGCTGAGCGGCCCAACTTGTATCCTAACGATCCAGATCTGAGGGTGGAGATCGATGCGCTGAATGAGCTAGTCTATGTCGCCATCAACAATGGTGCCTATAAGGCCGGGTTCTCATCGGACCAGGCTGTTTATGCGACCGCCTTCGACGCATATTTTGAAGCACTTTCAACACTGGAAACAAAACTTGCTTCTGATAATCGGCCTTTTCTGACTGGAGAGCGTTTTACCGAAGCCGATCTGCGCTTATTCCCCACGCTGTACCGTCACGATCCCGTCTATTATCTGCGGATGAAGCTGAACGGCGCAAAAATCCTCGACTATCCGCACGTTTGGCGCTGGCTCTGCCGTGTGTATGCAATTCCTGGCGTTGCTGAAAGCAACTCGCTTGACCACTGCCGACAGGGATATTTCGGGCGCAGCTGGAACGGCGTGGTGCCAATGGGCCCAAGCAAGCCAACGCCTTATCCTGAAGCCTACGGGCACCCTGAATTTGCGCGCTAAGCGGTCTTAGGGGCATTGCTCTGGCTCAGCAGAACAACTGCTTTGATCAGATAAGCTTGCCGTCTGGGCGAGGTGCCGAATTTCTGATCGACCCTGCGAAGCTTGCGATGTCGGGGGGGCGATGTTCCGATCACGAGACGCTCTCTGGGCGGTTTCGTAGTTGGACAGGTGCCCGGTCAGTTTACCTGAGCGCCTGCAGTGATTGACCAAGACAACCAACTTTGCTTACGATGAGGGCATGTCCTATACCTTCTATACGCTGCATCGAATATCCGCCTGATCTGAATTCCAGACAGCGGAAGCGGCGTAGTGCGGGACGGGCCTTATACCCCCAGTAGCTCCAGATCAGAGTGTACCCTCGGGTGCAAATCCCGACGTTTCCACCAAGATTCATTGGAGGAAAGAGGTATGTCACGAGACGGTTTGAGAAGCGCGACGGCTCGCGAGCTCTTGAAGGAGATTGGCTCTCGATTACGGGAGACACATTCAGATCCAGGTGGCTTTATCTGGTCACGCTTGTTTCCGGACATCCGGTATGAGGCGTCGAGTAAGGAGCATCGCAAGCTGGCAGAAACCGCATTAGACTGGCTCGAAGCTGAGCTGTCTCTACATCATCGCTCCTTGAATGCAGATCGCCCTTTTGGTGTCGATGATGCGACCTCCATGCTGCGTGCCCGCGTGAATTACATTGAGAAATCAATGACTCGTTTAAAGCGTGGACACTCTGGGAGTGGGCGCGATGACAGCTGAAGAACGCGTAATCATCAAGATGATCGTGGCTTGGTCCGAAAGCCCCAAGTACGCCCGAAGCTGGCTGATAAAGAAGCATCACGCATTCGATGGCAGACGGCCGATTGATCTCTGTAACAGTGGTGGGGTGTTTCGCGTTGCCCGCTACCTTCGCGAATTGGAACACGGAGATTGGACCATGTGAACAGTACGGCTGCTATGAGCTAGGATGGCTCCGCCTTCCAAGAGGCAATTAATCCAGGCCGACAAGCGTCCCCATGCAAGGTAAGGCACGGCCTCAATCGGCAGTGCCATGCTTGGCGTAGACGAGATTGCCTCCAGCATCGAGGCCAACTCCGCGGCCAAGTGATTGGCGTCGGCTAAAGAAATCCTCTTCAGCTTTCGTCGGATGCCCCATCTTTTCGGTGAATGTATCCAGCCACGTATTTTCCTCCTCATCATGCGGTCGTGTGGAGGTATGATTGCCTTCGAGCACGGTGGAGATGCGGGCGTAGTCGAAACTACTGGAGCGCTCGACTGCCCGGCCAATTTTCAGCCAGTGGGTAATCTGACCAGCCAATGAGCGTCCACTCAGTTGTGCTTCACGGCGGACCAAGGCCATGATGTCATCGGAAAGTTTCACGGACTGAACCATGTTCGCCTCCTGAACTGATAAATGGGTAACG
Source organism: Leisingera sp. ABD4_442 (assembly GCF_056160905.1). NCBI lineage: Bacteria > Pseudomonadati > Pseudomonadota > Alphaproteobacteria > Rhodobacterales > Roseobacteraceae > Leisingera > Leisingera sp. ABD4_442. Next base: position 16,997 of record NZ_JBSWYB010000005.1, on the reverse strand, counting down.
ACATGCCACCTTGGAGTCAAAGTCTGGACGTCGCCCCGCGGGTGGCACGGCTGGGCTGGCGAGGCAGGGTTGCCGTCTGCGGTGTTGCCGCTGGCGTAGCGAAGCTCCGCACTGCCATCGAAGATTGCAAACTCAAGGCTGTAGCATTTGGGCTTCACTTTCAAGATCATCATCAGGCCCCTTTCAGAACAGAACCCCGGGTGGGCGAAAGAAGGCGGTTCTTAGGTCGTACTCTTGGTGATGTTTGGTAGGTGTGTTCCATGCAGCACCTCTTGACATCGCACATAATGACAGTATTTAATGTCATTTTGCGTGGCAGGAGGCGTTATGGAACTCGCCGAATTCATCGATGACAAGATCTTCGCACCTGAGAAGATGGCAAGCATGTTGCGCACAACGCAATCTGAAATTGCAGCCACTATTGGATTGTCCCGCGATGCTTTTGCCCGAAAAGATCGCCTAAAGTCTGCTCGAGTACAGACGCGACTGCGTGAGATGGTAGAAATCCTAAACCGTGTCGAGAGGTTTACCGGCTCCCCTTTGGCTGCCTATGCCTGGATGCGATCAGAACCGATTATTGGTTTCGGTGGACAAACAGCAGAAGAGCTCATTCGGCAGGGTAAGGCCGACCGTGTTCGACGCTACTTGGATCACGTCGCGGCTGGTGGCTACGCCTGAGCATGCAGCATAAAGGCCCGCTATTTAGAGCACATAACCCTTATTGGTCCTGGGATCCTGTGTCTGGAGAGGGTGCTCGCATCAATGGCGGGCGCTTCAATAAAATTGGCGTCCCAGCTCTTTATATGGCCGAGAACGTTTTGACGGCTATTCGGGAGGCTAGTCCGTTGGGGCGACCAATGGAACCAATCACCATCTGTGAATATCAAGTTGATTGCGGACCTGTGTTTGATGCAACCGACCCCACGCTACTTGCAAAACATGGGATCGAGTTCCGTCATCTTGAGTGTCCGAACTGGATGGATGAAATGCTGGGTGGCGGAATTCCCGATTCTCACAAGGTTGCCGATCAATTGATCGCAAAAGGTTTCGTGGGAATTCGCGTGCAAAGCTTCGCCAGGGCACCGACAGATCTTGATATTAACGTCGTGTTATGGCGATGGGGCGACACGCCTCCAGAAATGATCAAGGTTGTTGATAACAACAGGCGCCTGCCAGACCCACCTGCCAGTCGTTGAGCTTTATGAGCGATACCTGAACTGTGGTGGTGTAGATGACCAGTGTGGTTGAGGTGGTGACGTGCTCCCCTTAGAGTCCGCGTTTTTCAGTTAGCTCTGTTCAGGGTTTGGTCCTCTCTTGACCGTTGGTGATACTCCCGCGGGGTGAGCCCGTCGAGGCTCGAATGCGGGCGGTGGTGATTGTAGTCGTCGCGCCAGGCGTGGATCAGGTTACGGGCATGGCGCAGGCTCGCAAACAAGTGCTCGTTCAGGCACTCATCCCGAAGGCGGCCATTGAAGCTCTCCACGAAGCCGTTCTGCATCGGTTTGCCGGGCGCGATGTAGTGCCATTCGACCTGCCGGTCCTGCTGCCATTTCAGGATCGCGTTGCTGGTCAGTTCGGTGCCGTTGTCGGACACCACCAAGCAGGGATAGCCACGCAGATCGGCGATCCTGTCCAGTTCCCTGGCGACCCGCAGGCCCGACAGCGATGTATCCACGACAGTGGCCAGGCATTCCCGGCTGAAGTCGTCGATCACACACAAAATACGGAACCGGCGCCCGTCTGACAGCGTGTCGGACACGAAGTCCAGCGACCACCGCTGGTTCGGCCCCTGCGGGACCGCCATGAACGCCAAACTGGCTCGCCAGCTCAGCAACAGCCCGCTCAGGGGCGGCGCCAATGGCGCAAGGTTCATCTTGCGATGGACGCTGCCACGTCTGACATCCGTGCCGTCGAATTCACCCCCAGCCGCGACGGCGACAGCCCGGTCTTACCGGACTTGTTGGGTCAGTTCCCCGAGGACGAAGACATCGGCACCGTGATCGCCGATGGTGCCTATGACACGTGACGCTGCCATGCCGCGATCCTCGAACACGACGCGGCCCCGATCATCCCGATCCGCAAGAATGGTCGGTTGTGGAAAGAAGATTGTCCGGCTGCGCAGGTCAGAAACAAAACTCTGCGAGCCACCCGACACTATGGTCGAGCCTTCTGGAAGCGCTGGACAGGATACCACGTCCGAAGCCGGATCGAGGCAAAGATGCGCTGCTTAAAGGCATTCGGCGAGCGCATTGCCGCAAGAGACCCCGACCGCCAAACCGCCGAGATCCATATCCGCATCGCACTCATCAACCGCTTCAACGCATTCGGCACCGCTGAGATCATCCGCGTCGCCTAAGTTCGGAGGGGAAAGGGGTAGTCAGGCCTCAAGAGGGAGTTCTGCAACAATGCCCGATAGCAGTGTAGCACCAGAGCGCTTTTGCCGGACGGTCACGTTAACCCGTCAGCGTAGGCCGACTCCATTGGGTTGACGCTTGCCGGCCACGCCAGACGGGTCTTTGTCTGCCCTTAAAGGCCGCAGCTGGTGCTGCAAAGCGGTCAGGACACGGCGGCTTTCACCGAAGCAGGATAGGGAGGCTAGCAGGCGAGGTGAAAGGAACGCTCAGTAAGCTCGCATTTCTGAGTTTGGAAACACACCGCACACCCATTTGAAGCTGATCAAATTTGAGGCAACGGGCGCAGTGGCAAAAACTGTAATCGCCCGCTCCTTTTTATCGAAGGGTATCACTTCGATTTCTGCGTCCAGCGTAGCACCGGCAGCAACGAGGTGCTTGAACGCTTCCGCATCAGTGATCGTATCATCAACTGTAACCAGCCAGCTCTCCATAGGCCAACTATACCAAAGGTGCTCTTTGGTTCATAGCCATGAATGCCGTTGCCGCGTTGACTATCCCGTGACCATGATCCGGATCCCATCCAACCGTTGAACCGACATCTCCAGCGGTGGCAGTAAAGAGCTTCTTTAGGTCTTCAGGTGTAAGATCCGGATTTGCTGACATCAGAGCAGCTGCAACCCCAGCAGCGACCGGCGTTGCAGCCGAAGTCCCATTATCAAAGTTATCTGTTGAACCACCTGCTGGTCGGTCGGGACCAAAATTGCCAAAGAAGTGGGAGTAGCTCGCAATGTCGGGTTTTTCCTCGGCAAACATGCCAGGTCCTTGACTGGAGTAACCAATCCGCTCGTGATGAGCGTTGACTGCAGCAACTGTGATTACTTCAGCTAGGCTATTTGAAGCGTGAATGGATTGACCTGGACCAACTCCGCTTGGGTGGCATGCTCCACTTGGACAATTTTGACCACAGTTACCTGCCGCAAAGAAACATGGCACTCCGGCGGCTACCACTTCACGCACTTTTCTATGTAGCGGATGGTTCACGTTATGAATCTCGTGGTTGGGAAAACTGCCTGCATCTGGAACGCCGGTGAACCCATAAGAGTTATTTGTCAGATGGGGTGTGCCATCGATGTTTCGCTGGTTTAACACAGCTTGAAACATCTGAATCGCGCCCCCCGAACGAGGAATTCCAAGGAAAGGGTAGTCATACAGCCGAACGGACGGAGCTGCGACCAAAACATCAGCAGCACACATTGAGCCATGGCTGGAGACAGAAGCTCCTCCGGGCTGAATCGCGGCATCCGGTCGTGCAAATCCCCCTACAACCGGGTACGTGCTGCCATCAATTCCTTCATCCAAAATACCCACGATTATATTCTGTCCGCGAAACCCTCGGTTCCAAAGCACGTCCACACCTAATAGATCTCTCAAAACATCCATCTCAACTGCCGGCCGGAATGGACGGCAGTCCACCCCTCCTACTGAACTGGCTGCAGTAATAGTTTCTCGCACTGACCCAAAAAGTGTGATTTGCGAGTTGGGCCAAATCTTTACGTCCCCGGCATCTTGTAGTTTTTCGAGCCGCGAGCGCGTTACTTCGGCTGGCAGAACATAAGTCTCTGCGACGGGTTCAGCACTGGCCATAGGTGAAAACGTCTCTAAAAATGCTCCTGGAGTGGGATGCTTATCTTCCGGAGTAAACATTGGAACAGGGGAAAACCCCTCATCAAATTCAATACCCGCTCCGCCTACGTCTGATAGCAGATCAGCGGCTTGCCGCTCAGCCTCCGCACTAGAGTTTGCCGCTGCTCCAAACATTTCCAGTGATTTTCCAGGTTTAGCAGCAACCTCGATCAGCACTTGAACGCCAGCCATAGTAACCTCCCACAATTCACCAATAAGTGATACTAGCATATATTTGATTCAATTTAGAGTCTGTTTGATTCCTGCTTAAGGTGTGATGAGAAAGCTTGTCGCAGCCTTTCAGGGAAACCGCCGCATCGGAGCTTGTCGACTCAAACAGTTCGAAGGGATCACAGCGCCCGCCGCTACTGCGGTGCCAAAGATCATCAAAGTCTGCAGCCTTGTTCTGGCGGTATAGCCGGCAGCCTGGTCTCGTAAAGGACAACCCCGGTTTGCGCCATGGCTTTTGTTGTTTGTGGAGCAGTGAATACTTTCAATGCTTTTGAAATCATCCCTTGTCAAAGGATTTGATTTTGCTTTTAGCAACTGCACCTCAAACACTGAAAAGCCCCCCTTTTCGAGGTACACTTTCCCGATTTTGGGGGATACCGAGGGGTACTATTGGGTGTCGTGCGCGTACCGGGGTAGCGCAGACAAGGTTTCCAATCTGACGCGGATAGCGATTCCGATTTAGCGCGGACAGGATTCCGGGGTGCGCGGACAAGCGCTCTGGAGGTCTGTTTTGGGTGCTGAGCAATCACGTGGCGGGTAGCCTTTCGCTCTTTTGAAAGAGCGGGAGGCCCCCAATGGCGAGATTGCCTATGAGGAAGATCAGAGAAGCTTTGAGGCTGCGGGCAAGCGGCCTGACGACCCGGGAAGTGGGCGACAGCAGTCAGCAAGTATGTGAGCCGTGCGGCGCGTGCTGGGCTATGCGGACTGGACGCCGGAGCGGCTGAGGCGTTGACCGCGGGTCTTAAGTGAGTTCAGGCGTCGCGAAACTTCTTCGCCAGTTCGGCTAGCGTTTTCTCAGGGTTGCGCCTCACTTCTTCTGCAAAGATGTCCAGGAATTCTCTGTCTTCGGAACTGGAACTAAACGGGCGTGCCAGATCTTTCTCCAGGCCGGACTTCGGTTCCTCTGAAGTGCTCAGTCTCACCATGACAGGGCGGTGGTCTGATACTCGTTTGACGAACCCTGAATCCAAGCGATCTGGAGCGATGATCATGAAATCGTCGCCGCCAGCCCGGGTCTGCAGCCCAGGAGAGAGAAAGATGGAATCGATTAGCGAGCGGTGATTTCTACCAAGGTAGGTAATTGCCCCACCTTTTTCGTCAGCTGCGCTCATTGCTTTGAAACCGGCGTTCATGAGTGGATCAAATTCCCCGGTGGCCAGTTCTGCGTTGAAGTCACCGCCGATCATCCAGTCGTTTTCTGCGACGTCAGTCCCCACTGACATCTGAACGGCAGCGGCCAAGACGTTGCTTGCCATTCTTCGGCGTTTCGAACCTTCCCCTTTGGCCTTTAGGTGCACCGGAACAAGGTTGAAGTCGAAACTTGGGGCGCCTGCCTCCTGATGCAGTGCTTCGAAATGGAAAAGACCTGGGTAGCGGTCAAAGATTTTTCCTTCGACAGCCTCAAAGCGATTGGCACCAGAGTCGTCGCTCCGCAGTTTCAGAAGGTTGTGAATTTCTCTGGGCCAGGTCAGCCTCCTTCCTGCGACGGTTTTCTTGTTCCAGATCACTGTCGTGGTCTGTTTGCCGGAAGAGGCGTTGGGTTCTGACGCTGCGAAGTCAAAATCAAGGTCGAACTCTTTGCGCAGCCGTTTAACCAGAAATTCAGTAGCTTGGGGCGACGTTTCTTCGAAAGCCCAGATGTCGAGGTTTAGGTCTGCAACGACCCGGGCCACATCATCGGCCTTTTCTTCATAGTGACGGTTGAACCATTCAACGTTCCAGAAAGCGATGTCGATGTCACCTGGCGCTCCCAGGTATGTGTTGACCACTGCTTCGACGCCAGTCCCCCGGCTGTCGCGGCCCAGGGTGCCAAAGAAGCCGGTTCGTGAATCGGTGCCGGACAAGTGGGCCTGCACTTGCCTGGCCGTCGACCGGTCGTGCCCATGCTCCGCACGCCGGTCAATATCAATAGCAATAGCGGAGGTTTTAATGCCTTCGTTGAGTACGTGAGTATCCGGGCCAATCTCCCGCTGGAGCTGTTTTTTTATGTGCTGAGGCAGTTCTCCGCTGGAAGCATGGTGTAAGGCAAACAAACGCCATTCATCAGTAAACACCGGGGAGCCGGAACTTCCTGGCTCAGTATCTGCCGCATAGTGGATCAGAACGTCATTGAAGCCGAGGTCGACAACCCGGTTCTGTTTGATGGATGTTCTTTTGGGATGCCCCTGCGGGTGGTGAATGATGTTAGCTGTTGCCTGAGGTCCAGCCATGAAAGATCCCCTCCATAGGGGAATAATTCCATATGTTTCCTGCGGATTGCCGTTGATCCAAACGAAGCAGTAATCAAGCTCTTCAAACGGGCTCGCAAGGAACAAGCGGTTGGGATCCAGGGTGAACACAGAACTTGCTGCCATGATGCCTGGCGTCTCTTCGTAATAGTCAAACACCGCTTGTGCAGCACCAGCGACCGTTTGAGAATTGACGACGTGATGGTTCGTCAACAGGACGTTCGGAGCGACGAGAAAACCGGTTCCGCTCCAGCGGCCGGTCTGGTTGCGGAAGTTTGTTCCTTGACACATGATTTTGCATACTGCTCTGCCGGTTTCAGCGCCCTGCATTAAAAAGCGGTAGGGCAGAGAGTCATCTTCGCCAATCGCAACTTCTGGTATCGATCTATCGGAAATGCGATCCTTCGTACGAGTGAAGCCAGACGCAAACTTTTCGACATTCCCAAAACCAAGAACGCCTGGGTCTGCCTGTCGCATTTTCCGGTTCAGGACCGAAAGGTCACTTATGTCGACATCAATGTAGGTCTGCCCTGAACTGCTTTCGAAAACTGTTGCTTCCGGCGCTCTCTCACGTACCACGGATGCAAGTACGAGGCGGAAGCGTTCAGCGACCCTCTTGAAGCCCTTTGAAGTGCCATGGATTTCGTCGTTCCAATCGCTGCTCTTCTTTAGGACCCCGCGAACATCAACCAAGTGCACATGGGGGTCTGTCCCAGCAACGCTTTGCAGCATCTCGTAAAGGGCATCGATCAGGAGTTCTATAATTTCTTTCCGGACCACAGGGTCGTTGATCCCCTTCGAGGTCATGGGTGACCCGAGCCATTTGTCCTTAGCGGCGTAGATCGGACTGCGTTGGTCGTTTCTGCTTGCCGGATACGGCAGAGCGTAGTCGTAACCGTGAATGATGATCGGAAGGTCTGAGAAGCGTTCATCAGAGCGAACGGTTTGGATAACCGTCAGGTAACCGTCTCTTAGAGCGTCCAAAACACGCCTCAGCTCACTCTTGTTGATGAGCTGACGCGCGGATTGCCTTGTAGAGGAGGGGCGATGCAACAGTGCTTCTAGAACAGGTGTACCAGTCTCATCTTCCCCGATGACATCATTCCCTGCGGCAGAAAACAGAAAGGCGTCAACACGGTCTGCTTGTTCATTCAGAGCGGTCATGTACTCCGGGTTATCGAAGATCATGTTTCGCGCGGTGTCACCAGCAGCGCCGCAGCTCCAGATCAGGTAATCGTCCTCTAAGTTGTCTATTACTTCTTTGATAAAAAATGGAAATTGAAGCCAGCTGTCACCTTCACTGACAATAACCGGGAGGTCTTCTCCCCTCCGAACTCTTCGCTTGAATTTCGCCCTTCTGCGGCGCCGGCAAATCCAGTTGCCGATTGCCATGCCGCTTTCTTCCCGGCCCATTTCAACGAACTCGGGATTCGGGATAAATGACGGATCAAAACCGCTAAAGCTATCTTGAGGCAGCAAGTATTCAGCAATCTTATCCTCATCAACACACGGATCTTCCAGCATTTTCTGTAATTCTTCGAGCGAAATCACCTTCGGCATAACGGGCCCCCTCTGCAACATTTACGCGATGACAATATCAGAAAAACATGGTTGCGTTGAGTAGCTTCTTTCGGTTCCGGCAATGCCGACTTGTTAAAGAAAAGTTGCAAGGGGGCCCATAGTCGGGCTTAAACCTGCCCAACTTGGATCTGGTGGAGTTAATCAGATCGAGGTGCTTTGCGTTCGGACTCTAAGAAAGTGTTGCACGATCCATGTCATGCTTGGATGGAGGGCTTGACGTATGCCTAATGCAATCCGAAGTAACACTAATGTTCTGGTTGTAGCAGTAAATCTAAGTTTTTATGGCGACGCCGCTTGGACGCCTGCGCCCAAGAGCGCCGGTACTGGGAACGCCGTCGGGGTTGAGCACAGTCGGTTTTACTCACGCTCAAAATGGCGCGAAACATCCTGATCAGGGCGAGAAACTACCGAAGCCCAACTTCAAGCGTGAAGAATTGAAGTTTCGCTACGCAATCCAAGAGTGTTCTGCGGCTTATGTCTGCATACGCCTGGTTCAGAAGAGCCATTTTTGCGTTAACTTACGACTTTGCTCCACCATCCTGAGCTGGCTTTTTCGGAGGCTGCGACAGCGCGGGAGCGTTTACGGTCTGCAATTGAGTTGGATTGTTCCACCCTTTTGTCTTGAGTTCCGCTAAGATCAGCCTCTCGCTCACCTTTACTAGGTTTTCAAAGGCCGTAATTATGTCGTCAGGGTCCTCAATGCCATTCATACCGCCTTGGCAGAGAGCAAATATTCCATCACGGAAGAATTGAAGTCCTTGAGATTTGCGTAGTGTCGCTCCAGCAGCTGTCGCGAGCTGTTGCAGAGATTCCGCGCTGGCCTCCCGCCCGGCGCTTGCTTGAACACTTATTGATCGCTCTATGCTGGCGGCTACAGCTTCGATAGCGTCAGGTGACGGTTCAGCGCAAACATTGTATCGGTCGGCCTTTCTATCGTATTGTGAAATCACAATTCTGCGTTCAGCGCGGGTCGTAAGTGTGCTGACATCCTCATTTAGGTTGGAAGAAATGACCGGGTTCGCTGGGCGGCTCAGCTCCGCGCAACCGCTTAGTGAGACAATCGAAACAGCGGCCAATACCACAAAGCTGCCAGCAGGTAACTTTTCGAAAATTCCACAACTAACGTTTCCAAAGGTCATCGACTAACCCTCCCCTCTTAAACTTCACTTTCGTCTTGCCTTCCACCAAGGATCGCTACGACATCTGCAAAAGGCGTACGTTGTTTAGCAGAGGGTCTCTTGAACGGCGAGTTCGAGAAAACCCCTCCCGTGTAAAGATAATTCTCTCCTTTTTAAATTCCATCATGGCGGTATCTTTTTTTGGTTATGATCAATTTTTTGGCGTGTACTTGGGTGGCGAGTTCTTTGGAGTTCACGACCTCATCAAAGGCTAAGAAAAGATTCCCATCTCTGGCGGTTTGGCAGGTCGACCAAGTCATTGAGGGCTTGGTGAACGCTTCCGAGCCGATTGATAACGAATTCGACAAAAGGCGTAGCGCTAACGACGCTTCCAACCTGCAGCGATAGTAGGCGAAGACAGCTTAAGCCCGCCCATTGGGGGATGAAATCACGGCAATTTTGGCCGTTTTCATGTCGCACCGCCTCTGTTTGAGGCGTTCTATGTCAAACTCAAGCTTCGGTCGTGCTACTTCAAATTGAGGCGAGGCTTGTCACGCTATTCGTACAGTCTTCGCACTCGAGAACCAGGGGCCCCAGGGAGGTTACAGTCGGCTGCCTCTGAGAAGGAAACCAGAACCGGACTTCTCCGCCAATGCATAGCCTCTGAGTATAGGTCAACTGCCAGAAGGCGACGCAAGAAGATTGAGGTGCTCTTCGCCCATCTTAAACGCATTCTTGGGCTGGGACGCCTCCGAGTTTGGGTCCCCATTGGTGTCCAGGATGAGTTCACCTTCGCAGCCATCGCCTAAAATCCTCGGAAACTAGCCAAGCTCAAGGCGATGGGGAAAGTTGCGGTAGCGCGAGGCACGCGGGCCTCCGACATCCGAGGAAAATCAATGCGATAAATCGTAGCAGGACGCAAAAACCAACACCTTTTTTCAACGGAATCAGCCCGAAGCGCCTGATGTTGCCCGATGCACCGACGACCGCTGTCTGTACACTCTTGCCGCTATAAGAATACCGCCTCCATGACCCATGTCATTGGCAATTTCGAGCGCACTTCCTCGTACTGGTCTTTGAAGCCAGGCGCGCTACATAGTAAGCGGTTCGCTTGAACACTCTGAGGTTGTTTTTGCAGGCTTCTCCATTGTTGCTTGAGAAGCAAGACGCTGTGAGCAGCCATAGTGCAACACTTGCGTACGGAGTTTCCATGGACACCATAACTTCTTCAATTTCGGGGTTCTCAAAGATTTCGCCTGACTTTTCGAAGCAGCTTGCGCAGTGTATTGACGAAGATAAGGATTTTAAAACTAATACCACCCCAGAAGGAGCATTTGGGGCGGTATTCGGAAAGTACGTTATTAGGCGTGATGACCTGAATTTCCTAGAGGAGCTGGCAAATTCAGTTGAAACTGCGGCCTCTGTTGGATTTTTTGCGGTAGCTGTCCCTTCGCATGCACTCTTGGCAGCAAAGGTAGGAATTACGATTTCACTTCTAAAGGTCTTTATTCGATTGAAGGACAAGGGGGCAGTATTAAGTGATGAGGAGCTTCAAGTGCTTCTTTTTGTAAAGTCCCTGAAATCCAATAGTGGTGTCACGTGTGCTGAGATCGCTGATCGCCTCGAGTTGAAGGGTGAGGATGTTCAAGCAACTTTAAGGAGATTATCACAGTACCCGGTTGGAGACGGGAGTTCAAAGGAATTTGTGGAATCGAACGAAGGTAACTGGAGGGCGACGGTCTAATGTCATGGTATGGAACGAGCATTGAGGACGCAATTTTGTGCCCGTTACCAGCGGCCTATGCTTCTCAGGATGGAGCATGGATGTATCCTTGCTCAGGCGCTGTGAGCTTCCCGGAGATAAAATCGAAAGGTGAAGTTTATAGAGAATTCATCGATGGAACATTTCCAACCAGCTTCTTGTCAAATTTCGTCCACGAAGCGACTCATCATTATTGTTTTGATAGTATTGTCGGGGCTGTTATCCTTTCAGCAAGAGTGGCTGCGCAGTATGGAGCGAACCTGCGGCTTCTTTGCAAGTCCAGCGAAGAAGACTTGGCTTGCTTGGAGAATATTTCATGTGCAAATAGAGTAGCTCATAGTGCCGCGCTTGCGTTGCTTCAACCTCTCGCAGAAGGATTAGCAGTTTTTGGAGAATGTCTCGCTAAACCCGGATATTCCGAGGTGATGACGCCTATTCCATTTTATATCATAAAGCTATTTCTCCAACGTGAATTTAAGGGTCGAATGTTGAATTCGTCTTCTAGTGACTTGCAGGAACTCATGCTTTCACACCTAAGAGAGTTCTTAACTCATGAGCGAAATAAGGAGAAATCACAGTTTGCAGCGACACTGGACGTAATGCAGGCGAAGCCACCAGATTACTCAGTATATTGGAGGGGGTTTGAGTTCATTAAGAGTGTCCTGGAGTTGCTCGATGAAGACCTCAATGACAGCGATGTCGCCTTGGGTTTTCTTTGTAACTATGTATTTCATGATTATGGGCTTGCCGCTCGGATTTCGCGAATGGGCGTTGCGATTGAGGCAAGTCAAGCCGATGAAGTCGGGTTGGATCGAACTTTTGAATACCTTAAGCTTCGATTGTACAGGTTGAGACATGATCACGACTATCGAAGGCGGTGTGTAGTTTCATATGTTCAAGCGCTTATGGACGGAACCCGACCAGATACCCTGAATTTTCAACTCGGAAGCGATAGTGATGTCCAAATTGCGCAGAACTACACCCTTTACTTCGGGTTGGAAATGATAACTGCCCAATTGGTGTGGCCTTCAAATTCGAAAAATCGCCGCAACCTAAAATGCGGAGCCTTTCGTGCAGATTGTATTGCAGTGTCACCGGATCTTGAACGATTGAGGTGCAGTTTTGACGACGAAGTTGTCGAGATTGATGCGCTCAAATCCGGATTTCCTTCTTCATACACTGGTACGGAATATCAGCCCGTGGATGGTTACCCGAGTGTTGAGTTTATCTTTCTTGACAACTATGAGCCTGCGATTGCGTTCTACAACGCGCATAGTTTGATAGGCCTGCTGTTAAGGGATGGAAAAACGTCTCTGGTTTCGCCAGAAGTCGATGAGCGTTACGGTCAACTTTCTCCGTTCGCAGCGTTTCAGCACGACCAAGAACACCGAAGGGCGTTTTGGAATCCGGACGCTACCACTTCTTGTGGTGCCTTCTTTTCAAGTCAAGTTTCTAAGGCGCGAAGCTTGGGATTGGAGTTGTGCGATGTGAACTGAGCGAGAAGGTACTGGAACTTCCGTCCGTCTGCTTTGTCAGTGTTTGGTATGATCGATCCGAACTTCTAATTTTCATCGACTGAACGGCGGACTTTACACTCGCCTCGCTGTGCTTCGATATGTTCGAATCTTGTAGTCACTCCAGACCGATGTCGGCTATGGTCGCTAACAGTGGTTCAGCAACCGTTAGCGCAAGATAGCCCAATTCACGGTTTGTCCCGCCTAAGTTCAACCTGATTGCGGCGTTGCGTAATCCTCATTGCACCAATCGAAGTGCAATGAAGTATGATTCGAGGAAGCGAAATGACTGACAAATCGGTGCTGAAATCTTGGCAAGAACTGCACGATCATATCCTTGCGGTGCTGGTCAAGAACGGCTCTGATCGCGATACTGGTAATTTTGAGAACTGGTTTGATCAGGAGCCGAAGACAACGCCGGCGCCCGTAATTCTTCACGCCTCAGTCGGCCTGGATGGGCTTAAAGTCGGCTATCACGGCGCAGATGATGTCGTCGATAGCTTGATGTGTGCAATGACGAATGTCGGTCGTGATGACTGACTGTGTGCAGACACTAGGCGCGCACAGTGTCTGCGAGGAAAGCTCTGTGGGGGGCAGAAAGAGCCCACAGCGGACGCTGACCACCTGGCAGTCCTTTGCATGTGCGGCAGGGCGTGAACGGTGCAAAGCGGTCGTTTGAGACCTGTCGACCAAAAAGCCGCAGAGCGGCAAAACCGGCCGTCTCAATATTGGTAATGTAGCTGCGTCCGTAACCGTTAGTTTCGTGCGAACTTCCACGCGGCGAAACCAAGCAAGGCGACACCAAGCAAACCAAACGGCGCTGCCGTGCGTAAATCGGTCATGAGGCAGCAGTCTCTATATGCTGCTAAAAATGTGTCGTCCCATTCTTCGAAGCCGCTATAGGTGAAAAGTACTCCTTTGCCGACTTGGACGATCAGCCAAGCTGCAAAGATCAGGAGTATTCCAGTAACTAGGGCGATCCATTTCATGTTTAATGTATAGCCGCGTTGCGGACAGGAGCAATATGGAGCTCGCACCTACATTATGCCGCGGCGAGACTAGGCGACCGGATCGAGCCCACAGCCGCCTTTGATCATCTTCCAGGTCTGTGCGTATGCAGCACTTCGCTATGGGCAGAAACTTGCTGTTTGCTGCGTGAAAAAAGTAAACACTGCTGTGTTGTTAATGAGCTAAGATATCAGGGCCAACACATTTGCCTTGCGTATCCATGTCGACTTCGTGACAGTACCTCACAAGTTGAATCAACTCGGTAAGCCTCAATGACTGCCAAGACGAAGACGCAAAGGTTCAAGCGCTTAATTTCACATGGCTTTTTTGCGCCCGAACTGCCGCCTTGCTTCGTTTCAGATGACCTCGCCCGCTATAGAGAAAGTCTGTGGACTGCAATTGAAAGCATACCTGCTCCGCCAAGAAGGCGTTTTTCAGGTGCCAAGCAATTCGTTTCTGAACCTTCATGGTTCTATTTTCCAAGGTATGGCAGGGATGACCGAAAACACGCTGTTATTAATCCAATCTCCTACCTCGCAATATCGAAAGTGCTATCTGACAATTTCGTACAACTCAGATCAGCGTCCAGAAGATCAAAAATCAGCGCCTCCCCTTTAGTGTTCGACTGGGCAGGCAGCCGTGCGTTGTTCAGACCAAACATTGACCTGCGTGACGATTTTCGCGTCAATCTAGCAACAAGGCATGAAAGGTATGTAGCAGCAGACATACGAGCGTTTTTCCATTCAGTTTATACGCACGCAATTCCATGGGCTATTTATGGGAAAGAATGGGCAAAGCAAAATCGTCAAAACCACCATTTCGGTAACCTCTTGGACTTATACTGCCGCAATGCTCAGGATGGGCAGACAATCGGATTGCCCGTTGGCCCTGACACGTCTCGGCTAATTGCGGAGGTCGTTGCTTCTGCAATAGATAGCGAGCTTGAACAGTTTGTCCAAATTGAGAACCAAGACGCCTCGCGGTACATCGACGATTACACGATAGCCGTCGATAGGGGGCAATCCGGCGACAGCGTTATCGCAGCTGTACGGCAAGCCGCTGCAAACTTCGAACTAGAGCTCAACAACGATAAATCTGAAGTTCATCTCACATCAAAGCGCCTCCCAACAGGCTGGAAGCAAGTAGCACTGGCACACCTTCCACGAACCGATAGATCGACTAACTCGTTTCTTCGTTTCTTCTACGAGACAGGAAGGATCTGTAATGAACACCCTGAGTTGAATGTCGAAAAGTTCGCCTTCCAGAATGCGCGGTCTTCATTCGTAAATGCCAATGAGTGGAGCGGGGTGCAAAGCCATCTCATTAATGCTTACCGGCGCAACTCAACACTGGTTTCCTTCCTCGTTGAAATACTGATCCTGCGCGAAGTTGAACATAACGACGTTGATAGAGTAAAACTTGCGGGCTTTCTTGAACGCCGGCTTCCCGAGCTGGCGCAAGAAAACAGGACGGGTGAAATCATCTGGCTTTTGCTTTTGATCATAAGGCTTGAGATGCAAGTGTCTTCGGACAAGATATCTCCCCTGTTTAAAATTGAAAATTCGATGGTAGCTCTGATGGTAACCTATGCCGCCCATCATGGCATGGTCGTGGGTGCAATAGACCACAGTGTTTGGCAGAGGCATCTTACGTTACAAGGCCTTAGGAGCCCGATGTGGTTGTTTGCTTATGAAACTGTGCGCAACGGAACGAACCCGCTCACAGACAGAACCTTCATTGAGCAGGATCCATTCTTCTCACTTCTGTTGAAAAGAAACATCAAATTCTTCGATCCGTCTCGCGGTTTTTCATCCATTGGATCCGCACTTCGTGTCAGAAGAGCCGAAAACACCAGAGCTAACATTCTTCGCCTAGATTTCCTGGAAGATTTCGACATTGACTTGCTTGAATTCGATGAGGATGAGGCAATCGACGACCTTGAAGCAGATTTCGAGTATGAATACTAAATATAGTTGTTCCGCCTCAGAGGGGGCAAGTTTAAAAATGCGGCAGCGCAGTCATTGCGACTCGGCAAATGGCAGGTATGGCCAAATGGCAGACTATGAGCACGATTGAGAAGGGCAATAGACTCGAAGACCAGCTTTTTGGCTATTTGCAAGATCAACTGGATCGAGAGGAACTGGTTTTCGATGCTTATCCGGCTGCACTCTGCGAAGTGCATAAGAAAAAGAAATACTTCTGCAAAGAACGAGGTGGAGATGTTGAGTTCGACGTAGTAGTCGAACTTCGTCGCTCGGGCCGTCGAGAACCCCACCTTTTTGTACTTTTTGAGTGCAAGAACCATAAGGATCCCGTTCAAGAACGCGACATTACTGATTTCTCCGACAAGATCGGACGCATATTTGGACATGCTGCCAAGGGCTTGATCGTCACTACTTCGCGTTTGCAGTCAGGTGCCGAAAGTATCGCCAGGAGTAGACGGCTTGGTATCGTAAAGTTCGACGCTAACGGGGTCGATGTAATTGCTGATCGCACTGGCAGAGCCTGGGCAGAAAACCGCTTCGTACAAAAGCAGATGATTGACGGTCCCAGAAGGTCTAAGTCGCTCAAGTTCTCTGCTTGCAGCGATGGTAGATACTTCGGCTCGTTCCAGCAAATGCTGTATAGTTTTCAGATAGATCGGTCAGATACAGCAAGCAAGACCAAAGACCATCAAGCTAAGTCTGTAACTTTTTTGCCAGAAGCAGAGATCCAAGCGGCTGCTCAAAAGATCTTGACCCTAGCTGGTTATGATGGTGGTGAAGTTGATGTTGAGCAACTTTGCGCTTTTCTGGCTCTTGATTTGTCGTATTCAGAACAAGTGCTTCAGGACTCAGATGAGAATACCATCTTGGGATCAGCGAACTTCAGCAATAGGTCGATCCAAGTAAACCGACATGACGACCGAAACCGCGAGAGATTCACAGTCGCGCATGAAATCGGCCACTTTCTCTTAGAGCACGATAAGTACCTGCGTTCAGAGTCAATCGTTGAACGCGACCTCTTTATTGAAACGGAAACGGAAGACGCCTTCAACTACGACCGGCTCGAATATCAGGCCAATCTCTTTGGTTCTATGCTGCTTCTACCAGAGGCACAATTTCGGCACGCCGTGAAAGTGCTTAGACGGCAACTCAATGTCAATGACAGGGGATTCGGCTATATCTTCGTTGATGATCAGCCCTGTAACTATACACCCTATAATCAAATATTGACTGCATTGTCGGACCATTTTGGTGCCTCGAAGCGGGCCATTGAAATCAGGTTAAAGAGAGCGGGCCTCGTTACAGATATGCGTGGCACAGGCACAGCAAATCGCCTGCGGTTTCCCGGCGTCTAGCGGTGGTGAGTTTGACCAACCTCCGCCTCCTAGGCAAAGCGGACTCTCGACCTTGCCCTAGCTGCAGCCGCAGCGAATGGCTGCAAGGTCCCGATTCTGTTGAAAAACACCCTGTTGCTGGCGCAGAAAATGGCCTTTTAAAATGTGGCCGAACGCCCATTTTATAAGGCTGTTCCCG